>CAJMRP010000037.1 GCA_905215765.1 uncultured bacterium
TCGGCATGGGCATGGGCACGGCAACCGGCTGTGCGGCGCTCGCGCGCTCGAGTTCGACCGCGGTGCCATCGGGCTCCTCAACGCGCACGCGCGTGAGGCCGCGGTCCTCCATCACATCGGCTATCTCGGCAAGTCTTTTGGAATCCATGCTCTAGCTCCTCGTATATCTACGCAGCGCGATGGCGGCGTTGTGCCCGCCAAAGCCTAGGTTGGTCGAAAGCGCCCAGGTAAGGTCGGCGCGAACTGCGCGATTGGGCGTATAGTCAAGATCGCAGGCGGGATCGGGCGTGCGGTAGTTAATGGTCGGCGGCACCACGCCCTGCTCGAGCGCCATGGCGCAGGCCATGACCTCGATGGCGCCCGTGGCACCGATCATGTGGCCGGTCATCGACTTAGTCGACGAGACGTGCGCGGCGCGCGCCGCGTCCTCGCCGAGCGCACGCTTAATGCCCGCCGTCTCGGACGAATCGTTGAGCTTGGTAGATGTGCCGTGGGCATTGATGTAGAGACCCTCGGAAGGCTTGACGTCGCCCTCGGTCACCGCCAGCGATATCGCGCGGGCAATGCCGGCAGCCTCGGGATCAGGGCTCGTGATGTGATAGGCATCATCGGTGTTGCCGTAGCCCACGACCTCGGCATAAATGTGCGCACCGCGCGCCTGCGCATGTTCCATGCTCTCGAGCACGAGCACGCAGGCGCCCTCGCCCATCACAAAGCCGTCGCGGTCTGCATCGAACGGACGGCAGGCCGTCGCGGGATCGGGGTTGGTGGTCAATGCGCGGCAGGACGTAAAGCCCGCAACGGCGTCGGGGATAATTGCGGCCTCGGCGCCGCCCGCGAGGATCGCGTCGGCATAGCCGTGCTTGATGGCGCGGAACGCCTCGCCCACCGCATGGGCCGAGGTTGCGCACGCGGTCACCACGGGCAGGGTCGGGCCCTTTGCCTTGTGGCGGATTGCGATATTGCCCGATGCCATGTTGGGGATCATCATCGCGATCATATAGGGCGATGCGCGGCGGGGCCCGCGATCGGCAATCGTATGGACGTTGTCGACGAGCGTCGTCATGCCGCCCACGCCTGAGCCCACGTAGACGCCCAGGCGCTCGCGATCGATGGCGCCTTCGACATCAAAGCCCGCATCGTGCATGGCTTCGTCCGAAGCCGCCATCGCAAACTGAACGCAGGGGTCGAGATGCTTGGCGTCACGCTTGCCAAAGTACTCGTTGCCGTCAAAGCCCTTGACCTCGGCTGCCACCTTGACGGCAAACGCATCGGTATCGAAGTGCGTGATCGGGCCGATGCCGCACGTGCCGGCGCACATGGCCGCCCAGGTGGCAAGCGCGGTGTTGCCGAGCGGCGACACGGCACCGATACCGGTGATTGCAACTCTCTGTTCCATCATGGTCTCCTCATCCAAGCCGTTCTTCGGCCCTGGTTTCTACATCGCCATTCCGCCGTCGACGCGTACGACCTCGCCCGTAATGTAGGCAGCCGCATCGCTCGCCAAAAAGCGCACCACGCCGGCCACTTCCTCGGGGCGCGCCATGCGCTTTAGGGGAATCTGCTCCTCGGTTGCCGCGCGAACCTTCGCCGAGAGCTTTGCCGTCATATCCGTCTCGACAACCCCGGGTGCGACCGCGTTCACTCGTACGCCGCGGGGCGCAAGCTCGCGCGCTACCGCCTTGGTCAGGCCGATGACGCCCGCCTTGGAGGCAGCGTAGTTGGCCTGCCCGGCATTGCCCATCAGGCCCACAACCGAGCTCATGTTGATGACGCAACCGCCGCGCTGGCGCATAAAGGTCTTGGTGAGTGCGCGCGTCGTATTGAACGTGCCCTTGAGATTGACATCGAGCACGCGGTCGAAGGCATCGTCACCCAAACGCATGAGCAGGCCGTCGCGCGTGATGCCGGCGTTGTTGACGAGCGCCCAAATGGAGCCAAAGTCGTTGAGGACCGCTTCCACGCACGCATTGACGGCAGCGGGGTCTGCCACGTCGCATTGATATGCGCGCGCCGTGGCGCCAACCATCTCGCAGGCTCCGCATGTCTCGCGCGCGGCATCGACGCTACCGGCATAGACGACGGCAATATCAAAGCCGTCCTCCGCCAAGCCAACCGCACAAGCGCGGCCGATTCCCCGCGAGCCGCCCGTGACCAGTGCCACACGGCGTGAGTCGTTGCGCTCGAGCGCGCCGTTGTTCAAGTTGCCCATGTCATTCCTTTCGGGTTACAGCCCTGTGGGCTATGCGAGCTCATCGGCAATAGCTGCGACCTGCTCGGCCGTTTCGCACGAATACACGCGAACGTCGCTCAGCGTACGCTTGACCAGGCCCGACAGTGTTTTGCCAGGACCGACCTCAATAAACGTGTCGATGCCCTGATCCTGCAGAGTATGCAGCGTGTCGACCCAGCGAACGGCATTGCTCACCTGGTTGGCCAAGACATCCGATACTGCTCGCGAGTCCGCCGGATAGGGCGCCGCCGTCATATTTGCCATGACCGGAATCAGCAGCGGAGACGGCGCGTGGCCGGCTTGGATATACGTCGCCAGTCCCTCAGTCGCCTCGGCCATATAGGGGCTATGGAATGCACCCGACACCGCGACCTTCATGGCCCGGCCGCCAGCCTCTTTTACTAGGACGTCGAGGGTCTGCAGCGCATCGGGCGCTCCGGCCACAACCGTCTGCTGGGGACTGTTGTAGTTGACCGGCCAGCAGTCCTCGCCGGCCTGCGCAGCCAGGTTCTCGACTTGCGCAGCATCAAGTTTGATGACGGCGCGCATGCCGCCGGGGTGACGCTCGGCCGCCGTGGCCATCAATGCCGCGCGCTCACACACGAGCTCAAAACCCGCTCGCGTATCGAATGCCCCCGCAAAGGTGAGTGCAGCGACCTCGCCCAGCGAGAATCCCGCACAGGCGGCAGGCACCACGCCGCGCTCACGCAGAGCGGTAGCCGCTGCCAGGTCGTGAACGAACACGCACGGCTGCGTGTTCTCGGTCTGCGAGAGCTCCTCCTTGGAGGCGCTCCGGCACTGCTCGCTGGTCCCCGGGCGCACCTCGTCGACAATGGCGAACACCTCGGCGGCCGCCGGCGATGCCTCGATCAGGTCGACGCCCATCGCGGGGTGTTGGGCACCCTGGCCGGCAAACAGAAACGCTACGCTACCCATGCGGACGCACCCTTCAGGACGCGCTCGGCGCCATCGACCAGATCGTCAACGATTTCACGCGCGCTCTGGCGCTCGCTAACCATGCCGGCAATCTGTCCACACAAAAACGAACCCTCTTCGTAGTTGCCGTCCTTGGCGGCCTTACGCAGCGCACCGGTTCCCAAAGCACCGAGCTCCTCGGCACTCGCACCGGAACCCTCGCTCTTGGCATAGGCGTTGGTGAAGGGGCTCTTGAGGGCGCGCACTGGATGTCCCGTCGAGCGACCGGTCGCACGCGTCGAAGTGTCGTTGGCCTTCAGGACCATCTCTTTGTACTGCTCCGAGACGGTGCACTCGTCTGCGACCAGAAAGCGCGTACCCACCTGGACGCCGGCAGCGCCCAGCATAAAGGCGGCCGCCACGCCACGGCCGTCGGCAATACCGCCGGCAGCCACTACGGGAATGTCGACCGCATCGACGACCTGCGGCACCAGTGCCATCGTCGAGGTCTCGCCAATATGGCCGCCCGATTCGGTGCCCTCGGCAACAACCGCTGTGGCTCCACGACGCGCCACGAGACGGGCGAGCGCCACCGAAGCCACAACGGGGATGACCTTGATGCCCGCATCGTTCCAAGCTTTCATGTACTTGGTGGGATTACCGGCACCAGTCACCACAACGGGCACCTGCTCATCGATCACAACCTGTGCAACCTCGTCGGCAAACGGGCTCATGAGCATGACGTTCACGCCAAAGGGCTTATCCGTCTTGGCGCGCAGCTCATGAATCTGGTCGCGAAGCCAGTTGGCGTCGGCGTTCATGGCCGCGATGATGCCTAAGCCACCCGCCTCGGACACTGCGGACGCCAGCGAGGCATCGGCAATCCAGGCCATACCGCCCTGGAACACGGGCTTTTCGATGCCGAGCAGATCGCAGAGAGGAGTCTTGAGCATCTCTACTTCTCCAATGCCGCCTCGACCGTATCGGCGAACTCGCCGACCGTCTTGGGGTTCTCCTCGGTATCGAGCTGGATGCCAAACTCGTCCTCGACGGCAACGAGGATCTCGACGGTGCCCAGGCTGTCGAGACCAATCTCCTCGAGCGTGGACTCGGGCTTCATCTCGACATCGTCAAGACCGGCGGTCTCGCGGATAACGTCGCAAACGCGCTCGAAGGTCTTCTGATCTGCCATGGTAGTTCTCCTTTGGTTGTGCCCTAGGGCGTTTTTATTTCCTATGTGCGACTACTTCCAACGAAGCAGATAGCCACCTATATCCAGACCGGCGCCAAATCCAACCAAGGCGATGGTGTCGCCCGTGTGAAGTACACCGGCGTTTGCCAGCCGGTCGAGGGCAAGTGGAATGCATGCGCTCGAAATGTTGCCGGTCTCGCGCAGCGTTCGAACCACACGCTCGTCTGGCACGCCCAGACGCTTGACCGCCTGACTCAGGATTCGTTCGTTAGCCTGATGGAATACAAAATGATCGATGTCCTCGACCGCGATACTCGCGTCGCAGGCGAGCTTGTTGACCGTGTCGCAGATGGCGTTGACGCCGAACTTGAACACGCGGCGGCCAT
Source organism: uncultured bacterium (assembly GCA_905215765.1). Lineage (GTDB taxonomy): Bacteria > Actinomycetota > Coriobacteriia > Coriobacteriales > Coriobacteriaceae > Collinsella. Next base: position 4,727 of record CAJMRP010000037.1, read on the forward strand.
TCATGAACAGCACGCTCTGGCGGTCCGAGGGAACTTTGAATGGCGAGGTGCCATCCAGCCCGGGAACGCGCAACGTCTCGACATCGGGTGCGGTCGAAAGCTCAACGGCAAGGGGATTCTCTCCCCCGGCCTCCATGACTGCAGCGCCCGCGCCATCGCCAAAGAGCACGCACGTGGCACGGTCGGTCCAATCGAGCGCGCGCGTCATCTGCTCGGCCGCAACGACAAGCGCATGCTCGGCTCGTCCTCGGGCGATATAGCCCTCGGCGACATCGAGCGCAAATACGAAGCCGGCACAAGCCGCCGAGACATCGAAGGCAGGGCACGTCGCGCCTAGTCGCTCAGCAACGGCACACGCCTCAGCGGGAACAAGGTGGTCACCCGTCGTCGTCGAACAGACGATCAGATCCAGCTGGCTCGCGTCGATTCCGGACACCTGGAGTGCCCGCTCGCTCGCCGCTACGGCAAGGTCGTCAAGTGACTCGGTGGTGCAGACGTGGCGGCTCTTGATACCTGTGCGGGTAAAAATCCACTCATCCGAGGTATCGAGGAACTCAGACAGCTCGTCATTAGAAACACTGCGCTTAGGAAGCGCCGAGCCTGTTCCAAGAATCGTGAAACCCATCACTAACCTCCTTTGGATTGTTGACGTGTTTACATCGACCAAGAGAGGATAGCGCAATTTAGTCATTGTTGACGTGTTAACATTAAATTGTCCAAATGCGACAAAGGCTTCACATAGTGTCTATCTCTCGACACCATTACGCGATTGCCTTATTAACTTAGGAGGTAGCAACCGTTATGAATGCCCAATTAACGATAGTCGACGTAACCGGATCGACCAACGATGACCTGCTCGAGGCAGGAAAACAGGGTGCGCCGCACGGCACAGGACTTGCCGCCCGCGCGCAAACGGCAGGACGCGGCCGGCGCGGCCACAAGTGGGATTCAACCGCCGGCAACCTATTGCTTTCGATTGTCCTGCGTCCATGCGTTAATCCCGCAAAGTACTCTGGTCTTGCCGCCGTCAGCGGCCTAGCGGTGCTCGAAGCACTCGAAAAGCAAGGCCTTGCAAGCGAAATAGCCCTCAAGTGGCCCAACGACCTGGTCGCGCGAGGACGCAAGCTCGGCGGCATTCTGGTCGAGGCCGCACGCGATAACGAAGGCAAACCTTTCGCCGTCTGCGGCATTGGTGTCAACGTAAACTACACGCCCCAAGAGGTGCCCGATGGCGGCCTGGCGGCAATTGGCCTCTCGGACCTCAACGAGAGCGTTCCCGCCGTCGACATGCTCCTCGATGAGGTCTATCACGCAGTTATAGACGCTGTAGATACCTGGGCAGAGCGCCTCAACGCCAAGGAAGAAGACGCCGGTCCGCTCGCGCCCGTCCACGACGAATATATCGCTCACCTCAATTGGATCGGGAAGCACGTTATCGCCCGCTCCCCCGCTGGAGACGAGCTGGCACGAGGCATATTTAGAACGGTCGACGATTGCGGCCGCGCAAGCATTGAGACCGAGAGCGGCTTGTGCGTCTTCCACTTCGAAGAAGCGTCCTTGCGCCCCCTGAGCGAATAGGGCGCCGCAGCCATCAGCTCGGCAGACGAATTCGCTATCCCAAAATCTAAACTCAAAACAAAAGAGCCCCGCTACCAAGATGGCAGCGGGGCTCTATAAGCTATGAGCGATATCGCTTAGAGCTTGATGTCGATGTCGACGCCAGCGGGGAGGTCGAGACGCATGAGCGAATCAACGGTGCCCGAGGTGGGGTCGAGGATGTCGATGAGGCGCTTGTGGGTGCGCATCTCGAACTGCTCACGGGAGTCCTTGTTCACGTGCGGCGAGCGGATAACCGTGTACAGGTTGCGCTCGGTGGGCAGGGGGACAGGACCGGAAACGCGAGCGCCGGTCTTCTGAGCGGTCTCGACGATGAGCTTCGCGGACTGATCGACGACCTCGTGATCATAGCCCTTGAGGCGAATGCGGATCTTCTGGGTAGCCAACTTAAACCTCCAAAGAGTGCGAGAGATGTTCTCGCGGATTACGTAACAGGGAGCTCGAACTTAGGCGTTCTTGCTCATGACCTCGTCCACGATGGACTTGGGCGCGGGCTCATAAGAGTCGAACTGCATCGTGTAGGATGCACGGCCCTGGGTCTGGGAGCGAAGGTCGGTAGCGTAACCGAACATCTCGCCCAGCGGCACCTTGGCACGGATGAGCTTGCTGTTCTTGCGATCCTCCATGCCCTCGATCTTGCCGCGGCGACCGGAGAGGTTGCCCATAACGTCGCCCATGTACTGCTCAGGGGTCTCGACCTCGACAGCCATGATCGGCTCGAGCAGCTGCGGATCGGACTTCTTGAGGGCGTCCTTGATAGCCATGGAACCGGCGATCTTGAAGGCGGCCTCGGAGGAGTCGACCTCGTGGTAAGAACCGTCGAACAGGGTGACCTTAACGTCGAGGACCGGGAAGCCGGCGATAACACCGGTGTTCAGGGCCTCCTGGATGCCCTTGTCGATGGACGGGATGTACTCCTTGGGCACGACGCCGCCGACGATAGCGTTGACGAACTCGTAGCCGAAGCCCTCCTCCATCTTCTCGAGCTTGATGACGGCGTGGCCGTACTGACCGCGACCGCCGGACTGACGGACGAACTTGCCCTCAGCCTTCTCGACGTCGTGACCAGCGGTCTCGCGGTAGGCAACCTGGGGCTTACCAACGTTAGCGTCAACCTTGAACTCGCGGAGCAGACGGTCGACGATGATCTCGAGGTGCAGCTCGCCCATGCCGGCGATGATGGTCTGGCCGGTCTCGTGGTTGGTGGACACCTGGAAGGTCGGGTCCTCCTCGGCGAGCTTGGTCAGAGCCAGGGACATCTTGTCCTGCTCGGCCTTGGTCTTGGGCTCGATGGCAACGTCGATAACGGGCTTAGCGAACTCGATCTTCTCGAGGACGATCTCCTTGCCCTCGGCGCACAGGGTGTCACCGGTGGTGGAGTTCTTGAAGCCGACGCAAGCGACGATGTCGCCCGCGGCAGCGTCGTCACGGTCGATACGCTCGGCGGCGTTCATCTCGAGGATGCGGCCGAGGCGCTCGCGCTGACCGTTGGAAGCGTTGACCACGTAGGAGCCGGACTCGGCGCGGCCGGAGTAAACGCGGACATAGGTGAGCTTACCGACGAACGGGTCGGTCATGATCTTGAAGACCAGGCCGGAGAAGGGCTCGTCGAAGGAAGGATGACGCTGAATCTCCTCGCCGGTGTCCGGATCGGTACCGGTGACGGCCTCGACGTCGAGCGGGCTGGGCAGGTAGTCGACGACAGCGTCGAGCAGCTCCTGAACGCCCTTGTTCTTGTAGGCGGAACCCACGAAGACGAGGTTGAGCTCGTTGGCCAGAACGCCCTTGCGCAGAGCAGCCTTGAGCTCCTCGACGGTGAAGTCCTCCTCCATGAGAATCTTCTCCATGAGCTCGTCGTCAAAGCTGGCAGCAGCGTCGAGGAGCTCCTCGCGCTTGGTGGCAGCGATGTCGGCAAACTCAGCCGGGATCTCGTCCATCGGCTCGGGGTAGGTCATGCCCTTCTCGTCGGCCTTGAAGTCCCATGCAGTCATGGTGACCAGGTCGATGACGCCCCAGAAGTTGTCCTCGGCGCCCATCGGGACCTGAGCGGCCACGGCGTTAGCGTCGAGACGATCCTTCATGGTCTCGATAGCGTTGAAGAAGTCAGCGCCCACGCGGTCATACTTGTTGATGAAGGCGATGCGGGGAACGTTGAAGGTAGAAGCCTGACGCCAAACGGTCTCAGACTGGGGCTGAACGCCGGCAACGGCGTCGAAGACGGCGACAGCGCCATCGAGGACGCGCAGGCAGCGCTCGACCTCGGCGGTGAAGTCAACGTGGCCCGGGGTGTCGATGATCTGGATGCGGTAGTCCTTACCGTCCTTGTTCCAGAAGCACGTGGTAGCAGCGGAGGTAATGGTTACGCCGCGCTCCTGCTCCTGAACCATCCAGTCCATGGTGGCAGCGCCCTCATGGACCTCACCGATCTTGTGGGTCTTACCGGTGTAGTAAAGAATACGCTCGGTCGTGGTGGTCTTACCGGCATCGATGTGGGCCATGATGCCGATGTTACGGGTATCGGAAAGCTTGTACTTAGGCTTAGCCATGTTAGTTCCTTACCTTAACTTACCAACGATAGTGAGAGAACGCGCGGTTGGCCTCGGCCATCTTGAAGACGTCCTCACGCTTCTTGACGGAAGCGCCCAGGCCGTTGGAAGCGTCGAGGATCTCGTTGGCGAGACGCTCGGCCATGGTCTTCTCCTTGCGAGCGCGGGAGAAGTTGACGATCCAGCGGATACCCAGAGCGGTGGAACGACGGGAGTTGACCTCCATCGGGACCTGATAGGTAGCGCCACCGACACGCTTGGGCTTAACCTCGAGCGTGGGCTTGACGTTGTCCATAGCCTTCTTGAAGGTAGCGAGAGCGTCGCCACCCTCGGACTTCTCGGCAACGATCTCGAAAGCGGTGTAAACGATGCGCTCAGCGGTGGCCTTCTTGCCGTCAAGAAGGACCTTGTTGATGAGCTGAGTCACCAGGCGGTTGTTGTAAACGGCGTCAGGCTGAACCTCACGACGATTAGCTGCTGCACGACGCGGCATGTGAAATCTCCTTAAGTGTCTACCGTGCGGCGCTTAGGCGGCACACGGCGAAAGTATCAAAACGTTATCTGGCTTATTTGGCCTTGGGGCGCTTAGCACCGTACTTGGAACGGGCCTGCATACGGTTCTGGACCGGAGCAGCGTCGTAGGCGCCACGGATGACGTGATAACGGACACCAGGGAGGTCACGGACACGACCGCCGCGGACGAGCACGATGGAGTGCTCCTGCAGGTTGTGGCCCTCACCCGGGATGTAAGCAGTAACTTCGATGCCGTTGACGAGGCGAACACGGGCAACCTTACGAAGAGCCGAGTTCGGCTTCTTGGGGCTCGTGGTGAAGACGCGGGTGCACACGCCGCGCTTCTGGGAGTTGTGCTGCAGGGCAGCGTTCTTGGACTTCTTGGGCACGGAACGACGGCCCTGGCGAACCAGCTGGTTAATAGTAGGCAAAGCGTACTCCTTCTCGAATGATTCCAGCTTTCTGTAAAGTGCAACGGCTTGAATCGAGGGGTCAGCATCCCCCTACGAAACACGCAGTTCGATAGGATACGTGGCGTTAGCTGTGTCGTCAACAGACCACGCCGCCGGGCGTATCCTAAAATACCCACATTTCCGCAAAGCCTACACAAAAGGAATCCCCTTCTGTGCGCGTGGGCGGATTCCCGGTCCGGGCGGCACAGGGGTTAAGTTTGCTGCTCTACAGTCCTGGCTCGCACGGAGGCCACATTAAGTGGCCTCCGGCTCGTGCGGAACTCGCGACAAACTTAGCCCCCGCGCCGACCGGGCCGGGAATCCGGCGTGCTCGTCGGGGCAACGTTACCCGCCAAAAAGGGACAGGTTTATTTTGGTCGGTTTTATCTGGGGAAACGCTGCGCTCCAGCGGTAATCAGCTCTCATCTGTCGCATGGAAATCGGCGGCGTTTCCATTTAACGCAAAAGAGGCCGCTTCCCCTAGTAGGAAGCGGCCTCAGACCTTACGAATAGACGATAGTAAAGGGCTCTTCCGTTTCGGTCTCTCCTGTTGACGTGCACCTCGTGCCCTCAAGCGTTACTGAGACCACTTGGTCGACATCAATCAACTTCGTTGGCACCCAGATGTTCTCTCCGCTATTGCGCGCATAAGAAAAATATAAGTTGAACACCCCTGCGTCGTCATCTTCGATAATCTGCTCCGATCCATCCTTGTAGCTGACGGTCAGCTTATTATCAACTGCTTCATAGCCTAAATCATCGATGTGCGTCTGGATGGAAAACGGGCTGATCTCGAGAGGCGAGTCATCGGAGCGGAGTTCCTTTGTATCGACGTACGCTCCAACGCTAAACTCGGGCGTCGATGCCTCGAACGGCTTCGCATCCTCGCCTTCGCCCTCGGTCCACGAGATATTCCAGGTGACCGCATGTTGAAAACCTCGCTCGCGATCCATAGAAGCAAAGTACATCGTGCCATTAATGACAGTATCGCTTGATGTGTCCTTATCAATGGTGCAGCGTGTGTCAGCCCATTCCTCGCCGAACTTCATGTCGGGCGTGCCGATGCCCTGTTCTTCTTCACCATAAAGAACAAGTTCGCCGATCTCTGCTGCCGGCTTGTAGCAGTTAACTCCATTTGGATTGGACAACGTAAACGTCACGGCGCCGCAGCCGTTTTGATCGATAGCCATCTCATGGATATCGAGCGTATAACCGTTACCCTCGACGGACAGATTAACCTTCTGGACTGCACCCTCCAGGCTTTGGGGCGCGATGCCATCACCAAACTCTCTGGTGTAGGTGTATTTAGTCCCCGATGAGCCACCGTTGGTCCAGGTAATGGAATCCCCATTGCCGTGGTTTCCCCAGGCTGAGGCAAAATAGCCAGAATTGACAACGGCGTAGGCGACCCCTCCGGTCGCCAGTACTCCGGCAAGACATCCGATTACGGCAACATAGAGAGGCTTCGCGTGGCCCTTTCGATGAAGCGGCTCACCCGCAGCGGTATTTAGGACGCGATCTGCAAGATCGCTATCGGCTTGGATGGACTCGAAGGCCTGCTTGATTTGGTTGGATTTCACGGTCGCCCTCCTCTAGGATGAACTTGAGCTTCGACCTGCCGCGAGCCAAACGCGTTCGAACGGTCGCGGCTGGTACATGCAACAACTCGGCAATCTCTGAGGTCGAAAAGCCCAGATAGTAATAGAGCACGATGGGAACGCGGAATCGCTCCGGAAGTCGCATAACGTCTGACAGGACCGCCTTGGTCTCATCCTGCGCCGCCGAAAGCGAATCGGCCAGGTTCTCAATATCCTCCACACGCCTCCATGGCTTTCGAAAGAGCGATTTACATTCATTGATCGTGACCCGGATAAGCCATCGACGAAGATGTTCCCAACTTTCAAAGTGTCCATCGCTTTTAAGCAGCTTAAGAAAGACATCTTGGGCAATATCGTCGGCATCGGCGCGATCGCGCAGGTACGTCAATGCGATCCGAAACACGACATCCCGGTGATCTTCGACCGCCTGTCTAAATGCTTGTTCTTCCATAATCACCTCCCGGTGACGTTCATGATTCTTGCTGAGGCCCTCACCATAGATACGCTCTTGCCGGACGAAATGTTTCAAATTCAAGCAGGAAAAACCTACCAAAAAAACCTGTCCCTTATTGGCAGGTTTTTTCAACAAAAAAGACCCGCTTCCCTGTTGGGAAACGGGTCTTTGGAAGGGCGGTTAACGTACTTGGAAGTTACTCCTCGTCGTTGTCCTTGGCCTCTTCGGCGTCGTCGGTGTCCACGAGCTGGTTGAGCAGCTCATCGAGGGAAGCCATGTCCTCGTTGATGGCACCGTTGGCGGGAGCCTTCTTGTCGTCGATCGGGGCGCCCAGGAGCTCCTCGTCGGCGTCGGCATGATGCGTCGGAGCAGAGGTACCCAGCAGGATATCGTCCGGACCGTCGGGGCTAAAGACCATCTGCAGCAGCTGCGAGAGGTCTTCCTCGTCGGCAACGTCGTCGTTGTTCTCGAGGATGTAGAGCAGATCGTGGGCCTCGAGGCCGTCACGGAGCTCCTCGATCGCCTTGGCACCGATGCCATCGATGCGCAGCAGATCCTCCTCGGACTTGCCGACCAGGTCGCCGACCGTCTCGATGCCAACCTCGCTGAACTTGTTGGTCCAGCGCTGCGACACGCCCAGGTCGTCGAACAGGTACAGACGAGCCTTCTCGGCGGAGATGGTGTGGCCGTTGCGGGTGAACGAACCGTCAGCACCACCGAACTCGTCGTAGCCGGCCCAGTCGAGCTGCTGCGGGAGCTGCTCGTCCAGGTCCTTGAGCTCCACAGGAGCCCACTCGGGCAGCGACTTGGCGTTGGGCGAAGCCGGGCCGTCGATGTCCACGTAGCCGTCGGCCGTGCGATACGTCAGCTTGGCGTTGGCGTACGGCTTGAGGCCGGTACCAGCCGGGATCTTCTTACCGACGATGACGTTGGACTTAAGGTCGAGCAGGTGGTCGACCTTGCCCTCGATGGCAGCCTCGGTAAGGACGCCGGCGGTACGGATGAACGAAGCGCTCGACAGCCAGGAGTCGATGTTGGACGCGACCTTGAGCGTACCCAGGATGACGGGCTCGGCCACAGGAGCCTGACCGCCCAGACGGGCAACGCGCTCGACCTCGTCGGCGAACTCGTAGCGGTCGACGTACTGACCAAGCAGGTACTTGGAGTCACCGGGGTTGGTGATCTGAACGCGACGCAGCATCTGACGTGCGAGCACCTCGATGTGCTTGTCGTTCAGGTCGACGCCCTGGCTGGTGTAGACGTCCTTGACGCTCTCGACGAAGGTGTGCATCGTCGACTCGATGTCGGTCAGCTTACGCAGGTTGCGGAAGTTGACGAAGCCCTTGGTGATCTGGTCGCCGGCGCGAACCTCGCAGCCGTCCTCGATCTCGGGCATGAAGCGCACCGAAGCGGGGACGCGACGCTCGTCGAGGACACGGGTGTGATCCTCGGAGTCGGTGAGCGTCAGCACGTACTCGGACTTCTCGGGCTTAATCGAGAGGTGGCCGGAGTACGGAGCCAGCTCGGCCTCGCGACCCAGGATCTTCTCGTTGACGTTGCCGACGATATCGAACATACGGCTGACCGTAGGCAGACCCTGCGTAATATCGTCGACGCCAGCGACGCCGCCGGAGTGAATGGTACGCATCGTAAGCTGCGTACCGGGCTCGCCGATGGACTGGGCGGCAATAATGCCGACCGCGGTACCGATGGCGACCGGACGACGGGTGGAAAGATCCCAGCCGTAGCACTTCTGGCACACGCCGTACTTGGAACGGCAGGTGAGCAGCGCGCGAAGCTTGACCTTCTTAAGGCCGGCATCGACCATCTTCTGGATGTCGGCGACCTTCTCGATGTAGCCGTCCTGCTCAAAGAGCACGGTGCCATCGGGAGCCACGACGTCCTCAATGAAGCAACGGCCGACGAGGTCGGTGTTGAGATCGGTGGTGCCGGGGATGATGAGGTTGTAGGTGACGCCCTCGTGCGTACCGCAGTCCTCCTCGCGGACGATGACGTCCTGGGCCACGTCGACCAGACGGCGGGTCAGGTAACCAGAGTCCGAGGTGTGGGATGCGGTATCGACCAGGCCCTTACGGGCGCCGTAGGTCGAAATGAAGTACTCGAGCGGCAGCAGGCCCTCGCGGAAGTTCGCCTTAATGGGAAGGTCGATCGTCTCGCCGGACATGTCTGCCATCAGGCCACGCATGCCGCCGAGCTGACGCAGCTGGGTCTTAGAACCACGGGCGCCGGAGTCGGCCATCATGTACAGCGGGTTCTCCTCGTCGAACATATCGAGCATGAGCGCTGCAACCTTGTCGGTACAAGCGGTCCACTCGTTAACGACTTCGATGTGGCGCTCCGTCTCGTTGATGAAGCCCTCCTCGAAGTACTCGTTGATCTGGTCGACGTTGGCCTGGGCGCGGTCGAGCAGCTCCTGCTTCTCGGCAGGGATGAGAGCGTCCCACACCGAGATGGTGAGGCCGGCGCGGGTAGCGTAGTGGAAGCCGGAGTACTTGATGGCGTCGAGGATCGGGCCGACCTTGGCCTCGGGGTAACGATCGCAGCAGTCCGCAACCAGCTTAGCCACGTCGCCCTTGACCATCTTGTAGTTCATGAACTCATAGTCTTCGGGCAGGCACTGGCGGTTGAAGATGATGCGGCCGATAGAGGTCTCGAAGCGCGCGGTCTTGTTGCCGGTGACGTCGTAGTCGACGAACTCGTTCTTGCCGTTCTTGACGCGGAAGATACGGGTGCCGTCCTCGTTGATGACGTTGGCATCGGCAGCGGACACGCGGACCTGGATCTTGGCCTGCATGTCGACCTCGGAGCGGCAGTCATAGGCGTGCAGCGCGTCATCGAAGCTCGAGAACACGTGGTTCTCGCCCGGCAGACCCTCGCGAACCTGGGTGAGGTAGTACACACCGATGATCATGTCCTGCGAAGGGATGTTGACCGGCTTGCCGGATGCCGGCGAGCGCAGGTTGTTCGCAGAGAGCATGAGCACGCGGGCCTCGGCCTGAGCCTGGCTGGACAGCGGCACGTGGACAGACATCTGGTCGCCGTCGAAGTCGGCGTTGAAGGGCGAGCAGACCAGCGGATGCAGGTGGATAGCCTTGCCCTCGACCAGCACCGGCTCAAAGGCCTGGATGGACAGACGGTGCAGGGTCGGTGCACGGTTGAGCAGCACGACGCGGCCGTCGATGACCTCTTCGAGGATATCCCACACAAAGGTGGCACCGCGGTCGATAGCGCGCTTGGCGCCCTTGATGTTCTCGACCTTGCCAAGCTCGACCAAGCGCTTCATGACGAAGGGCTTGAAGAGCTCCAGCGCCATGGTCTTGGGCAGACCGCACTGGTGCAGCAGCAGCTTGGGGTCGGTAACGATAACCGAACGGCCGGAGTAGTCGACACGCTTGCCCAGCAGGTTCTGACGGAAACGACCCTGCTTGCCCTTGAGGGCCTCGGCGAGCGACTTGAGCGGGCGACCGCCACGGCCAGAGACCGGGCGACCACGACGGCCGTTGTCGAACAGGGCGTCCACGGACTCCTGGAGCATGCGCTTCTCGTTGTTCACGATGATCGCAGGGGCGTCCAGGTCGAGCAGGCGCTTGAGTCGGTTGTTACGGTTGATCACGCGACGATACAGGTCGTTGAGGTCGGACGCGGCGAAGCGGCCGCCGTCGAGCTGGACCATCGGGCGCAGATCAGGCGGAATGACCGGGATGACGTCCAGGATCATGTTTGCGGGGCTGTTGCCGCCCTTCAGGAAGGCGTCAACGACCTCGAGACGCTTAACGGCCTTCTCGCGCTTCTGCTTCTGGGAGTCCTCGTCGGCGATGATGGCCTTGAGCTTCTCGGCCTCGGAGGGGAGGTCGATGGCAGCGAGCAGGTCGCGAACGGCCTCGGCACCCATACCACCCTTGAAGTACATGGAGTAGTAACGGGTCATCTCACGGAACAGCGGCTCATCGGAGATGAGGTCGCGCTCGGTGAGCTTCATGAAGGCGTTGAAGGCGTCCGTGCGGAGCTGCTTCTCGTCCTTGCACTCTTCCTCGATGTCGACGATGCCAGAGGCGATCTCCTCGGGGGTCAGCGGCTCCTCGTCGGAGAACTCGTCAAAGTTCTCGGGGTTGCCCTGCTCCTTGAGGGACTCGATCTGGCGGGCGCACTCGGCATCGATCTCTTCCAGATCGGCGGCGAGCTCCTCGCGCAGGTCGTCAGCGTCGGCCTCGCGAGCCTCGTAGTCGACCTCGGTGATGATGTAGCTGGCAAAGTACAGAACCTTCTCGAGGTCCTTGGACTTGATGTCGAGCATACGGCTCATCGGGAAGCTCGTGGGGCTCTTGAAGTACCAGATGTGGGACACGGGAGCGGCGAGCTCGATGTGGCCCATGCGGTCGCGACGCACCTTGGCCGAGGTGACCTCGACGCCGCAGCGCTCGCAGACGATGCCCTTGAAGCGGATGCCCTTGTACTTGCCGCAGGAGCACTCCCAGTCCTTGGCGGGACCGAAGATCTTCTCGCAAAACAGGCCGTCCTTCTCGGGCTTGAGGGTACGGTAATTGATGGTCTCCGGCTTCTTGACCTCACCGTGCGACCAGGAACGGATCTGGTCGGCGGAGGCAAGGGAGATCTTTACCGAGTCAAAATCAGTAGCTTCGAAATCTGCCACAGTCAACTACTCCTTATCAGTGGTCGTGGCGGCGACAGCCTCGGGTGCCTCGGCGGTCTCGGTATCCTGGGCCTCGACGTCGGCGTCAACGCCGGCGAGCGCAGCCAGGTCATCGAGGGCAGAGGTCTCCTCGGCGGTCACAGGTGCGGAGGCGTCCTCGTCGGCATCGTGCATGGGCTCGATGTCCAGCGCGAGGGAGCGAATCTCCTTGACGAGAACCTTGAAGGACTCGGGGATACCCGGGACAGGAACGTTCTCGCCCTTGACGATGGACTCGTAGGTCTTGACGCGGCCCACGGTATCGTCGGACTTGACGGTCAGGATCTCCTGCAGGACGTTGGAAGCACCGTAAGCGTACAGTGCCCAAACTTCCATCTCGCCGAAGCGCTGGCCGCCGAACTGAGCCTTGCCGCCCAGAGGCTGCTGGG
>CAJMRP010000038.1 GCA_905215765.1 uncultured bacterium
CACCACCGGCTCGGCATCGCAGTCGAGCGCCAACACCAGCGAGCGCGCCACGCGGTCGAGCAGCACCTCGCCGGCACCGAGCGCCTGCACGATTAGCACGCTATCCACGTTGGAGCAGAGCACCTGGCGCTCTCCGCGGGCACGGCCGCGCCAACGCTCAAAGCTCGTACGGCGCGGCAGCACGCACTCAATCACGCCCATATCGTGCCCGGGAGCGCGGCGCACCGCCACACGGTCTCCCACGGCAGGCAGTAGGACCTCATCCTCGCCGCGCGATTTGGCAAACCCCACGGCATGCTCGGCGCGAAAGGTGTCGTCGGCAGTCGCCACCAGCGGAAACCCGCGATCCAAGCGCACCACGGCGCCAAGCTGCATCTGCGCGGGCTCCTCGGTATGTGCGCAGAAATCATCAAAGGCAGTCTGCTGGGTTTCATCGACCGGCAGGTCATCAAACGCCGGAACGTCCTGCAGCGCGTCAAGTCCCGGTACGCTTGCCAGCAGCTCCTCGGCAGACGCGGGGGCCTCGGTCGCAAGCTTCCGACGACGATCGCGCTTAGCCCGCGCCCCCGTCGTCTTTTTCTTCGCCTTAGCCTTAGCCTTGCCCACAAGCGCCTCCCAGCACCATAAATCACAACTGAGCAGGTATTTTAAATCAAAAAGAGCTGGCCGGGCAAAGCCCTAAATCAAAAAGAGCCGGTCGAGCAAACGCTCGATCGGCTCACAAACTTTCCCTCAGCCCTTTTCATCCGCACGGGAGAAAAGCCAGCAAAGCCACCGCAGGGCCCGCCCCGGAAGCCCTTTCTCCCGAACGATCCCGCAGCGCAAAGCGCGAGGACCAGTGAGGGAGAAAGGGCGTGGGGCGGGCCCGGACAGGTACGTTACTCCTTCTCGACCGCGCGCATGATCGCCTTGTAGATCTCCATCAGCGGGATGATCAGGAAGGCCAGGCCCAGCGCGGCAAGAACGCCCTTGAGCTCAAGCGTCACGGGGCCAAAGAACATCTCGGCAAGCGTCGGCTGCACGGTCACGATCACCGTCAGCACCAGTGCCAGCGCGGCGGAAGCCCACAGCCACTTGTTCTGCTTCTTCATGGTGAACAGCGACGCACGACGGCTGCGCATATTGAAGCAGTGGAAAATCTCGACCATGTTGAGCGTGATGAACGCCATCATCACGCCTTCCTCGTCAGCATTGCCGGCGATCATATCGGCGATGTGGATGTAGCCCATGTCAAAGTACACGCCCACAAAGAAGCTCGCCAGCACCAGCACGGTGATGATTAGGCCCTGGACCACGCAGTCCAGACCCATATGTCCGGCAAAGACACCGTCCTTGGCGTTGCGCGGCTTGCGCTTCATGATGTCGCCCTCGGCGTCCTCCATGCCCAGCGCGAGCGCGGGGAAGCAATCGGTGACCAGGTTCACCCACAGCAGCTGCACCGGCTGGAAGATGGTAAAGCCGATGAGCGTGGCGATGAATACCGAGAAGACCTCGGCAAGGTTGGCCGAAAGCAGGAACTGAATGACCTTGCGGATGTTGTCGTAGATGCGACGGCCCTCTTCGCAGGCACCGATGATGGTGGCGAAATTGTCGTCGGCAAGCACCATGTCGGCGACGTTCTTGGTGACATCGGTACCGGTGATGCCCATGCCAACGCCGATGTCGGCGCGCTTGATGGACGGGGCGTCGTTGACGCCGTCGCCCGTCATGGCCACGATCTGGTCGCGCGACTTCCAAGCCTCGACGATGCGGGTCTTATGCTCGGGCTGGACGCGGGCGTACACGCCGTAATCCTCGATGTGCGCGTCGAGCTCCTCGTCGCTCATGCGATCGAGGTCGGCACCGGTGATGGCATGGCTGCGATCGGTGACGATTCCCAGCTGCTTGGCAATGGCCACGGCGGTGTCGATATGGTCACCCGTGATCATGACGGTGCGGATACCGGCGTCGTGCGCCTCGCGGATGGCGTCGGCGACCTCGGGTCGGACCGGGTCAATCATGCCGGACAGGCCGCAGAAGACCAGGTCGTGCTCAAGCGCAGCGGGGCTGCAGTCGGCGGGAACCTCGGTGTAGGTGCGGCTCGCCAGCGCCAGCACGCGCAGGGCCTCGTCAGCCATGGCCTTGTTGGCTGCCACGAGCTCGGCACGACGCTCCTCAGTCAGCGGCACAACCTTATCGCCCTCGTAGATATGGGTGCACAGGCCAATCACCACGTCGGGCGCGCCCTTGGTGTACTGCTCGTACTCGCCGTCCAGGGTCTCGACGACCACGGACATCATCTTACGGCCCGAGTCGAACGGGGCCTCGCCCACGCGCGGATGCTCGGCAGTCAGGCCGGTGAGCCCCGCCTTGCCGGCGTCGTTGACGAGCGCGCACTCGGTCGGCTCGCCCACGGCCTCGCCCAGCTCCTCGTCCCACTGGGCATCGGAGCACAGCGCCATGCCGGCCAAGAACTTCTCCTTGGGCGCAGCGAGCTCGTGCTTGACGACGGTCATCTTGTTCTGGGTAAGGGTACCGGTCTTGTCGGAGCAGATGGTCTGCGTGCAGCCGAGCGTCTCGACAGCAGAAAGCTTGCGGATAATCGCCTGGCGCTTGGCCATCTTGGTCACGCCGAGCGAAAGAACGATGGTCACGACGGCGACCAGGCCCTCGGGGATGGCGGCGACGGCGAGCGAGACGGCAACCATAAAGGTGTCGAGCAGGGCAGTCGGGTCAGTAAGAACGTTGCCCACGCCGTGACGGATGATGTCAACGCCAAAGATGACGATGCAGATGACGATAACCATGATGGTAAGGATGCGGCTGAGCTCGGCGAGCTTCACCTGCAACGGCGTGAGCTCTTCCTTGGCCTCGGCCAGGGCGCCGGCAATCTTGCCCATCTCGGTGTTCATACCGGTACCGACCACGACGGCGCGACCGCGACCGTACACCACGGTGGAACCCATATAGCACATGTTCTTGCGGTCGCCGAGCGGCACGTCGTCGGTGCCCGCGGCGAGCTCAATCACGTTGGTGTGCTTCTCAACCGGCACGGACTCGCCAGTCAGTGCAGCCTCTTCGATCTTCATCGTGGCGCTCTCGAGGACGCGGCAGTCGGCCGGGACGGAGTCGCCCGCCTCGAGCATGATCACGTCGCCGGGCACGAGCTCGGCGCTCGGCAGGTGCACGAGCTTGCCGTCGCGCAGCACCTTGGACTGCGCCGCGCTCATCTCTTGCAGGGCTTCGAGGGCCTCCTCGCTTTTAGCCTCCTGGACCACGCCCAGCACCGAGTTGACGATAACGACGAACATGATGATGGCGACATCGGCAAAGTCCGCCTCGCCCTTGACCATGCCCGTGAGTGCACTGATGACGGCGGCAACGATCAGCATGATGACCATGGGATCGGCCATCTGCTCAAAGAAGCGCTTCCACAACGGCGTCTTCTCGGCTTCCTCGAGCTTGTTAGGGCCTGTCTTGGCGAGGCGCGACGACGCCTCGTCGTTGCTCAGGCCGAGGTTCTCATCGACACCTTGGTCGCTGAGTACCTCCGCTGCGGCGGACAGGTATTCCTTTTGCATATAGAATCCCCTCCTGGGATTCGGGCCACTCAGCAGATTGATGCCCGATCATAATTCCCAGGAGAAGGGCAAGGGCTCATCAAGGCTGCCGTGCTGAGCGGCAGTTGATAGTGGAGCTATGGTACCCCAAAGCGGCGCGTCTAGCCAAAACATTCCAATTGGAAGCACGGCTCGAGTGCAACGATGCAGACCGTGTGATGCTCAACATTGATAAAACGTTTTTTCTTCGGCGCATCGTCAAACTGAAATATCGCCCAGATAGCAGCGGTCAGAGCGGTTGGTAAAGATTTTTCATATACCGTTTTTACCGCAGAAAATGAACTTCTAATTCGGCATACGGTCGATTTTTTGGGGTATTCGGTCGGCATTTCGTTATAATCATCTCAGTTTTATTTCTTATGGTTTATCTATCAGCGCAAGACGATGTCAGATGGAGGTCTGAATGTACAAGCGCACCAAGATTGTATGCACCATGGGTCCCGCCTGCGATAGCGACGAGACCATCCGTGAGATGATCAAGGCGGGCATGAACGTCGCCCGTTTTAACTTCTCGCACGGATCCTACGACGAGCACCACGGTCGCATCGAGCGCGTCCGTCGTATTTCCAAGGAGCTCGGTCTGCCCGTCGGCATTCTGCTCGACACCAAGGGCCCCGAGGTCCGCACCGGCCTTCTGGTCGATGGCAAGAAGGTTGCCGTCAAGACCGGCGATAAGATCGTCGTCACCGCTCAGCCCACGTCCGAGGATTTCCACGGCACCTCTGAGCACATCTCCCTCGACTACCTGGCTCTGCCCTCCGAGGTCGAGAAGGGCTCCCTGATCCTGATCGATGACGGTCTGGTTGCCCTCGAGGTCGAGTCCGTCGACGGCCAGGACATGACCTGCGTCGTCAAGAATGACGGCCTGATCGGCGAGCGCAAGGGCGTCAACATGCCCAACGTCAACATCTCGCTGCCCGCCATCACCGAGCGCGATCGTCAGGACATCCTCTTTGGCCTGACCGAGAACATCGACTACATCGCCGCTTCCTTCATCCGTGACGGCGAGTCCGTCCGCGGCATCCGCGAGCTTTGCCGCGAGAACGGTGGCGAGCACGTGACGATCTTCCCGAAGATCGAGTGCGCCCTGGGCGTCGAGAACTTCGACGAGATCCTCGAGGCTTCCGACGGCATCATGGTCGCCCGTGGCGACCTGGGCATCGAGATCAAGCCCGAGCTCGTTCCGCACATCCAGAAGGAGATCATCGCTAAGTGCAACGCGGCCTATAAGCCCGTCATCACCGCCACGCAGATGCTCGACTCCATGCAGCAGAACCCACGCCCGACGCGCGCCGAGGTTGCCGACGTTGCTAACGCCATTTACGACGGCACCGACGCCGTTATGCTCTCCGGCGAGTCCGCTGCCGGCAAGTACCCGGTCGAGGCCGTCAAGATGCAGGCCAGCATCGCTCTCGAGACCGAGAAGTACCTCCCGGCTCACGCTCCGCTAGAGGTTCCGGCTGACGCTCACGGCACCCGCGTCGTCAACAACGTTGTGGGTATGTCCGCTGTGAACATGGCCACCACCGTTGGCGCCAAGTGCATCACCGTGCCGACGACCACTGGTCGTACTGCCCGCCTGATCTCGCACTTCCGTCCCAACATGCCGATCTGCGCGTTCTCCCGCCACGAGTGGGCCGTCCAGCAGATGATCATGTACTGGGGCGTCATCCCGCACCAGGCAGAGATTACCCAGGGCACCGTCAACGGCACGATCGTCAAGGCGATCGAGACCGCTAAGGAGCTCGGCTACGTCAAGACTGGCGATTTGACCGTCGCTACCGCCGGCGATCCCCGCATGAGCGTCCAGCTCGAGGACAAGGTCTCCTCGACCAACGTCGCTTACGTCGCTCAGGTGCGCTAAATCGCACTTGCAAGCAGATTTGCATTGCAAAGGGCCCGGAAGGCATTGCCTTCCGGGCCCTTTTTCTGTGCACCGATGCCTACCGCACGGCATGGCACGCACCCATTTCATTACCAAAAGCGCGAAATCCACCCTTCGATGCCCAAAAAATAAAGCCCCAAGCGCTAAAAGTGTTCGCCCGGTGGAAAACCCACACCTCACGCAGGGCTGATAAATCGTTTTAGCAAAGTCCAAATCGACCGCGTTTTCGGAAGTGCGGGGAAAAATTGCTTGCCTCCGAGCACAAGCCCTTTTATTTCAACAAAACCCCTGATAAATTTGGTTCAAATACCGCTTGTGCTTTGCCTGTTTGTCTTTTTCCCCGCACTTCCGAAACCGATAGCTTTTCTAGCCCAAACTACGCCCAAACGATCGGATCGCTATGTCATTTCTTGCCTGCGGACCCACGGCTTTTCAGTACTATCGCATCCCGCCCCAGATACTGGGACTCTATCCGGCAATCCTGCCGCCTGACCATGACCATCGCTTGGTGCATTACTCAAAACAGCCAGTATTTAAAGACTTGCTCGGCACACCAGTTTGGAGATTCGTGAGCGAAAGAAAACAGCGCGCGAACGGAAAGCTATTTCATAGCCGTCTGCTAACCCAAGAGCCGCCTCCTGGTTCGTTTAGGCAGACTGAACATGGATTTGATGTCACATCCCCGGAGTTCACACTGCTCAACCTTGCTACGCAGGTTTCACGCAACCAGTTGCTCATGGCTTGCTACGAGATGTGCGGCTCCTTTGCAGTGTTTAAGCCCTGCGAGCGAACGCAACAACAACTCGATGAAGCTATTTCGCTTAAGCTCATTCCACCCAACTGCGGCTGGGAGCGTGTTGTCGACACCAAGGGCAATGACACCAACTTGTGGAAGCGCACACCGCTTCTTACCGCAACGGATATCGCCACGTTCGCCAAGCAAGCCGCAGGCCTGCGCGGCGTCAAACAACTGCGCTGGGCGGCCGAGAACATGACGGGGCAGACCGCCTCGCCCTTCGAAGTACAGACATCCATACTCGTCTCGCTCCCCCGCGACGAGGGTGGCATGGGCATCGACATCGCAAACAACGTGCGCATCCCACTCAGCGACGCCGCACGCTCGCTGTATGACAAAACCTGCTGCTACGCCGATATCCTCATCGAGAGCAACACCGACAGCATGGGCGTCATCTTGGAATGCCAAGGCCGCTCCGCCCATGACAGCGAAGCCGCAAGCCTCTCCGATGCCGAGCGCACCACGTCCCTAACAAGCATGGGTTATGACGTTATCCAGATAACCTACGGCCAGATCAAGGACACGAAGAGCTTTAACAACATCGCCGAGCTCATTCATAAAAAGGCGGGGCTCCCCTACATCCCAAAGACCGATCAGGAACGCACTACCGAAGATGCCCTGCGACGGGAGCTGTTGGTCGATTGGGTTGAACTGTTCACCGTTAAGCCGGCCGGCTAGCAGCTAGCGATCAGAGGGACTGCGGGGACGCCAGAAGCGGCAACGCGAGCCGCAAAGCCCGCCTCGGTTAGCTCGATGACCTCGGTAAACGTTGTATCGAAAAACTCCTCGGTTAGCAGGCGATACGGCGGATGATCGGACTCGCCGGGGTTTTCGCGTACAATCTCGTGCATGACGCCGATGGTCTTGAGCACATACTCTTTATGGATGGGATACTGCCCAAAACGCGTCGCAGCGGTATACAGGCGATCGGTCGCACGCGGAATCGAAACAATGCCGAGCGTCTTACCAAACCAGTCAAAGTCGCCTTGCTTTTTAATGCGGAATTCCTCGCACGGCCTGCCGCCGTGCGCCTCCAGGTACTGGTTCACGCGAGTATTCCACACGGTATCGGCCACGAGGTGAGACCAAACGCCCAGCGTCAGATCGAGCAGCGACTGCGCCACGTCCTCGGGCGCGAGCGAAAGCTCGCTAGCACCGGGACCGGCAACCGGCTCGGCGTCCTTGTAGCGTTGGGGATAATGCACCCGATTGAGTCGCTCGCGCTCCTCGGCAATCGAGGTCGCGGCAGCTGGCGCACCAACAAGCGCCCCTTTGAGCAGCGGCGCCACATAGGTGTCCCAAAACTCATGCTCACGCGGCTTAGGGATAGGCTCAGGCTTGGCAAAATGCGTGATGCGGTACGGGATGGGATCGGCGATGCCAGGGACCATATAGCCCACGAAAATATCCGGGACCACGCAGCCAAACAAAAAGGCATTGCGGTCGCGCACGTTATCGGCAAGCGTGCCAGCACGCGCCAGCAGTCGTTCCGTCTGAGCGATATGAATATTCCAACTTGGCATAGCCACCCCCGTAAAACCCGGATAACTATACCATTCACGGCAAGCCACGCGCACGGCCGCAGCCCTACTACGCAGCAACTATTCCGCAGCGCCGCTCTCGGTTCCATACGATGCCACGGGTGCCTCGACCACGTGGTGATATCGGTCGATATAGATGGCGCGGGCACCCAGGCGTCGTACCAAATCCTGATGGTGCGTGCTCATCAAGACCGTCTTACCGGCAGCAACATAGGCCAGTAGAAAGTTGACCACGATGTCGCAAGAGTCCTCGTCAAGTCCGTTGGTAGGCTCGTCGAGTACCAGGATATCGGGGTTCATCGACACGACGGCAGCCAGCGCAACGCGCTTCTTTTGTCCGCCCGAGAGCTGATAGGGAGAGGCGTCGGCAAGGTCGGCAACCTGGAACAGCTCCATGGCATCGCTCACGCGGCGCTCGAGCTCGTCTACCGGCAGCCCCATTTGAGCCGGGCCAAACGCGACTTCCTCGCCGACCGTGGCGCAAAAGAGCTGCGCATCGGCGTTTTGGAACACAAAGCCCACGCGCTGATGGAACCGCTGGGCCGTCGCGGAATCCTTGAGATATGCCGCATCGACCGTATGCCCGTCGAACAGGTACGCACCCGCGTCCGCAAGCTCAAGGCCGTTAATAAGACGCATGATCGTCGTCTTGCCGCAGCCGTTGGGACCGAGCAGGGCAACGAGTTCTCCACGGTCCACCTGAAGCGAAACGCCATCGATCACCGTATGGCCCGCATAGGAAAACACCACGTCGCGAAACTCGATGAGCGGCGTGGCCCTGGCGCCGGCAGCACCGCTCGCACCCATCGCACCATTTGTATCGTTTGCCAAAACGTCGCCCTTCCCTACTCACATCGACGGTTCGACCGCCCGCGCTACAGCACTGCGCACAACACGGCGAGCAGCACCACAACGGCCGCGTAAACGGCATCGCGCCAGCCAAAAGAGCTGCGAGCGGGCGTCGGATACACGCCGGCGAAGCCGCGGCACAGCATGGCCTCGTCCATCGCGCGGCTGCATTCCATCGCCTTGATAAACGTCATGCCCATGATACCCGCCAGCGAGTCGGTGCGCGAAAAACCCGCAGGCGCGGAACCGATGCTGCGCAGCATGACCGATTCGCACAGATCGTGCGCCGTGCGTCCCAGCACCTCGATATGCTTGAGCGCCATATCAAATGTAAAGATAACCTCGTCGGGTAGATGCAGCATCTTGAGCGCCGCCGACATGCGGCTCCACGTGAGGGTCCACGAAACGCCCAGCACTAGCGACACATTAATGAAGGTCTTGAGTGCAATCTTGAGCATGGCGCCCGTGGCAGAAGCACCCAGCAGCAGGGCAGGCAGCGCCAGAACCACGGCAAACCCCGCGGCAGCCAACGCCGGCACAAAGGTTGCCCGCAGCCCGCGTACGGGGCGCACGGCAACGAGCACCAGTGCGATAGCCGCCATCGACATGAGGTACAGCGGGCTCTGCGTCAGACATACGCACAGGACGCAAACGAACATCCCCACCAGGCGCACCGGAGCCGAAACGCAAGAAAGGGCGCGGTCGACCATCGACCCGCCCTCGTGTGCGCCGCCGCCTAGGCGAACCCGCTCAAGCAGGCTCGCCAGGTGCAGGACGTTCTTTTGCATCACGCGATGCCGAGCCCCCACGGGCTCATATCGCTCCTCGGCCGCAAGCCAGCTAGGCAGCTCGGCTATTGCCATGAGCACCGCTTTCCTTGACCGTCAGCGAGACCAGGCGGAATGCGATGGTGAGCACCGCAACGCCAATCACGCCCGAAAGAATATACATCGCGGCCTGGCCGGCAAAGCCAAGGCCCTGCTCCTCGGAATAGGCCTGAAGGTAATCGCCCGTGGGCAGCGCATCGGCAAAGGTCGGGGTATCGAGACCGACCGAAGCCTGCAGGCTGTCGTCGCCAGCCTCCTGAACGGCGGTCGCGGCGCCCTCGGCGTCCCACTCACCCCAGGCGTCACCGGTGGCAAGCAAGCCGAACGGCGTAGCCACGACAAGCACGGCGACCAGGATGAGCGTGGGGACTAGCGAGGTCTTCTTGGCAGCAGTGCCCTCGGCAGCAAGCTGGCCATCGACGACCTCGGGCCCGACGATAACGCTCGGCGCCGTCTTCTTAATGAAACCGTAGATGGCGGCCGTCGCCACGCCCTCGACCACGCCGGCAACCAGCATATGCGGGATCATCATGGCCGGAATGGCAATGGACAGCGGGAAGGGGCAGTACAGCGGAGCGCCCGAAGCATTCGTGAAGAGCATCGGCTGAATACCAAACTCGATTGCCGCGCACAGGGCCGCCAGGCACAGGCCGACCCAGCCGCTCACGATGGCAGAAACCGAGGTGCCCCAGCTCTTGTCGTGCAGACGGCTGTTGAGCGCACGAAACACGATAGCGGCGGCAAACGGCAGCACAAAGGCCATGTTAAAGCAGTTGGCGCCAAACGACAGAACGCCGCCGTCGCCAAATAGCAGCGCCTGCAGCGCCAGCGCGACCGAGACGGCAATGGCAGCGGCCTCCGGGCCCAACAACAGCGCGATGAGCGCGCCGCCAACGGCGTGACCAGTGGTGCCACCGGGCAGCGGAACGTTAAACATCATGAGCAAGAAGGAAAATGCTGCACAGATGCCCAGGAAAGCCATGTGCTCGCGATCGAGCGTGGCGCGCACCTTCTTGATGCAGTGGACCCAAACGGGCACCATTGCCACCGCCATGACGGCATCGGTCTGCGGGGACAGATAATTATCTGGAATGTGCATGTACGCCTCCCGGTTGTCGGCGCACAGAATTGCAACGCCGCTTAAATCGCCTTGTCAGTGTTACGTATTGTCAGATTCGTAACACGCCGCGGGCTATCATAGCAAAACGGCGTGCTGCCGACAAAGCAGCACGCCGCTATGTAATGCGCGTGTCATATATGCAGGATCAACGGTGCCTTATTCCGAACACCGCGGTCACGCAAAGGCCACAGCAACCGCCATCAGGCCCTACGCTCCCAGCGCAAGCCCTAGCCGCGGACCTCGCCGTTTACGCCCTTGCACACCTTGGTGACGATCTTCTGGTGCGCTTTCTCGACCTCTTCGCTGGTGAGCGTGTGGTCGTCGGAGCGATACGTAAGCGCAAAGGCCATGGACTTCTTGCCCGCTCCGATGCGGATGGGATCGCGGTAGACGTCGAACAGGCGCACGCCCTCGAGCAGCTTGCCACCGGCGCTGGTAATACGGCGCTCAAGATCCTCGCAGGTCACAGCGTTGTCGACCACGATAGCAAGGTCGTGCTCAACAGCCGGGTACTGCGAGAACTCGCGGTAGTTCTCCTGGTTGCGGGCGCCCTTGATCAGCTTGTCCAGATCGAGCTCAAAGGCAACGACGACCTCATCGATGCCCATCGCCTCGCGCGCCTTGGGGTGAATCTCGCCGACCCAGCCCAGCACGGTGCCGCCGGACAGAACCTCGGCCGCACGACCCGGCTGCAAGAAAGCGTAGCCCTCGCCCTCGACGGGACGGAAGCGGACCTTCTCGATGCGCAGCTGGGCGAGCAGCTCCTCGACAATGCCCTTGCCAAAGAAGAAGCGCAGCTTGCGGTACTTCATATTCCAGGACCGCTCGCTCCACTGGCCCGAGAGCACACCCGCCACGGACTTGGTCTCCTTGGGCAGGCTGGCGTTCTCGCGACCGTGGAACAGGCTGCCGACCTCGTACAGGTGCACGTTGGGCGTACCGTGCGCCTCGTTGTAGGCCACGGACTGCAGCAGGCCCGGCAGCAGCGAACGACGCATCTCGGTCTGCTCGGCTACCAGCGGGTTCATGAGCACCACGGGGCAACCGCGGCCCTCGGTGGACATACCGATCTTCTCCAGGTCGCCCGGAGCGGCAAAGCCAAAGGTCGTGGTCTCGTTGAGGCCGCAGGCGCGCAGGATCTCGCCGACCTTACGGGTGAGCTTCTGCTCGCGGGTCAGGCCGCCGATGTGGTTCTTGGCAGCCGGGATGGTCGCCGTCACGCGGCCCATGCCCCATAGGCGCAGGACCTCCTCGATCAGATCGATCTCGCGCGGCAGGTCGGGGCGGAAGCTCGGCGGAGTGACCATAAAGTCCTCGCCGTCGCGCTCGACGGTGCAGCCCAGGCGAGTGAGCGAACGCTCGATAAAATCGGGCTCGATGTCGGCGCCGCAGATGGCATGCACGCGGGCCAGACGCAGCTTAATGCTGTCGATGGTTTTGGGCGCGGGGAAAACGTCGACGTAGCCGGGAGCGACCTCGCCGCCGGCGATCTCCTCGATGAGCGCGCAGGTAACGTTGGCGACATCCACGCAACCGGTCTCATCGACCTGGCGTTCAAAGCGAATGGAGGCATCGGAGATCAGCGACAGGTCGCGGCTGGTGTGCGAAGTGCGACCGGCGTTGAAGCAGGCGCTCTCGACCATCACGTCGACGGTGTCGTCCTCGATCTCGGAATCCATGCCGCCCATAACGCCGGCCAGCGCCACGGGGCGCTCGCCGTCGGTGATGAGGCCCATGCCGGCGTCGAGCACGCGCTCCTCGCCGTCGAGGGTCGTAAACTTCTCGTCCTGTTGGGCGGCGCGAACCACCACGCGACGATGGCCATCGCGCTCGGCAAAGGTGTCCAGGTCAAAGGCGTGCAGCGGCTGACCGGTGAGCATCATCACATAGTTGGTGATGTCGACGATGTTGTTGTGCGGGCGCACGCCCAGGGCGTTGAGGCGCTTGACCATCCAGTCGGGCGAGGGGCCGACCTTCACGTTGCGCACGATGCGGGCGACGTAGCGGTCGCACAGGCCCTCGTCGGCGATCTCGACAGAAAGCTCGTCGTCGGTCGCGCGGCCAGTCTCGGCCTTGATGGCGGGCAGCTCAACGTGGAAATCGCGATCGAAGATGGCGCCGGTCTCGCGGGCCATGCCGATCATGGACAGGCAGTCGGGACGGTTGGGCGTGATCTCGCAGTCGAGCACGGTGTCGCTCGAGCCCACGTACTCGGCAAACGGCATGCCGCAGGGCGTATCCTCGGGCAGGATCATAATGCCGGAGTGGTCGCCGCCCAGGCCGAGCTCGCGCGCGGAGCAGTTCATGCCCATGGACACGACGCCGCGAAGCTTGCTCTTCTTGATCTTGACGTCGCCGGGCAGGACAGCGCCAATCATGGCCGTGACGATGTGGTCGCCGGCCTCGAAGTTCTGCGCGCCGCAGACGATCTGCAGCGGAGCGGGGTTGCCGTCGGCGTCGAGATTCTTGTCGCCCACATCGACCGAGCACACATACATGTGGTCGCTATCGGGGTGCGGGGTCTTGGTGAGCACCTTGGCAGTCACCACGTGGTCGAAGGACTCGCCCACGGTGTCGATCGCCTCGACCTCGGTGCCGGTACGGATATATTCGTCCGAAAGGGTCTTGGGATCCTCCGGAATATCGATCATGGTCTTGAGCCAGTCGTAAGAAACACGCATCTAGCTCTCCTTTCATACTGAAAGCCTGCGAAGAGATGCAGGTGGAAACTTCAACTTTGTGAACATTCCTTACAAAGCGAGGGTTGTCCAAGTGCGGCAGATCGGCCCGAAAGAGGAGCGCCGCGTACTTTGGTACGCAAGCGACGAATGAGCGCCAAGGTGCCGTGCTTGGGCAAGCCGCAGCTTAAAATTGGTTCAGGAAGCGCATATCACCTGTCATGAGAGTACGCAGGTCCGGCAGGTCGTAGCGCAGGGCCGCGACGCGCTCGGCGCCAATGCCAAAGGCGAAGCCGGTGTACTTCTCGGGGTCGATGCCGCAGTTAATAAGGACGTTGGGGTCGACCATGCCGCAGCCCAGAATCTCGATCCAGCCGCTGTGCTTGCAGAAGTTGCAGCCCTTGCCGCCGCACACGTGGCAGCTCACGTCCACCTCGCAGCTCGGCTCGGTGAAGGGGAAGAAGTGCGGGCGGTAGCGCGTCTTGCGGTCCTCGCCAAACATGCACTTAACAAAGTAGTCGAGCGTGCCCTTAAGATCGCCAAAGGTGATGCCCTCGTCGACGACCAGGCCCTCGATCTGGTTGAACTGCGGCAGGTGGCAGGCGTCGGCCGTGTCGGGACGATAGACGGTGCCCGGGCAGATCATGTAGATGGGCGGCTTTTGCGACTCCATGGTGTGGATCTGCACGCCCGAGGTCTGGGTGCGCAGCAGCACGTCGGACTCGCCATGGGCGTGCGCCTCGGGGTGCGCGACGCTGCCGGGGTTGTTGTCGACCACGTAGAAGGTATCGCGGGCCGAGCGGCTCGGGTGATCCATGGGGGCGTTGAGCGCGGTAAAGTTGTAGTAGGAGGTGTCGACCATGGGGCCGGACTCGACGGTGTAGCCGATGCCGCAGAAGATGTCCTCGGCCTCCTCGATGATCTGCTTGATCAGGTGCTGGTGACCGATCTGCGGACGGATGCCCGGCAGCGTGATGTCGACGGCCTCGTGCTCGAGTGCGTGCTTGAGGGCGGCGGCCTTCATCTCGGTGGTGCGCTCGTCGAGCATGCCCTCGATCAGCTGGCGCATCTCGTTGGCGCGCTTGCCCATCATGGGGCGATCCTCGGGGGCGAGCTTGCCCATCATGCGCATCAGGCCGGTGATGCGGCCCTTGCGGCCGAGCAGCTCAACGCGCGCAGCCTCGAGCTTTGCGGCGTCGTCGGCGCCTGCGACGAGCTCCTTGGCCTCTTCCTCGAGTTTGACCAGATCATCAATCAGACTCATGTCTTCCCTTTCGTCTCTCGCGCTCCCCGCTTGCCGAGGCGGCTGTCGCCGTCTGACATTGCGAAACGCGGCCCGGTTCGGTAACAAAAAACCGCCCTCGGGCATGTGCATTGCCCAAGGACGGTTGAATTCCGCGGTACCACCTTGTTTGACCCGGCGGATGTCTGGCCCGCCGCGCCCACTCTTTGCCCCTTGTCGCGAGGCTCACGGCTTCCCTACTGGGGACATCGCCGCCGCTGGCCGCGCGCCCGTTGAGGTCGCTGCTCGGGAGTGAACGCTTGGCCCTTGTCACCGCAGGAAGGCTTGCAGCCCATGACCTTCCCTCTCTTGCCGGCGACGCGGCGGGCGAAACCCTCTCCGTCAACGCATTGGGCTACAGGATACCACATTGTTTGGGTGTATCGCCGCGTTCCGTTTTGTTCGTGCTGGGTACAAGGCAGGTAGCTGTGCAAACTGGCCGTGCGCCCATCCGTGGCGCTCGGCTCGCGAGATCAAGGATATGGTATGGGTAAGAAGCACGATAAGAAGGCCAAGCCCGCAGTGGGCAAGACGCCCAAAGGCATGAAGGTCGATAAGGCCGTCAAAAAATTCCGCAAGCTCGAGGGCAAGCTGTGGACCCGCGAGTACCTGCTCAAGATTGCCGAGTTTGACGGCGCGACCATTGCCCCCGCCAACGGCGCCGCGGCCCGCGCCGATGCTATGGGCACCCTTGCCGGCGAGCACCACAAGCTACTGACCAGCGAGAAGTCCGTTGAGCTCGTACGCTCGTTAGCGCGCGAGACGGTCGCGGGCGGAAAGATCGACGACCCGCAGCTGCTCGACGAGATCCGCGTGCTCGGCCGCGACCAGCGCGAAGCAAGCGTTATCCCCACCGAGGAGGCCGAGGCCTGGACCAGGCTCACCTGCGAGGCCGACGCCGTGTGGCACAAGGCCAAGACGGCCAATGACTGGGCGAGCTTTGAGCCCTATGTAGATAGAATCGTCGGCCAGCTTAAGCATCAGGCCGAGCTCATGGACCCCAAGCGCGACCCATACGATGTCTGGCTCGACCAGTACGAGCGCGGCCTTTCCGCCAAGAGCTTCGACGCGTTTTGCGATGAGGTCAAGGCGACGGTCGTGCCGCTCGTGCACGCCATCGGTGAGCGCGGCCAGCAGCCCGATGCCGACTTTTTGCACGCCCGCGTGCCCGAGGCCGCCCAGCGCGCCATGAGCTTCGACCTTATGAAGCTCGTCGGCCTGAACTTGGACGACACCACGCTTGCCTTTACCGAGCATCCGTTTAGCGAGGGCTTCTCGGTGGGCGATGCGCGCATCGCGACGCACATCTACGAGGACGACTGTATCTCCAACGTCTACAGCATCATCCACGAGGCGGGGCACACCATGTACGAGCTGGGCGTCAATCCTGCCTATGCGCGCACCTGCCTGGAGGGCGGCACCTCCATGGGCATCCACGAGAGCCAGAGCCGCTTTTTCGAGAACACCGTGGGCCGCAGCCGTGCCTTTATGGGACCGCTGCTCGAGGTGCTGCGCCGCCACGCACCCGAGGTCTACGGCGACGTCGACGAGGACACGCTCTACCACGCCGTGAACATCGCGCAGCCTTCGCTGATCCGCACCGAGGCCGACGAGCTCACCTATCCGCTGCACGTTATGGTGCGCTACGAGATCGAGCGCATGCTGTTTGCCGGCGAGGCCACGGCCAAGGACATCCCCGCGCTTTGGAATCGCTTTATGGATGAGTACCTGGGCATTCCCGTTCCCGACGACACGCACGGCTGCCTACAGGATACGCACTGGAGCGGCGGCTCGTTTGGCTACTTCCCCACGTATGCGCTGGGCAGTGCCTACGATGCCATGTTTGTGCCGGCCATGTGCCGCGACGGTGTCGACCTTAACGGCGCCTGCGCGAGCGGCGACCTGGCACCTGTCCGCGCCTGGCTGGGCGAGCACATTTGGCAGTGGGGCCGCGCCAAGGACGCGCCGGAGCTCATCAAGGGCGCGTGCGGCATGGCGTTCGATGCCCGCTACTACTGCAGCTACCTCCAAGACAAGTTCACCACGCTCTACGAGCTGTAAG
>CAJMRP010000039.1 GCA_905215765.1 uncultured bacterium
TCACCCTCTCAGGGTTCGAATCCCTTGAAAATAAAAAAGAACAGAAGTAATACCTACGGTATTGCTTCTGTTCTTGGCGCGCTGCAAGGGATTCGAACCCCTGACCTTTTGGTTCGTAGCCAAACACTCTATCCAACTGAGCTAGCAGCGCATCTGATTGCCATAGTATATTAGCACAACGCGCCGCAAAAATCAACTGTTATTTCAAAATTTTTTTATTTTTCTCCGCTGCCCGGCGGGTACGCTATGCATCGCGGCGGTTTTCGGTCTGCCCGCGGCGCTTTTTTTGCAGTTTTTTTGCCGGCTTCGGAAAGTTTTTCTTTTCTTTAGGGGCGCGGATAAATATTTTCTGCGGCGTGTGCCGCTTCGCGGTTTTTTAAAATTTTTTTGCTATTACATTGTAATCATCAATTTTTTGCTATATAATTGAATGGATAGATTGGGGCTTTGTTTATGAAAAGCCGCGAAGGGAGAAAAATTTGTAATGAGCGACAGAACATACGTCTTATCATACGACATCGGCACGACGGGCGTCAAAACCTGTCTGTTTGAAGTTGAAGATGAAATAAAGCTGATCGCTGCGGAGATGGAAGGCTATTCGCTGACCGTTTATCCGGACGGCGGCGCAGAGCAGGATCCCGACGAGTGGTGGAGCGCGATATGCAACACCACGAAGAGACTCATGAATTCAACGAGCGTGAGCACTTCGGAGATAGCCGGTATATCCTTCTGCTCCCAGATGCAGGGTCTCGTGCTCGTCGACAAGGACGGCCAGCCCGTGCGCAAGGCGATGAGCTACATGGATCAGCGCGCAAAGAAACAGATAAAGGAACTCATGGCTTACGGTCCGCAGATTGCGGGAGCTTATATTCCGAAGCTTCTCAAGTCTCTGCAGATAACCGGTGCCGTGTCCGCGAGCGTCAAGGATCCCGTATACAAATATAAATGGGTCGAGGAGAACGAGCCCGAGAACTTCGCGAGAACCTATAAGTGGCTCGACGTCAAAGAATACATAATCTGCCGCATGACCGACAAGTTCGTCATGACGCGCGACTCGGCTTTCGGCACTCTGCTCTACGACGTCCGCAAGGGCAAGGAGGGCTGGAGCCCCGAGATGCTCAAGATGTTCAACGTCAAGCCCGAGCATATGGCTGAGATAATCGACTCCACCGCTCTCGTCGGCGGTCTTACCGAAAAGGCTGCGGACGATCTCGGACTGTGCGAGGGCACGCCCGTATTCGGCGGCGGCGGAGACGCTTCGCTCATCGGCGTCGGCGCGGGCGCAGTCGCCCTCGGCGATACTCATATTTACTGCGGCACATCCGGCTGGGTCACGACCGTTGTTGACAAGAATATAGTCGACACGAGCGCGATGATCGCCGCGATAGTCGGCGCGCAGAACGGCAAGCTCAACTACTTCGCAGAGCTTGAAACCGCCGGTAAATGCCTCGAGTGGGTCAAGGATCACCTTGCCCTCGATGAAATTGACATATTCCTCGAGAAGACCGATGTCGCCTCCTCGAAGGAGTCCATATTCACGAGCCTTTACGACTACATGTCGCATGTTATAAACAAGACCCCCGCAGGCTGCGGCGGAGTTATCTTCACCCCGTGGCTGCACGGCAACCGCTGCCCGTTCGAGGATCCGAACGCCCGCGGAATGTTCTTCAACATCAGCCTTGAGACCGGCAAGACCGAGCTCATCCGCGCCGTTGTTGAGGGCACTTGCATGCACCTGCGCTGGTTCCTTGAGACCGAGGACAAAAAGACCAAGACCTCCGATGTTCTCCGCTTTGTCGGCGGCGGCGCTCTCTCCGACGTCACCAGCCAGATACTCGCGGACTGCACGGGCAGAACGGTCGAGGTCGTTGCAAGCCCGCAGAACGTCGGCGCAGTCGGCGCGGCGGTCATCTCCGCAGTCGGTCTGGGCATGATAGGCAGCATCGAAGAGGCGAAGAAGCTCGTCCCGGCGAAGAAGACGTTCATTCCGAACCCCTCGCTCAAGCCCATATATGACAAGAACTTCGCAGTCTTTAAGAACCTCTACAAGAGCAACAAGGAGAATTTTGAGGCTCTCAACGGCTGATAAACGGTTCAAACCGCCTTTTTGTGTCAATCATATCTTCGATTCCGCACTTGAAAAAGTGCAATACCCTGTGTTATACTGAAACAGGCAATAATTTTCGGACGATAAGGACGAAGGGAAGGTCTTAAAGAATGAAGAAAATCATCTCGGCTCTGCTCATCTGTATGCTCGCGGCGGTTTGTCTTTTCACCGGCTGCTCAAAAGCAAAGGGACTCAAAGTCAAGGACAGCGGCGGCAACGACCGCGTGCTCGTGACCGACGAAAACGGCAAGCCCGTCTATGACGAGGCAGGCAACATCGTTGTTGTCGACACAGACGAAAAGGGCAAGGCAAAGAAGGACGAAAACGGCGAGCAGGCAACAAACGCCATCGCGCTCGATTATCTTCTCGTCTCCGGCAAGAACGCCTACTGCAGATATTTCACATTCACCCAGCCCTCCGGCTACGATATGTCGGCAGTCGGCACCGCGATAACCCTCACCAAGGGCGACGAGACCATCGACATAATTTATGACACCGAAAAGAGCGTCGATGACAAGTCCGCCGATATCGGCGAGGTCATCTCTTCG
The DNA here is from genome assembly GCA_905215765.1 of uncultured bacterium. Classification (GTDB taxonomy): domain Bacteria; phylum Actinomycetota; class Coriobacteriia; order Coriobacteriales; family Coriobacteriaceae; genus Collinsella. The sequence goes on from CAJMRP010000039.1 coordinate 2,656, forward strand.
CTCAAGGCGCAGGGCTTCAACCCCGAGGTCAACGACGAGACGAAGACCCTCTGCGGCGAGGACGCAAGGTTTACGGAGATAAAGGTCTCCGCGAACGGCAAAGAGGCGTTCATGGTCTCCGCCCTGTTCGAGAAGAACGGCGTGACCTATGCCTGCACCTACAAAACTTCAAAAGCCGGCGCAAACACCGGAGATTTTGAATCAATTGTCAATTCTATTTCGTTCAGATAACAGACGATAATAAAGTATTCTGACTGTTGAAAGGAGAACAGTATGTTATTTTCACTTGATATCGGTATCGATTTGGGTACCGCGAACACCCTCGTGTTCGTAAAAGGTAAGGGCATCGTTATAAGAGAGCCCTCCGTCGTTGCGGTCGATCAGAAGTACAATCCGCCCAGAGTCGTTGCCGTCGGCACAGAAGCCAAGGAGATGATCGGCAGAACTCCCGGCTCCATAACCGCAGTCCGTCCCCTCAAGGACGGCGTTATCGCCGACTTCGACATCACCGCGGATATGCTCAAGGCTTTCATAAAGAAGGTCACGAAGAACTCCCCGCTCGCGAGAGTCCGCGTTATGATCTGCATCCCCTCGGGCGTTACCGGCGTTGAGAGAAACGCTGTCAACGACGCCGCGAGAAGCGCAGGCGCAAAATATGTCAGCCTCATTGAGGAGCCCATGGCTGCCGCTATCGGCGCCGACCTGCCCGTCGAGGAGCCCACCGGCTCCATGGTCATCGACATCGGTGGCGGTACCACCGAGGTCGCCGTTATCGCTATGGGCGGTATCGTCGTCTCGCAGTCCATCCGTATTGCCGGTGACGAGTTCGATCAGGCCATCCTCACGCACGTTCGCGATGCCTACAACCTGGCCATCGGCGAGCGTACGGCAGAGGACATCAAGATCAAGGTCGGCTCCGCTGTGCCGCTCAAGGACGAGCTCGATGTCGAGGTCAACGGCCGCGACGTGATCACCGGTCTGCCCAAGACCGTGCGCATCGAGAGCGAGGAGATTCGTCGCGCGCTCAACAAGCCGCTCGACGAGATGGCCAAGGCCGTTAAAGACGCCCTCGATGCTACGCCGCCCGATCTTGCCTCTGACCTTATGTACTATGGCATATTGCTGACCGGTGGCGGTGCGCTGCTGCGCGGTCTCGACGTGCGCCTGCGCGATGAGACCGGTGTTTCGGTCAACGTCAGCCCTACGGCGCTCGATAACGTCGTTAACGGCTGTGCCCGCGTGCTCGAGGCCAATGCGTTTGATGGCGGCTTCGTCCAGACCAATGCTTAATTTCCAAAAGGTGGATTCCATTTGGCACGATCTTCGGGTTTCTCCACAAATCTGAATACCAAGCGACAATCAACGGGTATGCGCCCGTTGATTGTTTTCAGCCTGATTTCGGTGTTGCTGCTCACGTTTTACATCCGCGAGGGCGAGGCAGGACCGATTCATGCCGTGCGTTCGGGCGTAACGACGATTACCTCGCCGGTGCGCTTTGTGGGCTCGGCTGTGGCGGCTCCCTTCAATGCGATCGGCAACGTGTTCTCTAACCTTACGGCTTCGCAGGACACGCTCGACGAGCTCAAGAAGCAAAACGAGGAACTGACCTCTAAGGTTGCTGAGCTCTCCGAGGCTCAAAAGACCGCTGAGCGTCTGGAGGGGCTGGTCGGCCTGCAGTCGACCTACAACCTCAAATCGACCGCAGCTCGTATCGTTGGTGCCTCGGGTGATGCCTGGACCTCGACCGTCACTATTGATAAGGGTTCTGCCGACGGGCTTACCATCAACATGCCTGTGACGAGTTCGGCCGGTGTTATCGGCCAGATCATCGAAGTCTCGGCCAAAACGTCCACCGTGCGCCTGATTGGCGACGAGAACTCCGGCGTATCCGCCATGGTGCAGGACACGCGCGCCCAGGGCATGCTGCAGGGTCAGGCTGACGGCACGCTGCGTCTTGAGTACGTGAGCGTCGACTCCGATGTTAAGGTTGGCGACATCATCGTGACCTCGGGCATCGGTGGCGTGTTCCCCAAGGGCCTTCCGCTCGGCACCGTCTCGTCGGTTGAGAAATCGGCAAACGACGTGTACTACACCATTGTGGTGCGCGCTCAGACCACGGCCGAGAACAACGAGGAAGTGCTGGTCATTACCTCGCTGACCGACGAACAGTCGGCCTCGGATGAGGACGTGAGCACGGCCAACAGCACGCCGCAGGGAACGTCGCGCGATGCTGCAACCAAGACGAAGGACGAGGGCTCGGATGACAGTTCCGACACGTCCGAGACGACCGATTCCGGCTCGAGCGAATAGGGGGCATGTCCATGGATCTACACGAGCAGGGGATGAGCTCCCGCACGTTTGTGATCGCCGCCATTGTGTGCGTGCTGCTGCAGGCAGGCCTGGCACCGCAGATCTCCATTGCGGGCGGTCGTGTCAACTTCATGATTATCCTGGTGTGCCTAAGCGTGTTCTCGGGCGACCCGACCCGTGCCGTCGTGTGCGGTTTTTGCAGCGGCTTGTTCTATGACCTGTCCGCTGCCGTGCCGGTGGGCGTTATGTCGCTCCTGCTGACCGTGGGTTCTTTTGCCCTGGTGCACAGCGCCGTCGGTCAGACGGGCGGTACCCCGAGTGCGCGCGGCGTCACTGTGAGCGCCTTTGCGCTCGTCATTAATGTGATCTACAGCATCATCTTGCTGTTTATGGGTTTGGAGACGAGCTTTGTCGTGGCGATCTTCGGCCATGCGCTGCCGTCCTCGATCCTGACGGGTCTGGTTGCCATTCCGTTTTTGATGTCCGGCGTCGTGCCGCAGTCCGGCTATGGATTCTCCGCACGTGGCGGACGCCAGGCGGGTATGCGCTTTAAGCCCAAGACCCGCAAGCTCAAATAGGGGAGGCCCGTAGATGTCTTCCCAGTTGACGGTTATTATCGCCGGTATCGTGCTGGTTGTGGCCATCGTGGTCGCGCTGGTCATCATGCGTCGCGGCGATTCCCGTTTTACCTACGATACGCAGCGTGGAACGGCCCCGCGCGCCACCGAGGGCGAGGGCAATACCGCGGCGACCGCCTTTAAGGGCCGTTTTTCCATCCTCACCACGGGTGTGGGCGCGATGTTTGCGGCGCTTGCCGTCAAGCTGTGGGGCATGCAGATGGTCTCGTCGGACTATTACGAGAAGCAGGCCAATAGTAATCAGACTCGCACCGTTACCACACCCGCTGTGCGCGGCCGCATCCTCGACCGCAATGGCGTGGCGCTTGTCCAGAACCGTCCCTCACTTGCTGTCGTGGCCTACCGCGACCTTGCCGAGGATGAGGTTCTGGTTCGCCATCTTGCCAACGTGCTTGGAATGCCTTATGTGGCGGTCCTTCGCAATATTCAGGACAATACAGAGGGCGCTCAGAGCCTGCATACCATCGCGACGGACGTCCGTCGCTCCACGGTTGCCTATATCAAGGAACACGCCGGCGAGTTCCCGGGCGTCAAGATTGCCGAGCGTACCGAACGCCAGTATCCATACGGCGAGACGGCATGCCATATCTTGGGCTATACCGGCACCATTACCCCCGAGCAGCTCGAGGCCCAGAATAAGAAAACCTCTGGCGATGATGATGCTTCTGCTGGCAAGATTACGTACCAGTCGGGCGATATCGTGGGCCAGGCGGGCGTTGAGAGCTACTACGAAAACCTGCTGCAGGGTATTCGTGGCGAGCAGACCGTCAAGGTCGATGCCTCGGGCAATGTGACCGGTCAGGCCGGCGCCGTGCCCGCGAAGGCCGGCTCCGACATTAAGCTCACGCTCGACCTTAAGATCCAACAGGCCTGTGAGACGGCACTGGCGAGCGCTATCGAGCTTGCCAAGACCACTGGCTACAGCAATGCCGGCAACGGCGCTGTGGTGTGTCTCGATCCCAACAATGGCGAGATCCTGGGCATGGCGAGCCAGCCCAAGTTCGATCCGTCCGTCTTTATCGGCGGCGTCTCAAATGACGTGTGGACCGAGCTCAATGATGACAAGGGTTCGCACCCGCTGCTCAACCGCGCCATTAGCGGACAGTACATGTCGGCCTCGACCATTAAGCCGCTCTCGGCGCTGGCCGGTCTTGAGTTTGGAACCTACACTTCAACGCAGACAACCAACTGCACGGGCTATTGGACGGGCCTGGGCAAGGCTTGGGGCAAGCGCTGCTGGCTGACGTCTGGCCACGGCACCATGACGCTGCAGTCGGGTATCGCCAACTCGTGCGATCCTGTCTTCTACGACATGGGCAAGGCGTTCTTTTATGACGAGCAACATCCCGAGGGCCTGCAGGAGGTCTTTCGTCGCTGGGGTCTAGGCAAAACCTGCGGTATCGATCTGCCGAGTGAGGGCGCGGGCCGTATTCCCGATGCCGAGTGGAAAGAGTCGTACTTCACCGACGCCTCTGCCGAGGACCGCAAGTGGAATGCCGGCGATATGACCAACATTGCCATCGGTCAGGGCGACATTCTGGTGACGCCCCTGCAGATGGCGTGTGCCTATATGGGTCTTGCCAACGGCGGCAAACAGTACGTGCCTCACGTGTTTTTGTCTGCCGTGTCGCGCGATGGCGACGGCGATGCCTATAAGTACAACGGCAAGGGCAAGAAGAAGCGCCTGGAGGCCAAGATCAACAGCGATTCGGATTTGGCTCTTGTTCGCAACGGCATGCACGACGTGATTTACACGGCATCGACGTCCCTGGCGGCTCACTTTGGCACCCTGACGCCGCAGGTATACGGCAAGTCGGGCACGGGCGAGAAAAGCGGCGAGGACGAATACGCGTGGTTCTGCGCCTATGCACCGGCCGATGATCCCAAGTATGTCATCGCTACTGTGCTGGAGCAGGGCGGCGGTGGCTCAGATACCGCGATGCATGTCGTGCGCGACGTGCTCGGCGTGATTTATGACGAGCCCGATACCTCTTCGGCCTCGGGCGATTCTTCGGTTCGATAGGAGGTTGCGATGGATTTTTCTCCGGCGGATCTGTTCCGTTCAACCAAGACCGGCTCTCGCAGCAGCCTGGACCGTGTCAACAAGCAACTTTCGGCCTCGCGCGGCACGTTTCGCCAAAAGGTGCATATCGGTGTGCTCGTGGCTACTGTGGCCCTCGTCGCCTACGGTGCCATCATTATCTGGTCGGCTTCGCAGTTTAAGGCCGATGCTTCGTTCTCACGCCATCTGCTGGGAATTGGAATCGGTACGGTGCTGGCGGTGCTGGTCTGGCGTACCGACCTGCGCGGTATTTCCAATTTCTCGACGGCGTTGCTCGTCATCGACCTGATCGTGATCCTCTCGCCCAAGATTCCGGGTCTGTCCTATACAGGCGGTCTGGGCATGACGGGCTGGATCAAGATTCCCGGTATCGGCTTGACATTCCAGCCGGTTGAGCTTGCCAAGCTCATCACCATCTTCTTTATTGCTACGCTTGGCTCGCAGTATAACGGTCGCATCGATACCGTTCGTGACTACGTCAAGCTCTGCGGCATGCTGTCCATTCCGTTTTTGGCCGTCGTTGCCATGGGCGACCTGGGCTCGGGCCTGGTCGTGCTGGTTTCGGGCGCCATCGTCATTTGTATGAGCGGTGCACGCCGCGAATGGGTGCTGTCGACCTTGGCCCTGCTCGTGGGCCTGGTGGCCCTCGTCCTGGCGCTCGATTCGGTCTTTGATTCGTTGCTCGGCCACGATGTGCTCATCAAGCAGTATCAGATGAACCGTCTGACGGTCTTTATCGACCCCGATAATGCCGATTCGGACGATGCCTACAACCTGCAGCAGTCGCTTATCGCCGTTGGCTCGGGCGGCTTCTTTGGTAAGGGCCTGGGGCATGCGACGCAGTCGGCCGGCGGCTTTCTGCCTGAGTTCCACACCGACTTCGTCTTCGCCTTCCTGTCCGAGACCTTTGGCTTTTGCGGTTCCTTTTTGCTCCTGTGCCTCTACGTGCTGCTGATCTTTTCGACGATTCGCGTCGCCTTTAAGTGTGAGTCGCTGTTCCTGCGTCTGTCGTGCGTAGGTATCGTCGGCATGTGGGCATTCCAGACCTTCGAGAACATCGGCATGTGCATCGGCATGATGCCGATTACCGGTATTCCGCTACCGTTTATTAGCTTTGGTTCGTCTTCGATGATGATTCAGCTGTTGACGGTGGGTATCGTACAATCCATATGGCGGCATCGTTCGGGCGCCGCGTAACCGCTGGAGGGGTTTGCTATGAAAATTCCCGTAGATAAGCTGACCCGCGCTTTTAAGATGGGCGCGTCCGTTAAGAAGGATTCCGATACGCCGGTGCGCGTCTCGGTCTATCTGGATTCGTCCGCCTCGCGCTTTCTGGCCGAGACGGTGCGTGACGCCTTTGTGCCGCAGACGACCTCGGGCATTGTGCGCGTCGAGCGTCTGGGGGAGGAGCGAATTGCTCCAAAGACCGATACCGATGTGGTACTGGTGCTCTCGTGTGGTTCCGACCGCTTGGAGAGTGCCGTGCAGGAGCTCGTGATCGCCGGCGCGCCCGTGTGCGTGCTTGCCGAGTCTGCTGTGGAGGTGCCGTTTATCGAGGAGTCCACGCCCATGCTCGGCGTGGTAGCGGCAACCGATAAGACGTATCTGCTCGAGACGCTTGCCCGCTGGATTCTCGATCGCACCGACAAGGAAACGGCTTTTGCGGCGAACTTTGCCTTCATGCGCATCGCGGCGGCCAACCGCATCATCACCTCGTGTGCGCTCACCAATATGGCGACCGGGGCTTTGGTGTTTTTGCCGGGCGCCGATTATCCCGTTATGGCGCTGGCGCAGGTGGGCATGCTCTTTGAGCTCGCTGCCGTCTTTGGACGCGGCATTAAGCCCGAGCGCGGCTACGAGGTCGCGGGCGTGCTTGCCGGCGGTCTTGTGATCCGCGCGGTCACCCGCGCACTTGTCAAGCAGACGCCGCATATTGGGTTTGCCGTCAAGGTGCTCACTGCCGCCGCGGGCACCTATGGCATGGGCCGTGCGCTCGTTTCGCTCTACGAGCGCGATGTCGACTACAGCCGTGCCAACGAGGTGGTCACTGCCACGTTCTCCCGCGTTCGCGATCTGGTGACCACGGTCGCGGGCGCTACCCGTCCTATGGCGTCCTATCAGGACGCATCAGATCTCGCTGCTTAGGGGTTTTCCGTTGCGCGTTGCATACCAAGACTGTTTTCATTTAATTGAGCCGTTGCTCGCCAAGGTCGAGAAGCCGAGTCGCTATATCGATCACGAGTGGGGCACGCTTTCCAAGGCCGATGCCGACTACCGTTGCTGCCTGATCTATCCGGATGTGTACGAGGTCGGTCTGCCCAACCAGGGTATCGCCATCCTCTACAACATCCTTAACCAGGCCGAGGGCATCTCCTGCGAGCGTGGCTATGTGCCGTGGCCCGATATGGGCGACGCCATGCGCGAGGCAGACATTCCGCTGCTCTCGCTCGAGGGTGCAGCGCCGGTCGCTTCGTTTGATATCGTCGGTCTGCATGTGCCGCACGAGATGGCGGTGACGAACTTCCTCGAGGCACTCGACCTCGCTGGCATTCCACTGTTGGCGGCCGACCGAGGCGAAGACGACCCCATCATCATCGCCGGCGGCCCCTCGGTGTACAACCCCGAGCCGTACGCGGCCTTCTTCGATGCCATCCTCATCGGCGAGGGCGAGGAATCGCTGCTCGAGACCTGCCAGCTGCATCGCCGCCTGCGTGACGAAGGGGTCCCGCGCGCGCAGATTGTCGAGCAGCTTGCATCCATTGCCGGCAACTACGTGCCGTCGTTCTATGAAGTTCGTCACGACGAGCCCTGCTCGCCGCATGGCTACACCGTGCCGCGTGAGGGCAAGGATGCGCCGACTGTGGTCTACAAGCGCGTCGTCGAGGATTTCGGCGCCACGAATCCGTTGTCGCAGTCGTGCGTACCCTATGCGCAGCTGGTCCACGACCGCCTGTCTATCGAGATCCTGCGCGGCTGCGCCCGCGGCTGTCGTTTTTGCCAAGCCGGTATGACGTATCGCCCGGTGCGCGAGCGCTCGGCCGACCAGATCGTCTCGTCGGTGATTCAGGGTCTGGAAAAGACCGGCTATGACGAGGTGTCGCTGACCTCGCTCTCCACGACCGACCACTCCTGCATTCGCGACGTGCTCGGCAGGCTCAACCGTCGCCTGGAGGATACGGGTATTCGCGTGTCTATTCCGTCGCAGCGCCTGGATTCGTTTGGCGTGGATATGGCCGAGTCGGTCGCCGGCGAAAAGAAAGGTGGCCTGACGTTCGCGCCCGAGGCCGGCAGCCAGCGCATGCGCGACATCATTAACAAAAACGTGACCGAGGAGGACCTGGACCGTGCGGCCAAGGCGGCCTTCGAGGCCGGCTGGAACCGCATGAAGCTCTACTTTATGATGGGCCTTCCCGGCGAGCGCGACGAGGACATCGTGGCCATCGCCAATCTGGCCGATCACGTGCTGGAGCTCGGTCGTTCCGTGGTGCCTAAGGCTCGTCGCGGCTCGATCTCGGTGTCGATCTCGGTTTCGGTCTTTATCCCCAAGGCTGCCACGCCGTTCCAGTGGTGCCCGCAGCTCGACTACGACGACGTCAAACGTCGCCAGAAGTTGCTTATCACGAGCGTTCGCAACCGTGCCGTCCGCGTGCATTACCACGATGCCGAGACTTCGCTCATCGAGGCCGCGCTGTCCCGCGCCGGTCGCGACATGACGCCCGTCATCATCGATGCTTGGCGCTCGGGCTCTCGCTTTGACGCCTGGGTAGAGCATTTCTCGCTCGATAACTGGAAGGAGGCTGCTGCCAAAAACGGCATCGACCTCAATGAGCTCGTGCACCTGCCCTACGAGTTGGACTGGCGCCTGCCGTGGGAGCACGTGAGCCCCGGCTGCACGCGCGGCTTCCTCGAGCGCGAGTACCGTCGCTCGCTCGAGGGCGTCACGACTCCCGACTGCACCCGCACGTCGTGCACCGGCTGCGGGATCTGCCCCACGCTCCACGCCAAGAATGTATTGATGGGTGATCGCGCATGAGTGAGCGCCTGACCGACAACCCCTCGCTCTTTAGGCTTCGTGTTCGCTATGGCAAGCGCGATCGCCTTAAGTACCTGGGCCATCTCGAAGTAATCCATACCATTGAGCGCATCGTGCGCCGTGCGGGACTTCCCTATGCCGTCACGCAGGGCTTCTCTCCGCACATGCGCGTGGGCTTTTCTTCGGCGCTACCGGTTGGTACGTCGTCGACCTGCGAGTGGTATGACCTGTTTATGACCGAGTTCGTGGCGCTCGACGAGGCGTTTGGACGCCTGGCTGCGGCGTCTCCGGCCGATTTGGCGCCTATCGAGGCGGCGTACATCGACGTGCGCACGCCGGCGTTGACGGCGCAGCTCACGCGCCTGTCGTATCGCATCGACCTGCACTTGGATCCCGAGGCGCCCGTAAGCGCCGATGAGGTGCGTCGTGCGATCGACACGCTGCGCGCGGACCATGGCATCGACTACGCGCGCGGCAAAAAGAGCAAGCGCTTAGATTTGGATCACACGCTCGTGGGCTATGAGCTCACGGCGGGGGAGCGCCCGGACCATTTGGTGCTCATGCTCGACACCCATGCCGACAACGAGGGCTCCATGCGTCCGGAAATTTTGCTTTCTGCGGCTGATGTTTTGTTGCAGGGCTTGACCCCGGGCGTGGATGCACCTATTGTTTCCACCGGTATGCAAGACCTCGTGACCATCTGCTCCTACGATGTCGAGCGTCAGAATCAAGCATGCGAGGACGACGAGGGCCGACTCGTCAGCCCCATACCTGTGCGAACTTGTGGATTTGCTCCACATACTCGTTGACGGGGGTATTTTCGCCTGCTACTATATTCGGCTGTTGCACTAACTGATGCATGAAGGGCAAGTAAACATGTACGCAATCGTTAACACGGGCGGCAAGCAGTACAAGGTCGCCACCGACGATGTCATCACCGTCGAGAAGATCGAGGGCAATGAGGGCGACAAGGTCACCCTGCCGGTTATCTTCCTCAACGATGGTAAGAAGATCGTCACCGATCCCGACAAGCTGGCCAAGGCCAAGGTTACCGCTCAGATCGTTGAGCAGTTCAAGGGCGAGAAGCAGCTGGTCTTCAAGTTCCACAAGCGTAAGCGCTATCGTCGTCTGAAGGGTCACCGTCAGCAGCTCACCAAGCTGAAGATCGTGAAGGTCCAGGCTACGTCCCGCGCCAAGAAGGCTGTCAAGGCAGAGGCTGAGGCTGTTGCCGAGGCTCCCGTCGCCGAGTAGATTACACTCGTAACGAAAGAGTAGGTATACACAATGGCACACAAAAAAGGACTCGGTTCCTCCCGTAATGGCCGTGACTCCCGCGGTCAGCGCCTTGGCACGAAGCGCTATGCCGGCCAGACGGTAACCACGGGCACGATTCTCGTCCGTCAGCACGGCACGCACATCCACCCGGGTGAGAACGTTGGCCGTGGTAAGGACGACACGCTGTTCGCGCTGGTCGACGGTACCGTTGAGTTCCACAAGGGTATCAAGCACAGGGTCAGCGTACGCCCGCTCGCGAACGCGTAATTCACCCTTCATAGAGCACATATGTGGGAGGCACTTGAGTTTTAGGATTCAAGGGTCTCCCTCTTTTTTGTAGGAGGCGATTCTGTTGTCACAGTTCACCGATATCAGCCGCATTAACGTGTGCGGCGGCGACGGCGGAGCCGGATGCATGTCGTTTAGGCGCGAGGCATTTGTCCCCAAGGGCGGCCCCGATGGCGGCGACGGCGGTCGTGGCGGCAATGTCGTCATCCAGGCCGATGCTCAGCTGTCTTCGCTGATCGATTACCGCTTTAAGCATCACTTCCGCGCCGAGCGCGGCACGCACGGGCAGGGTGCCCGTCGTAACGGTAAGAGCGGCGAGGACCTGATTCTCAAGGTCCCTATGGGTACCGTGGTACGCGAGCTCGACCCCGAGACGCAGACCCCGATGTTCGAGATTGCCGACCTGGTGCATGATGGCGAGCGCGTTGTCGTGGCGCCCGGCGGTGCCGGCGGCCTGGGCAACACGCACTTTGTGACGTCGGTGCGCCGCGCGCCCGCGTTCGCTCAGCTGGGCGAGCCGGCCGAGGAGCACTGGATTGAGCTCGAGATGAAGCTCATGGCCGATGCCGCGCTCGTGGGCTTCCCCTCGGTGGGTAAGTCATCGCTCATTGCGCGCATGAGTGCCGCCCGCCCCAAGATTGCCGACTACCCGTTTACCACGCTCGTGCCGAACCTCGGCATGGTGCGTGCCGGCGAATATTCTTACGTCGTTGCTGACGTCCCCGGTCTTATCGAAGGTGCGAGCGAGGGCAAGGGCTTGGGTCACCAGTTCCTGCGCCACATTGAGCGTACGGCCCTGATCATGCATGTCGTCGACATGACGGGCGGTTTTGAGGATCGCGATCCGGTCGAGGATTACCACATCATTAACCGCGAGCTCGAGCAGTATGGCGCCGAGCTCTCGGAGCGTCCGCAGATCGTCGTTGCCAACAAGTGCGACGCGCCGGGCACGGCCGACAAGATTGCCGACCTTAAGCGCGCAGCGCTCGACGATGGACATATGTTCTTTGCCGTGTCTGCTGTGACGGGCGCCGGCCTCAACACGCTGATGCTTGCCGTGGGCGAGCAGGTGGCTAAGCTGCGCGCCGAGTTGGCTGTCTCGGATGAGCCGGTCGTTCTGCGCGACGATGAGTGGGAGCGCCGCCGCCTGCAGCGTGAGAAGCGTTTCCGCATTGTCCAGGAAGAGCCCGGTGCCTTCCGCGTGGTCGGTCGCGCCATCGAGCGCATGGTCATTCAGACCGACTGGGAAAATGAGGAAGCCGTCATTTACCTGCAGCATAAGTTTGCGCGTATGGGTGTTGACGACGCGCTCGAGAAGGCCGGTTGCCGTGCGGGCGACGAGGTCCGCATTTGCCAGCGCGCCTTTGACTTTGAGGGCGCTGAGGACTTCTCGGAGTACGAGGAGCTCGAGGATGCTGGCGAGGACGTTGCCGTTGAGGCCATTGACGTTACCGATGCTGCGGATGAGGGCGTCGAGGTTGTCGATGCGGTGGATGCCGCGGACGATGCCGAGACCTCGGAGGGCGAGTAAGCCATGTCGCTGCGCGGTGGAATCGGTCTGCCCGAGCTTCCTCTAGAGGACGGGCAGGAGTTTAGGCTCGGCATTATGGGTGGCACCTTTGATCCCATCCATTACGGGCACCTGGTGACCGCCGAGCAGGCGCGCGAGTCGCTCGACTTGGACGCTGTGCTCTTTATGCCGGCGGGCTCTCCTGCCTTTAAGCTTGACAAGCCGGTGACGCCTGCCGAGGACCGTTATGCCATGACGGTCCTCGCCACCGCTGCGAACCCGGCCTTTTTGGCGAGCCGGTTCGAGATCGACCGCCCGGGCGTAACCTATACGGCCGATACGCTTCATGCCCTTCGCGACTTTTACCCGCCGCAGGTAAAGCTCTACTTTATTACGGGCGCCGACGCGATTATCGATATTGTGACTTGGCATGATGCCGAACGAATCGCTGAGCTTGCTACCTTTATTGCGGCGACGCGACCGGGCTTTGATATCGATACGGCGCGTGCCCGAATCAAAGAGTCGGGGCTGCCGTTCGACGTGCGCTATATTCAGATTCCGGCGCTGGCGATCAGCTCGACGAACATTCGTAAGCGAGTTGCTCGCGGTATGAGCGTGCGCTATCTTACGAGCGAGTCCGTGCTCGGCTACATTCGCAAACGCAGGCTATATGCCGATTTGGGCCAAGAAGATTTTGAGTGATGGGGGTCTACGTTGTCGGTAGAGGATCAGTTTGAGGGCGATGAGCGCGCGCTGCTCAAGCGCATTCAAGAGCTGCTCGATGTTCGCATGAAGGATAAGCGCAAGCGCTATGTGCATTCGCTGGGTGTTGCCGAGACCGCACTTCATCTGGCCGAGGTCTACGGCGTCGACCGCTTTGATGCCGCTGCCGCCGGCTTGATCCACGACTGGGACAAGGTGCTTTCCGATGACGAGCTGGTCACGCGCGCTCTGCATTACGGCATTAAGATTGCCGGCTCTCCTTCTGCCGCGACGCCGCTTTTGCATGGCCCTGTTGCCGCCTATGAGCTTCCGCAGCTTTTCCCCGAGTTGTCGCCGGCCGTTTTCCAGGCTGTCGACCGTCACACCGTGGGTGCCTGCGACATGACGCCGCTCGATATGGTGGTCTTTGTGGCCGATGCCATCGAGCCCAACCGCCACGGCGACTATGCGCATGCGCTGCGCAAGATGGTGGGGGAGTCGACGCTCGATGAGTTGTTCTTCTCCTGTTTTGCGCAGGGTTTGGTCTATGTGATCCAGTCCGGGCGCTATCTTTATCCCACAGCTATTACGATTTACAACCATTACGCCCAGCTGCGCTAGCTCGGGCTGTCTAGAAAGAGGTATTCCATGGCCGACGAGACCATGACCGACGAGCAGATTCTTGAAGGTGTGGAGCACAAGAGCTTCGTCGCCACGTCCGACCGCACT
>CAJMRP010000040.1 GCA_905215765.1 uncultured bacterium
TGCTTATCCAGTACATGTCTGAATAGTATGTGCTCGACGAGCCATTCATCGAGCCTACTGGCACTACCGCCATCAGCCTTCCATGCGCCACCGCCGTTATCCAGTTACCACTATTCGTCGTACCCTTTATCATAATGGTGCTGCCATCGGGCATCCAAATGCGCCACTTGCCCTCATTACCGCTCGTGTTCGGCAAGTCCACACCGTCCATCATGTCATACTTGTGTCCGTAGATGTCCTCATAGCCCAGACAGCAGATATTGTTCACCTGCGTCACCTTTGCTGCACCATACTCGTCCTTGTCCACATACCAGGCATATTGGTGCACTCTGTTCTCGTCCACCAGACTGTTTGTCACATTCGGGTTGATTGCCTTTGCGCCCTCATAGCCTATAGTGTCCTGCATGCCTCTTGACATCGTGCCGCCAGTCGTGCGCATATTCGTATGCGAACCTGCGCCACACTGCTCCTGCATGTTCCTCCTGCCATACTTCGCATAGGCAAGGTTCGCAATGCGGAAGTGCATCAGAGCGTCAATCTGCTGCATACCTCGCTGAACGCTGTAATAGTGGAAGTCCGTCCATGTCATGCTTGCAGTAGTGCTGCCGCCGGTTATGCAGGCACGCAGCTTGCTGCCAACTACAGAACTGCCCACAACAGCGCACAGATGCTCATCGTTCGCAAACCATTCAGGTTCCATATCCTCTATCTTGCTGCTGTTGGAAAGCACCACCTTGTCAAACTCGGCTGTGTTCAATATTGAGAAGTACAAAGTCTTGGCTCCCTCCGGCACATCGCTGATAAGATACATACCAGCCTCAAATCTGTTACCCAGCGTTGGCACCACGACGCTCTTCACCACATTGCCGTTCACGTCGGCAAATGCGCTGCCCACAAGGTTCGTGCCTGGCACACTCGGCCAGCGAACACGCTTGTGCTTCGACACATCCACCACGCACACCGAATAAGAGCTGTCCGTACTCATGGCATTTGTTATGGTGTCCCTGCCACTCATCACTTTCCTGCCTTTAGTGTAACCGCCCTGCACCGCCTTGATGTCATCAAGCGTCAATACGTCCACATTCGGCACAGCCGGCATGTGATCCTTGTCCTTCGAGCTGTAGCAGCTGTAGTTCTTGCTGTTCAAGAAGTCATTCACACCCTTGCTCCAGAAGAAAGGCTCGTGCATCATCAGGTCACCCTCGCTGCCGTCAAGTTTGGCAGGGGTTCCGTCGGCATACTTGGTGCTGTCCTTATCGTCAAGTTCCAAGTAAGTCATCTCGCCGTCCAGATTGTTCACCACGGTATCGACATTCGCTATGTTCACGTTCCTCGTGGTCGCCTTCTTTGTCACCTTCGCCAGCACTCTGTGGCGGTTCTTCAGTATCGCTGCCACATGGCCGCTTGGCTTGTAGTCGTTGCCGTACTTATAGCCCGTGCCGTTATCCAAGTTCGAGAGATTTGCATCGTCTGCCACGCTCTCGTCGCTCTCCAGCATTGTATATTCAGGCTGCTCGATGTTCAACTCCGGGTAGTGCTCGATGTATGCAGCATAGGTCTCATCATCAACGTAACGAGTCAGTCGGTATGTGCCTACCAGTCGGCAGCTCTCCACATTGCCGCCATTCTCGTCCACACCGCCCGTCTGCATCAGTGAGGCCAGCAGGCTGCCGTCGCCTTCCATGTCGATGCCCGTCACACGCAGATACTTCACGTTTCCGCACCTTGCGTGCAGCGTCTGCCAGTCCACACCCGGACAATTGTCAACCACAAGTCTGTTGATGTTGCTTGTGCCCTCCAGCGTCAGACCGCTGGTCGTCAGTTTGCCCAGATAGCGCAGTTCCAGTGTCTGCAACGTTGCCGGGAGTGTTATGCTCGTCAGCGGAGCACCCTGTGCGAAGTTCACGCCGGTCAGGGCTGTCTTGCCTGCCTTCAGTGTCTCCAGCTTCGTGTTGTTGCTCAAGTCTATGCCAGTGAAGCTGCCTGACTTCAAGCCGGTCATATTCAGTGTACGCAGGTTTCGGCAACCGTTTACCAGCAATGCGTTCAGCGTTGTCTGTGTCTGGCCGCAGCTCACGTCAAGCGTCCTCAAAGCGGAGCAGTTGTTCAAGTTCAGAGTCTGGAGTATGGCATGGCTAACGTCCGTCAAGTCAAGCCCCATGATGCGGCTCGCACCGTAGATGTATTGCGGGTCATTCACGATGAGGTCCGTGTCAAGCGTCAGTTCCACCTGACTTCCCGTGTCCTCCGCAAGCACTGCGCTTTCATGCGGAGTACCGCTCGTGTAGCCGTACCCGAAGAAATACCGCTCGCTCGCCGTGATCCTTATCTTCCGGTTGTCACTTCCGAACTTATAGCCGAAGTAGGCCGCGAAACTGTCCTTTCTGTATGTTCCGCACACATACTGGCTGTCCAGCAATGCAAACCGGTTCTGGATGGTATAGGTGCGGTGCGCATATCGGCTGCCCTGGAGTGCATAGAGATAGTCATAGTGACTCGTAGTGCCGTCGGCCGTCGTCACACCCTCCGTCAGCGGTTTGATGTACTTGTAGATGCCGTCCTTGTTGTAGATGTACTGCCAGCACATGCCGTCGCAGTCCTCTTCCTGGACGGTGCCGACGACCATGATCTTGTAGCCCTCGGGGATGAGGCCCATGTCCTTCATCATCTTGGCAGCATAGGTAGCAGAAGCCATGCCACCCTCCTGGTCGGAGCCGCCGCGGCCGTAGATGATCTCGTCGGTCTCGTAGCCCTCATAGGGATCGGCATCCCAGTTCTCGATGTTGCCGATGCCGACGGTGTCGATGTGAGAGTCGATGGCGATGATCTTGTCGCCCTCGCCCATAAAGCCCATGACGTTACCCAAGCCATCGACCTTGACCTCGTCATAGCCGAGGCTCTCCATCTCGGCCTTGATGCAGGCGACAACCTCACCCTCCTCGCAGGACTCAGAGGGGTGAGAGATCATGGCGCGCAGGAAGCGAGTCATATCAGCACGGTGGGACTCAGCAGCAGCCTTGATAGCGTCGAAATCGAGTTCTTTAGCCATTATTCATAACCTTTCAAACGAAGGAATCTACCTGTGAGGTGGCGGAGCGATACCTATTTACTCCACCCAGTATTAGCAAGTGGGGTATTCGCCCTCCCAGACGATGCGACGGTACTGATCCGGATCGGTGTCACCTTCCGTGGAGAAGCAGAGCACGGAGCTCGTCTTGTCCAGGCCGATGAGCTCTTTGAGCTCGGCGTACTCAGGATCGAGCATGAGGGTCTCGACCAGGCCGGTGGTCACCGCGCCGGACTCGCCGGAGATGACGCGCGGGTCGCCCTTCTCGGGAGCGCCCAGGGTGCGCATGCCGCGAGCGGTGACCCAGTCGGGGCAGGACACGAAGGCGGTAGCGTGGTTGCGCAGGATATCCCAGCCCAGGATGTTGGGCTCGCCGCAGCACAGGCCGGCCATGATGGAGGGCATGTCGCCGTCCACGATGCGCGGATCGCCGTCGCCGGCGGCAGCGCCCTTGTACAGGCAGGCGGCAGGCGCGCACTCGACCACGACGAAGGTGGGCGGGTTATCGGGATACAGGTTGGTGAAGTAGCCCACCACGGCGCCGGCGAGCGAGCCCACGCCAGCCTGGACAAAGACGTGCGTCGGGCGGTTGATGGCCATCTCGCGCAGCTGCTCGGCAGCCTCGGAAGCCATGGTGCCGTAGCCCTCCATGATCCAGGACGGGATCTTCTCGTAGCCCTCCCAGGCGGTATCCTGAACGATGACGCCGCGCTCGCAGGCGTCGGCCTCGGCGGCGGCCATGCGCACGCACTCGTCGTAGTTGACCTCTTCGATGGTCACCGTGGCGCCCTCGGCGGCGATGTTATCGAAGCGGGGCTTGGTGGAACCCTTGGGCATGTGCACGACAGCCTTCTGGCCCAGCTTGTTGGCAGCCCATGCCACGCCACGGCCATGGTTGCCATCGGTAGCGGTAAAGAAGGTGGCCTGGCCAAAGTCCTTGGCAAGCTGATCGGAGGTCAGGTAATCGAAGGTGCACTCGGCAACGTCCTTGCCGGTCTCGTCGGCAATGTAGTTGGCCATGGCAAACGAGCCGCCCAGGACCTTAAAGGCGTTGAGGCCAAAGCGATAGCTCTCGTCCTTAACGCACAGGTTGGACAGGCCCAGGCGCGCGGCCTGGCCGTCCAGGCGGGCAAGCGGAGTAACGGTGTACTGGGGGAACGACTGGTGGAAGGCGCGGGCCTTCTTCACGTGGTCGAGGCTCATGATTCCCAAGTGCTTGTCATCGCTCTTGGGCATCGTGTTGCCCGCCCACTGGATCTTATCGGCCATACGGTGAACTCCTTAAGTTCTCTCTTGCCGGCCCCCGCATACGCGTTTCAGCCCGATCCCATTCACACGGCTGAACTTTTATGTGGATGCCAAACAAAAAGTTTGTTAGCACTGTTCTATCACACTTTTTGATTGGAAAACCTAACAAATTGTTTGTTGCCGTAATCGGTACCTTTTCGCCGCCGAACGGTCACATAACACAGCGACGCTTTCGTTATTTGCGAACAAGTGGGGTTTATGGCACAGTGAGCCCAAACTAATTTTTAGGAAGGCACCCATGACCCCCGCACAGATTGAGTTCTACAAGCGCCTTGCACACGGCCTGGCGCTCCAATTTGGCCCCAACTGCGAAGTCGTCGTCCACGACCTGGAGACCGAGGACGTGGACCGCTCCATCGTAGTGATCGAAAACGGCCACGTCAGCGGGCGCAAACTGGGTGACGGCCCCAGCCATATTGTGCTTGAATCCATGCACGAGGGCACCGCCGACGTGCACGACCGCGAGCCGTACCTCACCAAAACCGCCGATGGCAAGCTGCTCAAGTCCTCGACCATCTTTATCCGCAACGATGAGGGCAAGCCCGTCGGCATTTTGGGCATCAACTTTGACATTACGCTTATGAAGGCTTTTGAGCGTTCGCTCGACGCCTTTACCGGCACCGGCGGCACGGGCTACACCGAGCCCGAGCCCATTACCAAGAACATCGGCGACCTGCTCGAGGACCTGCTGCACGAGTGCGAACAGTTTGTGGGCAAGCCCGCGGCACTCATGACCAAAGACGAGCGCATTCGTGCCATTGGCTACCTCGACCGTCGCGGCGCCTTCCTCATTTCCAAGTCGAGCGAACGCGCCTGCGAGTTCTTTGGCATCTCCAAGTACAGCTTCTATAGCTACCTCAATGAGGCCAAGGCGGCGGCCGACGACAAGTAGGCACTCGCCTAGATTGCCCCTCCCCTTTTGGGCGCGAGTTCTGGAAAGCTCGAATCCAAGACCGAGCCGCTTGGGAAGTTCCATATAATCGATGTCATTAGTATTTCGAAAGGGTGGAACAGAATGGCGTTGAGCAAGGCATCATGCACCGGTCGCGGATTGATTCCGGCAATTGGTGGACATGTGCACCGCATGTTCGATGAGGGTGAAGACGACCTGTTTTCGCTGAGCCTTGACGACGTGATGAATGATCGCCCGTGGACCGCCGACGAACTCATGGGCGGCGGGGCTCGTCCGTCAAGCCTCAATCCCGCACTTGCGCCTAAGCCCGCATCTGCGCCGACTCCTGCGCAGTCGCCTGTTTCGACGCCCGCACTCACTTCGGCGACCACGCCCGCTCCCCGCCCCGCAAGCGACCCGTCCGAAACGGCGGCATTTCTCGCTGCAGCGACGCAGGGCAAATCGGCCGACAGCACCGTTATGTACAGCGCCCAGCAGTTGCCTGTTCCTGCGGCACGCAAGCCTCCGGTCACAAGGCTCGATGAGCCCGTTGCCCATCAGGTTGCCTACGATTCCTGGGCTGCAACCGATCTGGATGAGACCTCTACCGGCATGCCGGCGCTCGACGTTCCAGTTAACCCGCTTTTTGCCGCCAACACGAGTGCCGCGGACTATGAGAGCGGTACGGCATTTTCCGATTATTCCGATGGCTATGCTGGCAACGGTCGCATCGAGACCGAGGATTATGGCACCGCATCGAGCGATTATCTCAACGATCCGTACGCTGCCACGCCTGCACCGGAATATGACCCGGAGGCCGCGTCCGCGCCGGTGTATACCAAAAGCACAGGCGAAGAACGCTTCGCCGATTATTACGCCGAGGAAAAGGCGCTGCGTTTCTCGGAATTTCCGCAGGCAGTCAAGGTTGCCTTTATCGCCATTGTCATTGCCCTGCTCGGTGTCATTGCGTTTGAGGGATTCCGGCTGTTCTCCGGCCCCACCCAAGCGGAGTCGGAGACCCAGCAAAAAGAGGACGATAACGAGTATCTGGACATCAACACCCTCAAGGGCGACCCCAACGACGGGGACGACGAGTAGCGAGGGCTAAGGGAGGGTCGGAAGAGTCGGCGGCACGTTACGGCTCCAAAAGCCCTGCCATAAAGATGGGCAGATACAGCACGTCACCATCGCGGTGAAGATTACATTCCGCAAGTACCAGGGCGCGATCGATTCCGTAGCCCTTCGTTGCCAGTGCGTTATCGAGCGCCGCGTGGGACTTAAAACTCTTGCCCGATTTGACCTCGATGGCGAGCACTTCCCCATCGAACGTCTCTTCCACAAAATCGAGCTCACCGACCTTTTTGGACGTAAAGTAGCGCAATCTAAATCCGTGGGCTTTGAGCTCTTGGGCAACGAAGCCCTCGAATGCCGCCCCCATATTCATGCCAAAGGGGCCTTCTGCCTCCCCATCAAAAACGCCTTGGGCGACCCTTTTGGAATACGACGACATAAGCATTCCGGTGTCCAAGTAAAACAGCTTAAACAGATTTCGTTGCTCCCCCAATAAAAGGGGTGCCACGGGCGCCGTTACGTTATACACAGGAAGCGCGACACCCGCCTCCGATAGCCAGAGGAAATGATCTGTCACCTGCGAAAAACGTTTGACACCGTTAATCGATGACAGTTTGAATCGCTTGTTTTTGGAACCGGCCTCGCTGGGAATCAGATCATAGATATCGCGAATAACCAAGCGCAGCTCGGGCGGAGCGTACTTTGCGATGTCATCGCGATACAGGGCGTGAAGATCGCGGTGGATGTTTCGAACCTCGTCGACATTGCGCGTCGCCAAGAAGGAATTGACCGCGTCGGGCATGCCTCCCACCACCACATACTGATGGAACAGATCGAGCAAGCGGTCATACAGATAGCCGGGAAGCTCCCCCTCATTCTTTAGACAGCCCCTGAGCATGTCAAACACGCTGGCACCAACGCCATTTGCCCAGCAAAACTCCTCAAAGTCGAGCGGGTACATCTGGACCTGCTCGACATACCCCACCGGCAGGGAATCGATGCCCTCGAGCTCAACGCCAAGGAGCGATCCGGTAAGGATGTATCGAAAGTCGCCGCGCTGGACCAGATATTTGATAAACGTCACCACGTTGGGGCATCGCTGCACCTCGTCGATAACCACAACGGTCTTGTTCGCAACCATCGGCTGCGTTGCAGCAATAGACATACGCATAAGCAGATCATCCGCACTTTTCGCCGCCAAAAACGAATCGCGCACGGACGCGTCGGCGATAAGGTCGAACGTCACGACATTTTCGAACGATTCATTTGCAAAGACGTTGACCAAATATGACTTTCCTACCTGTCGGGCGCCCTTGACCAAAAGAGCCTTGTTAGGCGACGAGGCAAGCCAAGATTCAAACTGTGCTTTCGCTTTTCTCTGTAGCATAAGCGCACCCCTTATTACGTGCTGTTTTAGCACTAGGATACACTTTTCCGTGGTTGCTAGATGCTCATTTCGACACTTTTTCGAGATTTTGAAGTGTGTATTACGACACTTTTCCGTACTTTTACACGGGATATTTCGACACTTTTTCGGATTTAAGCCTAACAGCAGCCGGCGAAATCAAGCGCCGTCTGCACATCATTTCGCAGGCGGCGCTTGATTTGTGTCCGCGCGCGCTGATAGACTCCATCGTGCCAGCAAGGAGCGGGCGCGTTTTATCCAGAGTCGGGGTAGAGAGTTGGCTCCACGATCCCGACGCCAACCGGCCAAGAGGCACGGTGGCCCTGCCAACATCGATGAAAGGAGTCCGTATGGACAATTTCTCC
Organism: uncultured bacterium; assembly: GCA_905215765.1. Lineage (GTDB taxonomy): Bacteria > Actinomycetota > Coriobacteriia > Coriobacteriales > Coriobacteriaceae > Collinsella. The sequence continues at coordinate 8,109 of CAJMRP010000040.1, forward strand.
GTGCGCAGTGAGCGCAACTTCCACAACCTGGTAGCCAAGCCAAAACGAATGCATCTTCTGGACAAGCCGAACGGCTATGCCTCGGCCATGGTCAAGAGCAGCCTCTCCCACCAGATGCGCTTTACCGTGCAGGTGCTCGAGGAAGAGCTCTGCGTTGCCGGCGACCCGCACGTGCTACAGATCAAGCTGCTCGGAGACGACTCGCGCGAGTCGTCCAGCTGGAAGCTCTTTGCCGACGGCTCGTGCGTCGCAAGCGGCTCGGGTGACTTTGCCCGTGAGTGCTTCTGCGAGGGCGCCGAGGTGTTTTTGGACTTGTGTCGTGATGCCGTCGAGGCTGCCAAGCTGCACCAGTGGAGCCAGAGGGAGTATGAGCTGCTGAGTGCCGCGCGCGGGATTGCGGGGGTGTAAACAGGCGGAGCGCTCCTGAAGCCTTATTCCACACGATCGGGTGTACTCATCTGCAACTCGACTTGCTACCAGATGGTGCAATCACGTTCCACGTCGGTTAAGCCAGACCCCGGCCGGTCGTTGGCAAGTGAAACAACATCTCCCACCCATAGGCCTCTAAGACCGACCGTCCACTATAATCCAAGCGGTTAGCGTCTCCCAAAATCGCCATGGACACGTCTTCCAAGATGCCCTCTCAACTGTGCAGAAATAACAGCCGCCCATACGGTCGATGTGCTCCTTGCACGTCTCGCTGACCACGCAACGATGGAAAACAGGTTCCTGGACGGATGACCCCTGAGGGGATGCATGAAATCGGCATCGAGGCCATCGTCTGTCGAACAATACCTGCCCATACCTTTAAAACATGAGAACAAGACGCCGGCGTCGGTATCGTTTTCAATTCAGTTTAAAACTGAGGAGATTCAGGAGCCAGCCGAATAAACTAAGACTCACTTAGTAATTGCTAAATTTCTGACTGGGTATATAATATCTGACAGTAATAAGGATTCTTTACTATATGTGAGGCAGAAATGACTTCAACGGATGATGAACTAGTCAGCAGGCTCCAAGCTCACCTGTCAACCATTCGCAAGGCGGCGGGCTGGAGTGGCGAACGGCTTGCGAACGAACTAGGCATAACAAAGCAAACCGTCAGCAGCCTTGAGACGGGTAAAACGCAGATGACGAAGATGCACTATCTCGCCATCAGGGCGGTATTCAACAACGAAATCGCCGTCAGCGGAAACGAGGATCTGGCAAAAATAATTCAGCTATTCGTTGACCAACCAGTAGCACCCAAACTAGAGAAGATGCAAAATGCCCTTAAAGAAGGGGATGAGAAGGGGACACAACAAGAGGCAGCTACTAAGCAGAGCGCCATAGTTGGAGCAACCGCTCTCACCGCCGCCCTAATCCCCGCTTCATCGGCATTGATTCCGGCATTGGGCTCTCTTGCATATCAACTTGCAAAATCAATCAAGAAATGAGGTGTACAGAAATTGGAGTCGGAAAACACTGATCTGCCCGCAAAGAACAAAGGCCTCGTGTGGCTCGAGCAGCACAAAGTCCAGATTGGCATCGGTGTATTTGTGGCAATCAGTTCAATCGTTAGCATTACGATTGCCGCGAAAACGGGCCATACGCCTAAATTCAAAACTATTTGCAACGGCGCAGACAAAGGTGTTGCCACGATTGCTAAGGCAGCAGAAAAGGCCTCCTTGCCAGTGGTCAACCTTACCGGAGTCAAGAAGACTGCAACGGGACTCGGACATGACTTGCTTCTTTCGAATCAGGCAGTTAACAAGCGTCTCGTCTCCAGCGGAATGATGACAAAAGAGCCCTGGGGTTACAAGCTCACAGAAGTCGGCAAACTCTTTGGGAAAGAAACAGTCAAAGTAACGCGCGCCGGTTATACCTTCTCAAATATCGAATGGGATGAAGCGGTTGTCCCGTTTGTTTTTACTTCCGACGAACTTGCGAGCATTAACGCCAAAAAAACTCACATTGCGCAAGTCATAGCCCAGTAGTCAAATCTGATACACCGTGGTGACGCATAATTTCTTTCGCAAATTGACAACCGCATAGCGGAACACGGCCCGCGCCCCGTCATATGATTTCTAGCGGCTAAACAACAAATCAACGACGAAAGGGGCACGGGCCGTGTCTGCGAACATCGTAACAGTCGACGAGGAGTCGCTGCGCAAGGACATAAAGAATCTGGTGAGGAAGACCGTCGAGGAGACGCTCAACGCGCTGCTCGACGAGGAGGCGTCCGAGCTCGTAGGGGCCGGGCGCTACGAGAGGACGGCAGGCCGGGAGGCATACCGCAGCGGCCACTACGCGAGAAAGCTCGTCACCGGGGCAGGAGAGGTCGAGCTCAACGTGCCGAAGCTGCGCGGCGCGACCTTCCAGACGGCCGTTATCGAGCGCTACCGCAGGCGCGAGACTTCGGTCGAGGAGGCCATCGTCGAGATGTACCTCGCGGGCGTCTCGACCAGGAGAATCGAGGACGTCTCCGAACTCCTCTGGGGAGCGCCCGTGTCCTCCGGCACCGTCTCCAACCTCAACGAGAAGGCGTTCGCGTCCATCGAGGCCTGGCGCCAGAGGCCGCTCGAGGGCGATTACCCTTACGTTTTCGTCGACGGCATCTACCTCAAGCGCAGCTGGGGAGGGTCCTACGAGAACGTGGCCGTTCTGGTGGCCATCGGCGTCAACTCCACCGGCGACCGGGAGGTCATCGGCTGCGCGGAGGGCTACACCGAGTCGGCGGACTCGTGGCGCGAGTTCTTCTCGTGGCTCAGGGGGCGCGGGCTCTCCGGCGTGCGGCTCGTCACCGGCGACAAGTGCGCGGGGATGCTCGGTGCGCTCGAGGAGGTGTTCCCCGGGGCACGCTACCAGCGCTGCACGGTCCACTTCTACCGAAACGTGTTGGGAAGGGTGCCCGTGACCAGGAGGAAGGCCGTGGCGCGCATGCTGAAGGCGATTCACGCGCAGGAATCGCGCGAGGCGTGCTCGAGGAAGGCGGCGGAGGTGGCGGACGAGCTGGACGGGATGAGGCTCGGCGCGGCCGCGAGGACGGTGCGCGACGGCTTCTCCGAGACTCTCGCCTACACGGACTTCCCGCCGGAGCACTGGCGCAGAATCCGGACCAATAACGGTATCGAGCGCATCAACCGCGAGATCAGGCGGAGGACGAGAGTCGTAGGGACCTTCCCGGACGGCAACTCGGCCCTGATGCTGGTGACGGCGAGGCTGAAGTACATCGTGGAGCACGAATGGGGCAAGAGGAGGTACCTGGACATGTCGAAGCTGGAGGAGATGGACGAGCTGAGCAAGAAGGCGGAGGGCTAGAGCAAGGCGGGGCCGAGGCCGCCTCGATCAATTTGCGAAAGAATCTTGACGGTACCTACACCGTGCGCCCCGCGTACGCAAACGAAAAGGAGACACCATGGTCATATACAGAACTCAAGAATGGAACGGATACGGAAAGCAAAACTACTACTGGAATGAATACCGCCGTGAGGGCGACACGGTTGTCAAATACAAGTGTAATAGGCGCAAGTTCTTCGATGGGGACGAAAGCAACTGGGAAGAAAGCGAGCATGAAGAAGATTCGTGGAGCATTGACGATCCCAATATGCCCGATTGGCTGAACGGCTACCTCTAATAACTATTAACTAGCAGCCCTTGAAAGCCCCACTTCCCACAGGGAACGTGGGGCTTGATATTGCCCTCCTGTCCGAAAGCACTTTCCATCTCAGCTTTCAATCTAGGCAACCACAATGGTATGGGCCATGGCCGTCAGTTCACCAATCTCAATAAACCTGTCTTTTGTAATGCGATTGACCAATGCGCCGACTCTCTGGTCGGTCGCATCGACATCACAAGCGATGCGCAGCCCGGGAGAGCCGCCAAAAGCAGCTGCTTGCCTGATGCACAAAAGCGCAGAAACCCGCATCCCGAATATGGTGGGATGCGGGCACGGACAATCGTGTGTCCCATTCCAGGCGCGGATTCTGGGATGCAATCTCCGCCGAGGGCTCCAAGGGGAAAGCGCATCCCATTCTGAGCGCCTATTCCGGGACACAGTTTTCGCTCCAAACAAAAGGCCCCGACTCGCGATGGAGCTGGGGCCAAAGGCGCAGCACATACAGTTGATGTTGAGCGCGAACGGCCCGTTAGCAATGCCGTCCGCGCTCTACCCTACCCGCGGTGACGGACGCGACTGTACGGCGTATCCACCATGGGCAGATCTGGACGCAGCTTGCCGTCAAACGCGCGGTAGGCATTCTGTACGGCGGGCGCCGTGGGGATCGTTGCGATCTCGCCGATGCCCTTGCCGCCGTATGCCACGGGCAGCAGCTCGTCCTTCTCCACGTAGATGGCGTGGATATCCGGAATCTCGGGCGCACGGAACAGTCCGAGCGTGCCGTACCTTGCCTGGGGCACGCAGTCCTTGAGCGGCCAATCCTCGGTAAGCGCATAGCCCATACCCATGAGCACGCCGCCTTCGATCTGACCCTGGATGGAGATGGGGTTGACCACCTTGCCGGAATCGTGCGCAGCATAGACCTCGCTCACGCGGCCGTCATCATCCAGAATGACCACATGCGTGGCAAAGCCGTAGCAGATGTGGCTCTTGGGGTTGGGAACGTCGGCGCCCAGCTTGTCGGTCGGCTCCAGGTACACATAGCCAAACTCGCAGCCCTCGAGCGCCTTGATGGCGGCAGCGGGATCTTGAGGATGCATACCCTGGCCGGCGACGAGTTCCTGTGTGTGCAGCTGATAGGCGCGACCGTCGTCGTACTCGATCTTGACGCCGTCGCCATGCGCGCTCACGGGAGCATCGGGCGCAGGCTTGCCAGCCTCGATGCCAACCATGGCATCGCGCAGCAGGAAGGCAGCGCCGCGCACGGCCTCGCCGGTCACGACCGTCTGACGTGAGCCAGACGTGGTGCCGGAGTCGGGAGCGTTCTCGGTGGAGCACTCGCCATTGGCAATGCAGCTCAGCGGCAGACCGCAGGCCTCGGCAACGTCCTGCAAAAAGACCGTGTTGCAGCCCTGGCCGATGTCGGACGTGGCAGCATAGACCACGGCCACGCCGTTCTCGACGCGAATCTTGCAGCGGCCGGCATCGGGCAGGCCCACGCCAACGCCGGCGTTCTTCATGGCGCAGGCGATGCCGGCGTGGCCGGGATGCGCATAGTAGGCATCCTTGACCTCGAGCAGTGTCTCCTTAAGCGCCGTGGAGCAGTCGGCAATCTGGCCGTTGGGCAGAACCTCGCCCGGCTCGATGGCGTTGCGGTAGCGAATCTCCCACGGATCCAAACCGACCTTTTCGGCCAGCAGGTCGATCAGGCTCTCGAGTGCAAACTCGGACTGGCAAACGCCAAAGCCGCGGTACGCACCGGCGGGCGGGTTGTTGGTGTAGTAGCCAAAGCCGCGAATGTCGGTGTTCTGGTACTTGTAGGGGCCGACGGCATGCGTGCAGGCGCGCTCGAGCACCGGGCCGCACAGCGACGCGTAGGCGCCGGTATCAAAGTTGATCTCGCAGTCCAGGCCGGTAAAGTTGCCCTCGGCGTCGCAGCCCAGTGTAAAGGTGCCGTCCATGGCGTGGCGCTTGGGATGGAAAGCGAGCGACTCGGCACGCGTGAGCTTGCACTTCACAGGACGCTGGAACTTATATGCGGCGAGCGCAGCCAGGTGCTGGACCGAAACGTCCTCCTTACCGCCAAAGCCGCCACCCACGAGCATGGTCTCGACGACCACGCGCTCGGGCTCGTTGTCCCAGCCAAACATGTGGGCGCACTCTTTGCGCGTGTCGTAAGCACCCTGGTCGGTCGACTGCACCTTGACGCCGTTCTTGTACGGGAAGGCAACGGCGCACTCGGGCTCCAAGAAGGCATGCTCGGTAAAGGGCGTGGTAAAGCGCTGCGTCACGGTGAACGCGCTCTCTGCCAGCGCCTTGGCGGCGTCGCCGCGCGTCACGTGACGGCTCTGGCACACGTTGTCCTTGAGCTCCACCGTGTTGCCGAAGGCAAAGAAGCTGTCGTGCAGGCGCGGGGCGTCAGCAGCCCTGGCCTCGACAATGTTACGCACGGGCTCCAGCGGCTCGTAATCAATCTTTACGAGCTTCTTGGCCTTCTCGAGCGTCGCCTCGTCCTCGGCAACCACCAGCACAATGGCATCGCCCACGCAGCGGGTGATATCGCCCGCCGCGATCATGACGTCCCAGTCCTGGATAAGGTGGCCGACCTGGTTGACCGGCACGTCCTCGGCGCGCAGGATACCCACCACACCGGGCAGGGCCTCGGCCTTGGAGGTATCGATGGAGAGCACACGGGCGCGCGGGTACTTGGAGCGCACGGCGCTGGCATAGGTCAGGCCCGGCTGGTCGATCTCGTCGATGTCGTCGGGGTACTTGCCCTCGCCGAGCACCTTCTTGCGCACGTCGATACGGAAGGCGCGCTTGCCTACGCCGTAGTTGTCGCCGCGCTCCAGATCCTCGTCGATCTGCTTTTCGCCGCGGAGCACCGCAGCGGCCAGCGAAATGCCCTCGATAATCTTCTTGTAGCCGGTGCAGCGGCAGACGTTGCCGCGAATGGCGTACTTGATCTGCTCCTCGGTGGGCTCGGAGTCCTCGGCGATGAGCGCTGCACCCGCCATGACCATACCGGGGATGCAAAAACCGCACTGCACGGCGCCCACGGCGCCAAAGGCGTACACAAAGGCCTCGCGCACGTCCTGGGGCAGGCCCTCGACGGTCACGATGTTGCGGCCGGCGGCAAGAGCGGTGGTCAGTACGCATGCCTTGACGGCCGCGCCGTCTACATGGATGGTGCAGGTACCGCAGGCGCCCTCGGAGCAGCCGTCCTTAGCGGAATGGATGTGCAGGTCGTCGCGCAGGTAGCGCAGCAGCGGCTTGTTTTGGGTCGTCGTGCGCTCGACGCCGTTAACGGTAAAAGTGAATTCCTGTGCCATGGTGATTCCCTTCTACACGCCGGCGGCGATGCCGGTGCGGTCGTGGATGGCGCCATGCGGGCAGACGACGGCGCACATGCCGCACGACAGGCAGTCCGCGCCGTCGATATGGGCGCAGTTGTCCTCGATGCGGATAGCGCCGGCAGGGCACTTTTTAGCGCACATGCCGCAACCGATGCAGCTCGTGTCGCAGATCTTGCGCGCAATGGCGCCCTTGTCGGTGTTGTTACAGCGCACCAGGATGTTCTGGTAGCCGGGAACGAAGGCAATCACGCGCTGCGGGCACGCCATGCCGCACAGGCCACAGCCCGTGCACTTGGAGCGATCCACGCGGGCGATGCCATCAACCAGTGCAATGGCGCCGTGGGGGCAGGCCGTGACGCAGGCGCCACAGCCAATGCAGCCTTCGCTGCAGCGGGCGTCGCCGCCTGCGGAGGCACAGCCGCTTCCGCAGGCAACGTAGGCCACGTTATGTTGAATGGATTTGGCCATAAGAGACTCGCCTATTTCTTAAGAAGGTACGAATAGTTGTCGCGCACGGCCCTGATGGTCAGGCGGACGGCCTCGGGAAGACCGGTGTTGACGGCATCGACCGAGACGGTGCGGACCGTGCCGGCGACGCGGACTTTAAAGTGGTCCTCGTCCACAGCCAGGAAGCCCTCGTTCTCGGAGTTCTCCATGTCCTGCTCGCTCCAGAACAGGGTGAGCTTGTCCTTATAGGGACGACCCTCCTGGTAGGGGCAGAACACGGCGCAGTTGCCGCACTCGTTGCACATGCCGTCGACATGTACCACCTGATGCTTGGCCAGGCCCGGCACCTTAATTGCCACGTTGGCGCGGTTGGGGCACACGTCGCAGCAGACCTCGCACACCGAGCCGCAGCCCAGGCAGCGGGTCTTGGTGCAGTTGCGCTTGTCGCGGCACAGCGACCCCTTGCGCTCGTAGCAGGTGTCCTCGCGACCGGCCTGCTCGTTGCAGTCGGCGTACTTGTTAAAGTCCACGCCGGCAATGGCACGGGCGACCTCGGCGGCGTCGGCGATAGCCTCGACCACGGTGGCAGGACCGCGGCGGCAGTCACCGGCAGCCCAAAC
>CAJMRP010000041.1 GCA_905215765.1 uncultured bacterium
GCCCAGATTGAGTGCGAGGATGTTCCATGGCCCAATACGCTGCCAACGAAATCGAAAACATGCCTGATGGCCCTGTGGCCCGTGAGGATTTGGGCGCGGGCGGTATTCCCCGGGGCGCCGGCGCTCGCTCGCCGCTGTTCTGGAAAGTTCTGCTGCTTTCGGTGGCGATTATCTGGGGCTACTCCTTTACCACTATGAAGGACGCGCTCGGCACCATTCCAGTGTTTGAACTGCTCTACGTGCGCTTTCTGCCTGCGGCGTTGGTCATGTTTGTCATCTTCCACAAGCGCATCATCGCGCACCTCAACGCCCGCAACCTGATCGTCGGGCTTGGCATGGGCACACTTATGTGGGCCGCCTACGCCCTGCAGACGGTCGGTCTGGCTCAGACCACGGCGGGCAAGAACGCGTTTTTGACGGGTACGTACTGCATCCTCGTGCCCTTTGCGAGCTATTTCCTGAGCGGCGAAAAGCTCACGCGTTACAACTTGGGTGCCGCATTGCTCTGTCTGGCGGGCATTGGCCTGGTGGCGCTCGATAGCGTCGAGTTCAACATCGGTGATGCCATTACGCTGGGCGGCGCGGTCTTCTTTGCCATCCAGATGGCGGTGACCGCCAAGTATGGCCGCAAGATGGACATCAACGTCATCACGTTTTGGATGTTTGTGGGCAACGGCGTGCTGAGCCTGATCTCGTCGCTGCTATTCGAGACCCAAGCGCCGCTGTCCGTTTGGACGCCGAGTTTTATCAGTGTGATGGCGTTTCTCTCGGTGGGCTGCACATGTGTGGCTCTGCTCATCCAAAACGTCGGCCTGGCGCATGTCCCGGCCTCGACGGGCTCGCTGCTCCTTTCGATGGAGTCGCCTTCGGGTGTGCTGTTCTCGGTGCTGCTGATGGGGGAGGCGCTCACCTCGCGCCTGCTCGCCGGCTTCGCGCTCATCTTTCTTTCGATTATCTTGAGCGAGACGCATTTCGATTTTTTGCGTCGAAAGCCGCGCCCGCAATTGTAAACAATTTGTTGCGCCGCCTCCCGGGGCGGCATTTTTTATGCGTCGCCCTTAAAGTAGTACCTTGCACTTTACGCTATCAAAGTGCTTGCTGCAAAAACGTTACTGGAGGGCATCTATGGCACCAGCACTGTCCGATCTTCAACCGCAATCAGCGCCTCAGGCTACCACAGCGGCGCAGACCGCTATCGGCGACGGTCTTGTCGCAGAAGCTCAGGCTTTTGCAGACGAGCTCGCTGCGTGGCGACACGATCTACACCAGATGCCCGAGCTCGGTAACAATCTTCCGCAGACGTCTGCCTATATCCAGGCACGTCTGGACGAGATGGACATCCCCCATACCACGCTCGTCGACGGTTCCTGCGTCGTTGGCCTGATCGGTTCCGGTGCGGCCACGGCCGCCCAGGGCAATGGCGTCTGCACGGACGAACAGGCCGGAACGGTCATTATGCTGCGTGGCGACATGGATGCCCTGCCCGTTGCCGAAGAGTCGGGCGAGCCTTTCGCCTCTACGAACGGCTGCATGCATGCTTGCGGTCACGATATGCACGCGACGGCGCTGCTTGGTGCGGCGCGCTTGCTCAAGGCCCGCGAGGCCGAGCTTGTCGACGCCAACGCTACCGTCAAACTGCTGTTCCAGCCGGGCGAGGAGACCTTTGAGGGGGCACGCGCTGCCATCGCCGACGGCTTGCTCGAGAACCCGCGTCCCCAGGCGGCTTTTGCCATGCATGTTAACAGCCAATCGCCGCTCGGCCTGGTGCTCTATGGGAGCCCGGCGCTTTCGGGCGTGTACGGTTTCCGCATCACGCTGCAGGGCAAGGGCGGCCATGGCTCGAGCCCCGAGATCTGCATCGACCCCCTCACGGCCGGCGTCCATGTGCACCTGGCGCTTCAGGAGCTTATCGCTCGCGAAGTGCCGGCGGCCAAGGAAGTCGCACTTACCGTTGGCAAGTTTGCTGGCGGCTTGGCGGCCAACGTCATCCCCGACACCTGCGTGCTCGAGGGAACGCTGCGCGGCTTTGATGTTGAGCTCATGGCTCACCTTAAGACCCGCATCGCCGAGGTCGTAAACGGCGTTGCCGCAACATATCGTACGCCGGCGACCATCGAGACGCTTTCGGATGTTCCGCCGCTTGTACTCGACAGCGATATGACTCAGGCGTCGCTTGGCTACGTGGGCGCAGTGCTGCCCAAGGCGGCTTTCTTGCCGCTTTTCCATGCCATGGCGAGTGAAGACTTCGCGCTTATCTCGAGCGAGATTCCGAGTGCGTACTTTACCGTGGGCGCGGCCGTAACCGACACGGACGAACACTTTGCCCAGCACCATCCCAAGGCACGTTTTAACGATGCCGAGCTGCCGCTCGGTGCCGCGGCTTATGCGGCAGTCGCTTTGGGCTATATCGCCGACCACCGGTAGCACCCAATCTTGCCTTTCAAGCCTGCGGGCATGGCCATAAGGCCTATGCCCTTGTCTTTCAAGGCAATCTTGGGCACCGTGGGCGCCATCGTCTCGGGCGTGCTGTTCGATGCCACGGGCTCCTTTGCGAGCACCTGGATTGTGTGCCTGGCGTGCTCCGTGGTCATGCTCGTGTTTCTGTTGGCGTCTGAGCCCATCGCCGCCAAGCTGCGTGCAAGCGTGGCGGGGGAGTAGACGTCCGTCGCTCTTTTCTGTTTGCCCCGTTCTGCTTGTGGCCGCCCTGGAAGCCGAATGGATGCTCGTACCATCATTCGGTTTCCAAGGCGGCCACGGGCCTACGAAATGATCCGTTTTCCTCCGTCCCCAACAGATCGCGTGATCCGAAGGGGACGGAGGAAAACGGATCACAAACCGCGGCGGCGCATCTGGCCGAACGAGCCCCCATACCCTCGTTCGGTCAGACGCGCCGCCGCGTTGCTGCTTTGTGCCGTATAATGTCCACTACCTATGACGCGATACAAAAGAAAGGTGTTTGCCCATGCAGGCACAGAAGGCGGAGGGAACCCGCGACCTTATCGGCGCCGAGATGCGCGCCTGGCAAAAGATGCAGCAGATTGCGGCCGGCGTGTTCGAGCCGTTTGGTTTTAAACCCATCGAGACGCCCGCGATCGAGCAGGTTGACGTGTTTGTCCACGGTATCGGCCAGTCGACCGACGTCGTGCGCAAGGAAATGTTCCGCGTGTTCAGCGGCGCCAACCTGGAGCGCGTCTTTACTGAGGGCACCGACACCAAGCTTAAGCCCAAGCAGCGCTTGGCGCTTCGTCCCGAGGGCACGGCCGGTGTGGTGCGCGCCGTCGTGGAGAACAACCTGGTGCCCCAGGGCTCCACGCCGTTTAAGGCTTACTACGCCGAGGCCATGTTCCGTGGCGAGCGTCCCCAGAAGGGTCGCCTGCGTCAGTTCCACCAGGTAGGCATCGAGTGGCTTGGCGCTCCCGATCCGGCGGCAGACGCCGAGTGCATCATTATGCTCATGGAGTTCTACAAGCGCCTGGGCTTCGATCTTTCCAAGCTTCGCCTGCTCATCAACTCGATGGGTGACGCCCAGTGCCGTCCGGCTTACCGCGAGCAGGTTAAGCAGTTTATCCTCGATCACGCAGACGAGATGTGCGATGAGTGCCGCGAGCGCGCCGAGCTTAACCCGCTGCGCGCCTTCGACTGCAAGAACGACCACTGCCGCGAGATCATGGCCGAGGCTCCGCTGATGGGTGACAACCTGTGCGACGAGTGCCGCGAGCACTACGAGCAGGTCAAGCGCTATCTGGATGCCGCCGGTATCGAGTATGTCGAGGATCCCACCCTGGTGCGTGGTCTGGACTACTACACCCGCACCGTCTTTGAGGTCGAGGCTCCCGGTGCCGGCGTCGGCTCCATCGGTGGCGGCGGCCGCTACGACGGCCTGGTCGAGCTCGAGGGTGGCAAGCCCACGGCGGGCGTCGGCTTTGCCGTTGGTTTTGAGCGCGCCCTGCTGGCCCTGCAGGCCTTTGGCAACGATTTGGGTGCCGATGAGGCCCCGTGCGTCTATGTCGCCAACGCCGGCAAGGAGCTGCGCCAGAACGTTTTTGCCATCACGCAGGAGCTTCGCGCCGCAGGTATCGTGACCGAGGCCGACTATCAGGGCCGTTCGCTCAAGGCCCAGTTTAAGCAGGCCGACAAGGTGGGCGCTAAGCTCATTTTGGTCCTGGGCGGCGACGAGCTTGCCGCTGGCAAGGTCAAGGTGCGCGACATGGAGAGCCATGACGAGGTACTGGTCGATCTGGCCAACGTGGTCGAGGCGGTTCGCGAGCGCCTGTAGCGCATCTTTTTGAGCTGCGGGCCTGCTAACGTGCCCTGCTCATGGAGAGCGATTGTTACGGGGGTGTTTCGCTTTTATGCGGAATGCCCCCGTTTACGTATGCCGCCCACCGAGAAATACGACCATTTAGGGCAAAAACCTTTGCAATGCAGAAAATACTTTTGTGTGGTAAAGCGCAATCAGTGTCGAAAGTATTTCTCAAGCGCCTATAATGAATACCGCATGTTACGTGCATAGAAGGAGGAATGGGAGGAAACGTGGCTGAGAACCTAAGCAACCAGTCTGTACCCGAAGCCGCGGCGCGCGTCGCTGCCGTGGTCAACCGCCTCGTTAACCGAATCGGCTCGAATGCCGAGTCCAGGGAGCGTCTCGCCGAGATCGAGATCCCCGAGGAGCTGCGCGACAATCTGGCGCTGTTCTTGCGCCTGGAGCGCCGTGTGCTTAGCGAGTATGATCCCGAGATCGCGGACCTGTTCGACAAGATCTTGACAGCCGAGATTGTGGTCAATGCCGGCAACCCCGGTACCTGCGCTGCCGACGAAGCCGTCGACGAGCAGGGCGTGCCCACCGCCGACGAGCCCACTGCCGTGGCATTTCGTGAGGTCGTCGATTTGATCGACAGCCTGCCGCTCGATAAGCAGCAGGTCATCGTTCGCGCCTTTACGAGCTTTTTCCATCTGGCAAACCTGTCGGAGGAGAACTACCGTGTGGCGCAGCTGCGCGAGCGCGAGGCCGGTGCGTCGACCGATACCGAGGTCGATCCTGCCAACGAGCTTACCGTTGCCTATCACCAGCTGGTGAATGAGCTGGGTGTCGAGGGTGCCAACGAGCTGCTCGACAAGCTCGAGTTCCACCCTGTCTTTACCGCACATCCCACCGAGGCCCGTCGTAAGGCCGTCGAGGGCAAGATCCGCCGTATCTCCAACCTGCTGGAGGAGCGTCCGCGTCTGGGCGGCTCCGACCTGGTGGAGAACGAGCGCCATATGCTGCAGGAGATCGACGCCCTGGTGCGTACGAGCCCCATCGCGCTCAAGAAGCCCACGCCGGTCGAGGAAGCCGATACCATCATCGACATCTTCGATAACACGCTGTTCGACGTTATCCCCGTTATCTATCGTCGTTTTGACGATTGGGTGCTGGGCGACAAGGCCGGTACTGTGCCGCCGCTGTGCCCGGCGTTCTTCCATCCCGGCAGCTGGATCGGTTCCGACCGCGACGGTAACCCCAACGTCACCGCCAAGGTGAGCCGTGAGGTCGCCGCCAAGTACTTTACGCACATGGTGCTCAAGCTCGAGGACAAGTGCCGCCACATCGGCCGCAACCTCACGCTCGAGGCTACCTACAGCAAGCCGTCGGCCGAGCTCATTAACCTGTGGAACCATCAGGTCGAGATGAGCCCTCGTTACACGGCCCGCGCCGAGCTGATCTCCGAGCACGAGCCGCATCGCGCCGTCATGCTCGTCATGGCCGACCGCCTGAACGCCACCGTCCGTCGTATCACCGACACCATGTACCACAGCGCCGATGAGTTCCTGGAGGACCTGCGCGTCGTCCAGCGCTCGCTGGCCGCCTGCGGTGCCGTCCGTGCTGCCTACGGCCCGGTCCAGACCATCATCTGGCAGGTCGAGTCCTTCGGCTTCCATATGGTCGAGATGGAGTTCCGTCAGCACTCCGTGGTGCATGCCCGCGCCCTTAAGGATATCCACGAGAACGGTATCCATGGCGACCTGCAGCCCATGACGCGCGAGGTCATCGATACCTTCCGCGCTATCGGCTCCATCCAAAAGCGCTACGGCAAGAAGATGGCGCACCGCTACATCATCTCGTTCACCAAGAGCGCTCAGCATGTGGCCGACGTCTTTGAGCTGGCGCACCTGTCCTTCGCACACGAGGAGGATGTCCCCGAGCTCGACGTGATCCCGCTGTTCGAGCAGCTCGAGGATCTCGAGGGCTGCGTCGACGTGCTCGACCAGATGCTTACGCTGCCCGTGGTGCAGAAGCGCCTTGCCCAGACCAACCGCCGCATGGAGGTCATGCTGGGCTACTCCGACTCCTCCAAGGATGCCGGTCCTACCACGGCCATGCTCGCGCTGCACTCCGCACAGGAGCGTATTGCCAAGTGGGCCGAGAAGAACGATATCGACCTGGTGCTCATGCACGGCCGCGGCGGTGCCGTGGGCCGTGGCGGCGGCCCGGCCAACAAGGCCGTGCTGGCGCAGCCCAAGGGTTCGGTCAACTGCTTCTTTAAGCTCACCGAGCAGGGCGAGGTCATCTTTGCCCGTTACGGTAACCGCACGCTGGCTCAGCGCCATGTTGAGTCCGTTGCCGCCGCAACGCTTTTGCAGTCGGCCCCGAGCGTCGAGAAGACCAACACCGAGACCACGCAGAAGTTCTGGGATATGGCCGAGAAGCTCAACGCCGCAAGCCACGAGCGCTATCTGGACCTGCTGAACACCGAGGACTTTACACCGTGGTTCTCGACTGTGACGCCGCTGACCGAGGTCGGCTTGCTGCCGATCGGCTCGCGTCCCGCCAAGCGCGGCCTGGGCGCCAAGTCGCTCGACGACCTGCGTACCATCCCGTGGATCTTCAGCTGGAGCCAGGCGCGCATTAACCTGGCCGCTTGGTACGGCCTGGGCACCGCCTGCGAGCAGCTGGGCGATCTTGACCAGCTCAAGGCTGCCTACCAGGAGTGGCCATTCTTCCGCACCTTTATCGACAACATCGAGATGTCGATTGCTAAGACCGATCAGCGCATCGCCAAGATGTATCTGCATCTGGGCGACCGCGATGATCTGTCCAAGAAGGTCTTTACCGAGATGCAGCTCACCCGTAAGTGGGTCCTTGCCATCGTCGGTGATGAGTGGCCGCTGCAGCGCCGCCGCGTGCTCGGCTGCGCCGTTCGCGTGCGTAACCCCTACGTCGACGCCCTGTCCATCGCCCAGGTCCGCGCCCTTCGCGAGGTGCGTATGAACCAGGACGAGATGGCCGAGGAGAAGAAGGCCGAGTACATGAGCCTGATTCTTTCGACTGTGACCGGCGTCTCGGCAGGACTGCAGAACACGGGGTAATCGATAGCCCTGTGGCTCTCACCGGGACCCGATGGGTTTCCCTCTGAATGCGTCCTCGCACTTGAAGCCCCCTTATCCTGCTCCTTCGGAGCTGCGGATAAGGGGGCTTCGTGCTGCGGAGTGCATTCAGAGGGAAACCCATCGGGTCCCTTCGTCCTCGGTCTTCTGGGGTTAAAGCTAAAGGGAATAAGGCGCGCTTCGCGCATAGCGTGGAGTGCGGCGAGGGCTTCTTGCGTCCTGCGGAGTGTGCCTAAAAGTAAACTAATGGCGGGCCCTGCGATGTCCGGTCTTCGGCGGATCAGCCGCTGGGTGAGGGTGGTGCTTGGGGCGACGTGCAAAAAACGGAGTTTTCAGCAGCCAAAGATTGATGCATAAGGCCATAGCCGGCTTTCGCTGCCTTTGTTGATGCTTTTGCACGACGATTGGGCTTTGGCGACGATCATATATGGCTGGTTTCTCGCCGCATGCTATCCAGATGGGTCGAGTCATGAGGACTATCTACCTTTTGAAAGATTTTTGGCACCAAAATCTTATCCCGCGATGCTGAATACTCGCAAAAATGCACGCTCCGGAGGGTACTACCCAGTTATGGCCAGAAATCCATGCGTCATCTTATGCAATTAATTAATGAATTTATGCAAAATGGCTTACGTGCGTACGTCTCGGACTAGATGTTTGCCTCGGCGCTGCGTAAATCATCCTGTCTATAGTGTCTTTGACAGGCGGCCGCGGTCCCGTTTGGGGTCGCGGCCGTTTTGTTGTGGGGCAAATATGAACGTTGTGTTAATGAGTCGGTGGACGGTGGTGTTTTTCGGTGAGCGGCGTATCCTTCCAACGGTTTATCTAGTGTGTCAGTTGAAAGGAAGAGGGCGCTCGTCATTGTTTGAATGTGAACTGCCGTTTGACCACAAGACGTTGCATCTGGAGCTCGAGGATAAGAACTTCGCGGGTGTGATGGAAGGTCATCAAAACGAGTTTAAGACCACGAAATCGCAGGAAGAGCTGGTAGAGGAGTCACTTGCCAACCCTTATGGCTCGCCTTCGCTCGAGGAGCTTTGTGCTGGCAAGAAGGATATCGTCATTATTAGCTCCGATCATACGCGTCCCGTTCCCTCGCGTGTGACGATGCCTATTCTGCTGCATCACATCCACTCCGCTGCGCCTGAGGCGCGCGTTCGCATTCTGGTTGCTACGGGTATGCATCGTCCGTCGACGCACGAGGAGCTCGTCAACAAGTACGGCGAGGAGATCGTTGCCAACGAGGAAATCGTTATGCACGTCGCGACTGACGACAGCATGATGAAAAAGATCGGCACCCTGCCTTCTGGCGGCGAGTGCATCATCAACAAGATTGCTGCCGATTGCGATCTGCTGCTTGCCGAGGGCTTTATTGAGCCGCACTTCTTTGCCGGTTTCTCTGGTAGCCGCAAGTCCGTCCTGCCTGGTATCGCCAGCTACAAGACCATCATGTACAACCACAACGGTCAGTTTGTGAACGATTCCCATTCGCGTGCCGGCAACCTGTGCCACAACCACGTGAGCGAGGACATGTTTGCCGCTGCCGAGATGGCTCACCTTGCCTTTGTGCTCAACGTGGTGCTCAACGGCAAGCACGAGGTCATCGGCTCCTTTGCCGGCGACATCCACAAGGCGCACGAGGCTGGCTGCGAGTTCGTGAAGAGCCTTGCCGGCGTTGAGCCCGTCGAGTGCGAGATTGCCATTACCACCAACGGCGGCTACCCGCTCGACCAGAACATCTATCAGGCCGTGAAGGGCATGTGCTCTGCCGAGGCTACGCTTCCCGAGGGCGGCGTGATCATCGATGTCGCCGGTTGTGCCGACGGTCACGGTGGCGAGGGCTTCTATCACAACATCGCCGACAATGATCCGGCAGAGTTTGAGCGCGCCTGCATCGACTGTCCTAAGGACGAGACCCTGCCCGACCAGTGGACGAGCCAGATCTTTGCCCGCATCCTGGCGCATCACCCCGTGATCATGGTCACCGACCTGTGCGATCACCAGATGCTCAAGGATATGCACATGACGCCGGTCAACACTATCGAGGAGGCGCTCAAGCTCGCCTTTGAGATGAAGGGTGCCGATGCCAAGGTTGCCGTCATTCCCGATGGCCTGGGCGTTGTCGTCGCGCAGCACTAGTGCGCGGCCTAAACGAATCGTTTATAACCGACAAGAAAGATAAGGTTTTATGCTTACCAAACTCCTCTGCGAATTCGGCGCAACGGCCCTCATGATCATCTTTGGCGTGGGCGTGCACTGCGATACCGTGCTTAAGGGCACCAAGTATCAGGGCTCCGGCCACATGTTTGCAATCACCACCTGGTCTTTTGGCATCTCGGTCGCCCTGTTTATCTTTGGCGGCGCCGTGTGCATGAACCCCGCCATGGTGCTTGCCCAGTGCATCGTGGGCCTGGTGCCGTGGAGCAGCTGCATCCCCTTCATGATTGCCGATATGCTCGGCGGCTTTGCGGGTGCCGTGATCGCGTGGTTGATGTATGCCGATGAGTTCAAGGCTTCCGATGGTGTCATCGATCCCATTGCCCAGCGCAATATCTTCTCGACCAACCCCACCACCGAGGGTACGAACTATGCCCGCAACTTCTTCTGCGAGGCTATCTGCACTTTTGTGTTCATCAGCGCCATCCTTGCTGCTGCTAACCGTGCTGGCGAGAACGTCCTGATGCTCGCCATCTGCGTCGGTCTGATCGTTTGGGCTGTTGGCATGGGCATGGGCGGCATCACCGGCTTCGCCATGAACCAGGCTCGTGACCTTGGTCCTCGCATGGCCTATCAGGTGCTGCCGATCAAGAACAAGGCTGACAACAACTGGAAGTACGGCCTGCTCGTTCCTGGCATCGCTCCGTTTGTCGGTGCCGCTCTGGCCGCGCTGTTTGTGCACGGTTTCTTGGGCATGTTCTAGTCCAAGGCTACATAGGTCGTCCGCCGTCCGCAGGGGGTAACTTCCCAGCGCGTCCTCGGACATGCAAAAAGGCTCGCTGCGCACTTCGTGCGGCGAGCCTTTTTGCGTCCTGCGGAGTGCGCTGGGAAGTTACCCCCTGCGGACGGCTGCGGGGTCTTTGCTGCGCTCGAGCAAGCAATCCAACATATAAATCTGAATTTGGATGGGAGGGGCTTGTTGCTGATAGGGGCGTTGGGCTGTTGTTGACACTTTGGGATGCGTGGCGCCCTGGGTTGGGGCGATGCTTTGGGATGAGCTTCTTACTTAGCTGAAGAGGGGCTTTATGGCCGAGAGGTAGTCTTTGGATACGTCGGCCTTATCTGCTTGGAAGTTGTGCCAGGCCCACCATTGAACGGTGGCTACGAAGCTTGAGGCTATGTGGTGTAGTAGGAAGCTTCGGTCCATGGTGGCGGCGGGGCCGTTTGGGTCGGTAGGGACGGTTTCGGCTGCACGCGACATGATGGTCTTGCGGAGACAGTCGGCGAAGACGCGTGAGCCGGCGCCGGCTACGAGGGCTCGAACGCCCTGGCGGCGCTCCCAGAGGTTGTTGAGGATATGCTCGACCTGCACGAGTGGGTCGTCGAGCGGTGTGCCATCGTCGTCGAGGGCGTGGGTGCAGATGTCGCTCACGAGCTCGGACAGTAGGTCGTCCTTGCTCTTAAAGAGACCGTAGAATGTCGCACGGCCTACGTGAGCGCGCGCGATGATGTCGCCGACGGTAATCTTGCCGTAGTCCTCTTCGCGTAGCAGCTCGGAGAACGCCGCAACGATGGCGGCGCGGCTTTTTTCTTTGCGGGCATCCATGGCTATGCATCCACGTGAACGAGCAGACAGCGGAGCGTGCCGGAGCAACCCTCGTAGGGGCGCTTGCCGGCGCCGTAGCCGACGGCTTCGATGTGGTAGCGGGCCGGTAGGTGCTCGGACGTGCGCAGTGCGGCGACGATGGCGGCGCCCGTGGGCGTCACGAGCTCGCCGGCGACCGGTGCGGGCGTGAGGGCGATATTGCCTGCTTGGCATAGGTTGACGACGGCGGGCACCGGGATGGGCATAAGGCCGTGGGCACAGTGGATGGTGCCGTGACCCTCGGAGAGCGACTCGACGACAATGTCCTCGATACCCAGGTCATCGAGACAGATGGCGACCGAGCAGATGTCGACGATGGAGTCGATGGCGCCTACCTCGTGGAACATGACGGTCTCGGGCGTTTTGCCGTGGGCCTTGGCCTCGGCGGCGGCGAGCGCGGTAAAGATGGCGAGCGCACGACGCTTAGCGCCATCGCTTAGCTGCGAGCCGTCGATGATGGCGGTGACGTCCGCCAAAGAACGATGGTGATGGTGGTGGGCGTGATGATGGCCCTCGTGGCCATGGCCGTGGGTCTCATGATCATGCTCATGGCAGTGTTCGTGCTCACCATGGTCATGATGGTGGTGCTCGTGCTCGTGCTCGGCAGCTGCTTCGTTGCCGTAGAGCCAGGCCATATCGTGATCGTGGTTCTCGAGCTCCTCTGCCAGCTGAACGTCAAAGTCGCAGGCGTCGATGCCATGCTTGTTTACGCGTGTAACGGCAACCTCAAACCCGTCAACCGGCAGTGTGGCGAGCTGTTCGCGCAGGTGCTCCTCGCTGGCGCCCAGATCGAGCAGGGCCGCGACAGTCATGTCGCCGCTGATGCCCGAGGTGCCGTCGATGATAAGCGTGTGCTGATGATTGGACATGGAATGCTCCTTAGCGGGCGCGGGGTGTGCCGGCGCTCAGATGATTGATAAGACTTGCCTGGTAGGCGGCACCAAAGCCGTTGTCGATATTGACGACCGATACGCCGCTGGCACAGGAGTTGAGCATGGCGAGCAGTGCGGCTACACCACCAAAACTTGCGCCGTAGCCCACGCTGGTGGGAACGGCGATGACCGGACAGCTCACCAGGCCGCCGACAACGCTCGCCAACGCGCCCTCCATGCCGGCGATGGCGATGACCACCTGCGCCTGGGCAAGTTCCTCGGCATGCGCGAGCAGGCGGTGCAGGCCGGCAACACCCACGTCGTAGAGGCGGTCGACCTCGTTGCCATAGAACTCGGCCGTCAGTGCCGCCTCTTCGGCGACGGGCAGGTCGCTTGTGCCGGCGCAGGCGACGACGATGCGTCCGTTGCCGGTAGGGGAGGGCTTGCCGCCCACGAGGGCGAGCTGTGCGTCCGGGACATATCCCAGGTCGATGCCGTTGTCGAGGAGCTCCGAGGTACGGGCCGCTTTTTCGCTGTCCAGGCGCGTGACCAGGATGCGCTCCTGGCCGGCATCGCGCAGCGCCTCGATAATGGCGCCAATCTGCTCGGCGGTTTTACCGGCACCGTAGACAACCTCGCCGGCTCCCTGGCGTACCCCGCGTGAAAGATCGAGCTGCGCAAAACCCAGATCGGCGGTTGGCGCCGTCTGGATGCGCGTGAGGGCATCGGCCGGCATAATGCTTCCGTCTGCCACGTCACTTAGCAATTGCTCAAGATCTCGTTTGTCCATATAAGTTCCCTTCGACGCAGAAAAGTTTAGCACGCGAAGGGTTGTTTCCGAACATTAGAGCATAATTGTTCGGAAATCTGACATGTCAGATTAGATGAAGTTGTGAGGCAAACTGACTAGTCGCGCAGGATGATGTCCATGCCGAGCATCAGGTTGCGCTCGTCGATGGCAAACGGGGCGGCCTCGCGCGTCTTGGGCTTGGCGCAAAACGCGATGCCCGTGCCCGCGGCCTGAATCATGGGGATGTCGTTGGCGCCGTCGCCGATCGCGACGGTGTGGGCCATATCGACACCGCACTCAACCGCCCAGTCCAGCAGCTGGATGAGCTTGGACTCCTTGGTCACAATGTTGGCAGCCAACTTACCGGTGAGCTTGCCGTCCATGACTTCCAGGCGGTTGGCCAGGCAAAAATCGATGCCCGCGGCGGTTACGATCTTGTCAGCGACCTCGTGGAAGCCGCCGCTTACCACGCCGACCTTCCAGCCCTTGCTGTGCGCCGAGCGCACAAGCTCCAGCGCGCCGGGGGTAAACGTCACGCGCGCAAAGGTGCGCTCGAACACGCTCTCGTCCAGGCCGGCAAGCAGCCCCACGCGCTCCTCGAGCGCCTGCTTAAAGTCAAGCTCGCCGCGCATGGCGCGCTCGGTGATCTGCGCTACCTGCTTGCCCACGCCGGCCTCCTCGCCCAACAGGTCGATGACCTCCTGGTTGATGAGCGTAGAGTCGATATCCATAACGATGAGGCGTGCAGTCATGGCGGGCCTTTCCGAGTGCTGTTTTATTGGGGCATATTGTCGCACGTGACGAGCGCGGGCGGGTGCCGCGGTGCGTCAATTGTTTCGTCTCCGTCAAGTCTTTGGGCAGGAGCCACTTTTCCGCGGCACATCGACACAGGTGCGATAAGATAGAACGCCATGTCTGGCTGCGCGGTTTACGCAGGCTGGGCAAATCTGTACGACGCCGCCCGGAACGACACGGGGCGGCACAGATCCATAAAGGAGGATCACTGGTATGAGCCAGACCCGTCCCATCGACGAGCATTCCATGCACACCCGTACCTGCGGCGAGCTTCGCCGCGAGAACGTGGGCGAAGAGGTCACCCTCACCGGTTGGGTGAGCCGTCGCCGCGACCACGGCGGCCTTATCTTCTGCGATCTTCGCGACCGCGAGGGCATCACGCAGCTCACCTTCGACCCCGAGCACTCCGACGGCGACGCCTTTAAGATCGCCGAGACCATGCGTCCCGAGTGGCCCATCAAGATCCACGGCGTCGTGCGCTCCCGTGGCGAGGAGACCACCAACACCAAGCTCGCGACCGGCGAGATCGAGGTCCTGACCGACCACGCCGAAGTTCTCAACACGTCCGTCACCCCGCCGTTCCAGATCGAGGACGGCATCGAGACCAGCGAGGACACCCGTCTGCGCTATCGCTATCTGGACCTCCGCCGTCCCGAGATGATGGCCAACCTCAAGCTGCGCTCCGACTTTACCTTTGCCATTCGCGAGGCGCTGCACAACCGTGAGTTCATGGAGGTCGAGACGCCCTCCCTGTTCAAGTCTACGCCCGAGGGCGCCCGCGACTTCATCGTCCCCAGCCGCATCCAGCCGGGCAACTTCTACGCCCTGCCGCAGTCCCCGCAGCTTCTGAAGCAGCTGCTCATGGTCGGTGGCGTTGAGCGCTACTACCAGGTTGCCAAGTGCTTCCGCGACGAGGACCTGCGTGCCGACCGTCAGCCCGAGTTCACCCAGGTCGATATCGAGATGTCCTTCGTGGACCAGAACGATGTCATGAGCGCGCTCGAAGAGGTTCTTGCCGATGCCTTCGGTCGCATGGGTGTCGAGATGCCCACGCCGCTGCGTCGCATGAACTACTGGGATGCCATGGACACCTATGGCTCCGACAAGCCCGATACCCGCTATGGCATGCACCTGGTCGACCTGACCGACATCTTTGCCAACTCCAAGTTCAAGGTCTTTGCGACCGCTGCAAACTGCCGAAGCTGGTAAATTTCCACGCATTTTCCTCCCATTTTATCATACTGACAGGATTTTTATACTTATGATCACTCAAATTCTTCTTCAGCAGACCATCATCATGTTTGCGCTCATGCTGCTCGGTCTGCTCCTCTCTCGCCGCGGCATGATCACCGAACAGGGCAGCCGTGATCTTTCCAACGTGCTGCTGTATGCGGTCATCCCGTGCGTCATTCTGCGCAGCTATATGTCTGAATTCAGCACGGAAAAGCTGCGCGCGATGGGTCTTTCCGCTCTGATCGCGGTCATTGCCTTCGCGGCGTCCATCGCGGTCGCGTATCTGACCTGCGGCACCCGTCACCGCATCGAAAACTTCGCTGTCGCCTTCGGCAATGCAGGCTTTATCGGCATTCCGCTCGTTACTGCTGTATTCGGGCCGGAAGCAGCGTTCTATGTGGTCTCGTTCAGCACGTTCGCAAACCTTTTGCAGTGGACCTACGGCATCGTCATCATTTCCGGTAAAAAGGAGACCATGAATCTCAGAATGGTTTTCGTCAATCCGGTCTTTATCTCCATGGTCATCGGCATCGCGCTTTTCGTGCTCCAGCCAACGCTCCCGACGGT
>CAJMRP010000042.1 GCA_905215765.1 uncultured bacterium
TCGGCTGGGTTTCTGAGGTGCGGCAGATTGCCCTGAAAGAGGAGGGCATAGACCTGGTGGTCATGCCCGACGATTGAAAGGCAAGGTGCCGTGGCTCGGACGGTCGATTCTTGTTCGTTATCTATTTAAGGAGGCCGCTTTATGGCCGACAATCGCAAGCGTGCGCCTCGTGGCGGCAAACAGGCTGCTTCTGGCTCGCGTCCGGGTCGCCGCAACGACCGTGCTGCCGCTCCCAAGGGCCAGCGCGAGCGCTCCCAAGCCCAGGCTGCACGTCCGCAGCGAGATCGCAACCGCGACAACGTTCAGGTCCCCAAGGGCGAGTTTATCGAAGGTCGTCGTGCTGCCGCCGAGGCGCTACGCACTGGTTTTCCCATCAAGTGCGCGCTCATTGCCGAGGGCGGGGAGCGCGATGCCGCCTTGTCGCGCCTGGTCGACGACCTCAACGCCGCGGGTGTCCGCATTAAGTATGTGCCGCGCGCGCAGCTCGATGCACTGTCGAGCCATGGCGCTCACCAGGGCATTGCGCTCGAGGTTGGTAACTTCCCTTACGCCGATGTCGCCGACATCCTCGACCGCGCGGGCGACGGTCCGGCGCTCGTCATCGTGCTCGACCATGTGACCGACGATGGCAACTTTGGTGCAATCGTGCGCTCTGCCGAGGTTGTGGGCGCGGCGGGCGTCATCATTGCCAACAAGCGCGCCGCCGGTGTGACCGTCGGCAGCTACAAGACTTCTGCCGGCGCCGTCATGCACCTGCCCATCGCGCAGGTGCCCAATATCGCTCGTGCGCTCGATGACCTCAAAGCCGCCGGTTTTTGGGTGGGCGGTGCCTCTGAGCACGCCGAGGGCAGCTGCTGGGATGCCCCCTTCGAGGGCCGCGTGGCACTCGTCATGGGTTCCGAGGGCGACGGCATCTCGCGCCTGGTGCTCGAGAAATGCGACTTTTTGACCAAGCTTCCCCAGCGCGGCATGACCGAGAGCCTCAATGTTGCCCAGGCGACTACGGCCCTCTGCTTTGAGTGGCTGCGCCGCAACGCCGGCGAGCTCATGGGGGAGGAGTAGCGCATGTCCAAAAAGAACCGTGCCAAGTCCAAGGCCAAGCGCTTTGGCGAGGGCTCGGCCAAGCCGATTGTTTCGGCCGCGACCTACGGCGTGGGCGGCAATGCGTTTGCGCAGGCTATCGCCGACCCAGTCTCGACGGTGCACTCCAACAAGCCCGAGCTACTGGTGGTCGACGGTTACAACGTGATCCACTGCACGCCGCGCTACGAAAAGCTCGTGTACGACCATTCCGACGATCCGTATTCCAGCGACGTTCACGATATGGCGCGCACCGCCCTCATTAACGACGTTGCTGCCTTTGCCCAGGGCCGTTACGAGGCCGTGATCGTGTTTGACGGCGCGGGCAATATCTCCAGTGAACGTCCCAACCTGCCGGCCCGCGGCGTGCGCATCGAGTTCTCGCCGACGGGTGTTTCAGCCGATACCGTGGTGCAAAAGCTCTGCATCGAGGCGCGCGAGGAAGGCCGCGCATGCTCCGTGGTATCGAGCGACGGCACGATCCAGGCCGTCGTCATGGGCAAGGGTGTCACGCGCATCTCGAGCCGTATGCTGGTGGACGAGATCAAACAGATCGATAACGACGTTCACGAGGCAGAGGAAGCTCCGCAGATCAAGATGACCCTGGGCAGCCGCTTGAGCCCCGATGCCCTGGCCAAGCTCAAGGCCCTGCGCGGGAGATAGGGGAGCTGACGGCGCGACGCCGTCTCGCTAATTCCATTCAGCGATGTCGATCATTCTTTCGAGGTGCCACGTTAGCGCCTCTTTTAGATATGGCAGCCTTGCCGTGAGCGCGTCGTTTCTGGACAGAATCTCGATTGCCTCGTCAACGAAGCCTTCGAGTTTGTCGCCGTCAAACCAGCCCATGTCTTCGACGAGCAACATTTGTTTGGCGGGGCTTGAATGAAACTGCGCGCTGGTAAAACTGTGCTCTCCCGCCCTAAGCTCCTCAAGAGAAATGTTGCACCAGAGCGATGAGCCCGAATCGAAGATGGGGGCAGGTCTGCAGGCTAGCGTGTTTACGTTTCGCACAAGGCCAAAGTTACGCCAATGACGATCGTAGTTGGCGATGATGCCGTCGCACACGATCATGCGGTCAAGGGCATCCTTGACGCCTGTCACCCCGAGCTCCTCGCAGTTTGCTACGTATCGCTCGTAGTCGGTTAGTCGTTCACCTGCGTTCGCGTATTGGTTTACATAGAACGCAGGGACATACTCTTCTTCATCAGTTAAGAAGACATCGCATATGCTCAGGGCGGAAGTGCCCGTGCCCTCGAGCGAGTAAGGCACATAATCGCAGGTGTTTAGGATGCGACGGTGGAGCGTGGTCGCCACCAGCTCGTTATAAGGTTCCTGGTTCAGGTGCGCTCCTGCCTTATGCAGAATTCGACGCCCGCCCTCGCATGTCCAGTACTTTTGAAGATTGCCGTCCGAGGTGTTATCGGGTTTTGCGGCGGCTGCTTTACCCTCTGGGGCGAAGGGTGCAATGGTTAGCGAGACGTCATCAAAGGCATTATTGAAGAAATTGATATCTTCCCACGCGAGGCCGGAGTCTTGGGGCCTAATCCAATACTGGTCGGATAAGGAGAGGCCAAGATTTCGCTGTACGAGTTCATCGGGAACATCGACTGCGGCTTCTGCAAGCAGGGAGGCAAGCCCAATGCGTGCGAGCGGGATACCGCGGCCGCGCCACCAGATGCGGAAGGAGTCGAGCGATATGGGGCTATTAGGGCCAAATACTCCAATAGGGGCGTGGGCGTAATCGATGTCGGCACCGATGTGGGTAAAGTCTTTTCGCGATGTGCTGTAGACCAGCTGAGCGACCTCGTGCGTGCGATTCATGAGGGTGAACGCGATCTCGCTCTTACCGTGGCCGCGGCGGGGACGTCCCCCCGTTTTGGTCACGGAGCGCAGTCGCGTGTCGACGCTGTCTTTGTCGATGAGCCATACACCAGAAGCCTTGCGGGCATCAAGTGCTCCGTTTTTTATGAGCTCCTGCACCCTGCGCGGAGTGATGCCGAGCAGCTCGGCGGCTTCCTTGGTAGTAAGCATCACGAAACCCTTCGTCAAAACGAATAGTTTTATATATAGCAATTGTAATTAAAACTATTCGTTCTGACGAATGGTTTTGAGATTGAGGGTGAACCGACAGAAATGAACGGGCCTGGTACCTGTTGTTGCTGGATTTTGCATATTTGTATAACGCCGTGTGGCCTGTTGCGCCCCGTCCGTAATTCCTTTATTCTTAACAGGCTTCGCGCGAAAGCGCCAAGTGTGCCAGTGTGGCGCAACGGTAGCGCAACTGATTTGTAATCAGTGGGTTGCAGGTTCGATTCCTGTCACTGGCTCCATGAGAGTTTCGGGCTCTGTCTCCAATTGGGACAGGGCCCGTTTCTATTAGGTGGTGCGCCATCGGGTTAGCGCCCATCCCGTTTTTGGTTTGTCTCGTCCTCCAGTTTGTCTAAATCTGTAACACCAAGACCGATATTTGGCATCTAACTGTTACAGATTGAGATGAAACTTAGGGTGTTTTAGGAATATCTTGATCTGTAACATGTAGAAGCGGAATAGGCCTCTTGCTGTTACAGATCGAGACAAGGGCGGGTGCGGACCTGGATGTCCTGCTCGAGCGTGGATTTCTGGACACGCGAGCGAAGAAAATCTCCCGACCGGAGAACGAGCGTGGATAATTAACTTGGATAGGGAGCTAAGGTAAACACCGATTGTCTATCGACGGCTTTAGAAACAACGACCCCGATTTCATTGTGGAATCGGGGTCGTTTGTGCCTCAGGAATCCGAATGGATTAATCGAGCTCCTAAGGGACTTCTTGGGTTCTTGCTAATGGTCTGCCGAGGATGTCCCCAATGCAAACAGCGGGCATCTACTCAATATAGCTGGGGTTCTTCTTGATGATTACGCGTGCAGCGATGAAAGAGACGACGATGGCGATGATGGCGACAACGCATGCCAGCACGAAGTTGCCCATGGACCCATCGGGAGCGATAAAGATGAGTGCCGAAAGAAGGCCGGGGCATGCTCCCGCAACATACTCCTTCAGGACGAAGATACCTGCAGGGAGTCCCGCGCAGAGGGCGCCGATTGCCGTGCCGACAAGCAGGCGGGGACGCTCGATGAGGCAGCCGTAAAATGCGGGCTCAGTTACGCCACAGAGTGCGGTGACGGCAACCGTGGTGACCATACCTCTCTTCTCCTTGTTGCCTTTCATTGCAGTTGCCAAGGCGAGACTCGTGCCGCCAATGCAGAGGTTTGAGATGAAGCCAAAGATGATGGGCGCCCAGCCGAGCTGCGCCAAGCTCGTAACTTCGATCGCGATGTAGGCCTTATCAAGACCGAGCATGACAAAATAGGGGTTAAGGGCTGCAAGGATTGGAGTAGCGATAAATGCCACGTTATCCATGAGCCACGTGGCGGCATCACTCAGCGCGTAGCCCATCATGCTGCCGGCGGGGCCGAGGATAATCAGCTCAACAGGCACGACGATGAACATGGTGAGCAGCGGCTTCAAGAACAGTTTGGTAATGTCGGGGATGATTTTCTGAAGACCGCGATCAACAAAGTACATGAACACAACGCCCAGTACGATTGGCACTACCGTGCTCGAGTAGTCATTCGTCGGGATGGGGATGCCAAGAAAGTCGAGACCCTCAGCACCGCTAATAGACGAGCTAATCATGATTGCACCCAGCAGTGCACCCATGATGGGCTGCATCTTCATGACGGCGGCGAGCTGATAGCCGAGGTAAACGGGCAGGAAGCTAAATGAGGCGCTGAAGATCGCCAGCAGAACCTGGGCGGTTCCGCTATCGGTGCTCAATCCGCAATAATTGACCAGGAGATTCTTGATCGAAAGAATGAGTCCGCCAACGATGAGCGCCGGGACGATGGGCATGAATATCTGTGCAGAGACGTTCCCGAATTTCTCAATCAAGCCCATGGCGGTGTTACCGCTTTTAATGCCTTCTGCAAGGTCTTTGGCGGTTTGGGCATCGTCGGCAACCGTGCCACCGCCGACTTCGATTCCCGCGAAGTCGAGGAAGTCGTTGTAAGCCTCGGTGACGTTGGGGCCGATGATCACCTGAAGCTGGCCACCGTTGACTACTGCCCCGAGCGCCTGATCGGCCGATTTGGCGAGCTGGAGATCGATGATCGAGGTGTCTCGTGCGTCGATGCGAAGGCGCGTCGCACAATGAGTTACCGATGTAATGTTCTCTTTGCCGCCAACAGCCTTTAGGACTGTTTCGGACATTGCCTGATATTTCATCTCTTTCTCCTAGCCTTCCTGCTCCTGATATTTCGAGATAAGGTCTCGGTACCAATACCAGCTCTTTTTGGGGGTGCGCTCCAGATTGTTCTCGAAGTCGATATGGACAAGTCCGTATCGTTTTTCGTAGCCGTTGATCCAGCTATACAGATCCATCGTCGACCAGAGGTAGTAGCCCTCAACGCGCGCGCCGTCGCGCTTAGCCCTCATCATGTGCTCGATGAACTGGCCCAGAAGCTCGATGCGGTCATCATCGTGGATCATTCCGTCTGCGTCTGGTTGCTCATAGGCGCCATGTCCGTTTTCCGTAATAAAGATGCGGGGCGCGTCATAGCGCTCGTGGACATCCATGATGGTTGAATACATGCAACTTGGGAGTATTTCACGGCCCCATTTATTGCGGGGAACATTGCTGTCGCGGGCGCTTTCAAACAAGGGCGCAATGCATTTTCCTTCGACCTTTTTGCTCGAACCGCCCTTATTGTTCGCCGAAACGGCAAGCTCTCCACCGTGCCAGTCGGTTACATACTCTCGGCAATACACGTTGAGTCCAATAAAATCGACTTTACCGTCTCTGAATTCTTCTACGTCATTTGGGGATCGATAGAGCGAGACGCCAAGTTTTTCAAGGATTTCGTCCATTTCTGGCGGTAGTTGACCTTGAAGCGCTGGTGCCAGAATCATGCGATTGGCGAAAAAGTCTGCGTATCGAAATACGTCATCAGGGTGCTCGGTTGCCGGGTCGAGTTCGACAACGCCGCCATCGTGGACGGCGCCGATGATGCCGTCGTAGCCCATTTGACGATATGCTCGGACTGCGAGTGCGCTTGCGCGCATCAGGTTGTATTGAAACTGCATGTACGACTGAACGTCGAGCAATCGATTGGGGGGATAGTTGCCCAACATGTTTACGCAGTAGCTGTAGAAATGCGGCTCGTTAACGGTAGCCCAGATTTTGACGCGGTCTCCAAAGCGCTCAAAGCAAATCTTGGCGTATTTGCAGAACCACTCTGCCATGTCGTTGTTCAGCCATCCGCCTTTGCAAGCAAGCGTGAATGGCAGATCGTAATGGAACAGCGTAACGTTGGGCTCTATGCCATTTTCGAGGCAGCAATCAATGACCCGATTATAAAAATCGATACCCTCTTCATTCACTTCGCCGATACCTGTGGGGATGATTCGACTCCATGAAAGAGAGAAGCGATAGGTGTTTTGTCCGCCTTCTTTCATCATGCGGATATCTTCTTCATAGCGATGGTAGAAGTCGCAAGATACATCACCGTCAACATGGTTGATGTTCTTATTGCTTGTGTGGCTAAAGAAATCCCACTCGCCAAGGCCTTTGCCGCCTTCGTTCCAGGCACCCTCGCACTGATAAGACGCCGTGGCGGAACCCCAGAGAAACGGCATGTTGTTCACGTTGCCCATGAATCCCCTTTCCATCATTCAACACGGTGGATACGTGTGACGGAATTACGATTAAGATGACGTCAACTGATTTGAATCATAGGAGAACGACCAAAGCTGTTTGATTCAATAAATGAACCATGATTTCGAGGAGAGCGGAAAGAGGAATCACGTGAATATCAATGACTTCGATGTGCTCAATCGCATTAGCTCCATCATCAACAGCGAGTTTGGGTCAAACGATGCCGCCATTGCTCGATATCTCATCGCTCACATTAGGCGTTCGAGCGAAATCAATGTTGCCGCAATAACCCGCGATGCATTCGTGACCCGTTCTGCTGTTCGTCGTTTCTGCAATCGCTTGGGCTACCAGTCTCTTAGCGATTTGAAAGAATCATTTACTCAATCAGTCTTTCCAAGCGACTTAAGCCATCGAGAGAAGGAATTTGGCTACGAGGAGTACAGGGCAGAGCTCGACGTTCGCATGATCGAGATGTTCGCTGAGGTCGAAAGCGGCGTGTCCGATACCGCTATTAAGCACCTTGCCGACGAAATTGATGGCCATAAAAACGTTGAAATCTGGTGCACCAATAATGTGAGCGCCAATCTCGTACGATTTCAGCAGGAAATGTTTTATGCGGGCAAGATAGTTCGCATAGTTGCTGGGGCTAACGTCGCGGAATTGAAAAACATGGGAGACGCTTCGCAGTCATTGATAATTCTCGTATCGGTCTCCGGGCTATTTGTGTCACAGGCGCGTGAGTATCTTGATTGCCGTTCGGGTAGGAAGATTCTAATTACTGCGTTTAGCAACGATGACAAATCGAGGTCTTTTGACCGTGTATATCGTCTTGGTAATGCGGGAAACGGAATTGACCGACTCGGCGTTTATTCGAAATACGCCATGACTTATTTCTTCGACTTGCTATCGTCGTGTTACTTGAGTCGCTACCCCTGCACCAAGGGGGAGCCGCTCTATGGGCCTACTTTGGCCTGGCCCGAGTAGTTGCGGCTCATTAGTTCTCCCGCCTGGAGAATGAGCGTGGATAATCTGCCGCTTTGGCCTTAGGGCCGCGTTAAAAGTGGGAGATTATCCACGCTCGATCGTGTCGTGGAAGCCCGATCGTGACCTATGTAATAGTGCAAGAGGGCCGTTATCGAAGGTCGATGCTGTAGGCGTACTCCACCGTGCCAAAGTGTTCCCTTGGGAAATGTCACCAGCACAGCCAAATCCACCGTCCTTCATTTCTAAACTCAACAAAACCGCAGGTCAAAGGTATATAGATACGCCCGGCACCGTGTATCTATAGGTTTTCGTTGACAGCCCCCAAGGTTGCATCGTATTATCTTTTTCGTTCGCGGGGGCGGCGGTCCAAAAGACCAAAGGACCTGCGGATACTTGAACGATTGGGAGTTTGCCCGAGTGGTTAATGGGGACGGGCTGTAAACCCGTTGGCTCTGCCTACATAGGTTCGAATCCTATAGCTCCCACCCGTCAAGTGCCTGTATAGCTCAGTCGGTAGAGCACTTCGTTGGTAACGAAGAGGTCACCAGTTCAAGTCTGGTTGCAGGCTCCATCCGGCGGTGTAGCTCAGTTGGTTAGAGCACACGGTTCATACCCGTGGCGTCACTGGTTCGAATCCAGTCACCGCTACCATAGGTAACACGGTGGCTTCTCAATAGTATGTTGAGAGGCCACTATGGTATAAAGGCAAAGTCCCGTCCGGGGACGACCTGTTTAGAGGAGGGCTTTATGGCCAAAGAGAAGTTTGAGCGCACTAAGCCGCATGTTAACATCGGCACCATTGGTCACGTCGACCACGGCAAGACCACGCTGACCGCTGCCATCACCAAGGTTCTCTCCGAGACCGAGGGCTGCAAGGCTGACTTCACTGCGTTCGAGAACATCGACAAGGCTCCCGAGGAGCGCGAGCGCGGCATTACGATCTCCGTCTCCCACGTCGAGTACGAGACTGCTGCCCGTCACTACGCTCACGTTGACTGCCCGGGCCACGCTGACTACGTCAAGAACATGATCTCCGGCGCTGCTCAGATGGACGGCGCTATCCTGGTCATCGCTGCTACCGACGGCCCCATGGCTCAGACCCGCGAGCACATCCTGCTCGCCCGTCAGGTCGGCGTTCCCTACATCGTCGTCTTCCTGAACAAGTGCGACATGGTCGACGATGACGAGCTCATCGACCTTGTCGAGATGGAGACCCGTGAGCTCCTCTCTGAGTACGATTTCCCCGGCGACGACATCCCCGTCATCCGTGGCTCCGCTCTGGGCGCTCTCGAGGGCGACGCCAAGTGGATGGACGCCATTCGCGAGCTCATGAAGGCCGTCGACGAGTACATCCCGACGCCTGCTCGTAACAACGACCTCCCGTTCCTGATGGCCGTTGAGGACGTTATGACCATCTCCGGCCGTGGTACCGTTGCTACTGGCCGTGTCGAGCGCGGTGAGCTCAAGCTCAACGAGCCCGTCGAGATCGTCGGCATCAAGGATACCCAGAACACCGTCGTTACCGGTATCGAGATGTTCCGTAAGTCCATGGACTTCTGCGAGGCTGGCGACAACGTCGGTCTGCTGCTCCGCGGCATCAAGCGTGAGGACATCGAGCGCGGCCAGGTTCTCTGCAAGCCCGGTTCGGTTACCCCGCACACCAAGTTCACCGGTGAGATCTACGTTCTGACCAAGGAGGAGGGCGGCCGTCACACCCCGTTCTTCGATGGTTATCGTCCTCAGTTCTACTTCCGTACCACCGACGTTACCGGTACGGTCAAGCTCCCCGAGGGCACCGAGATGGCTATGCCTGGTGACCACATCACCATCGAGGGCGACCTCATCCACCCGATCGCCATGGAGGAGGGCCTGCGCTTCGCTATCCGCGAGGGTGGCCACACCGTCGGTTCGGGCATCGTCTCCACGATCATTGAGTAAATTAGCTCTTTGATAAAGCTGACTTAGAGAACCCGGCACTTATATGGGTGCCGGGTTCTTTTCTGCAATGGATATTGAGCCGTTGCTGGTGTCGAGAGGATCGATAATGGTCCTGGATGCACCGTCGATTAGCTCTCGATGGCTTCATTGATGTGTTCCAAATATGAATGGATCCACCGAGAACCAATTGACTCGAGGTTTTCATTGACAGCACTTACGTGGAGCTGATAAAGTAACAACTCGTGCCCGTACGGGGCGGAAATGAAAGGTTCAGGATACATGCGTACTCTAGTTACTCTTGCGTGCACTGAGTGCAAGCGCCGCAACTATACGACCACCAAGAACAAGTCGACCATGCCTGATCGTATGGAGATCAAGAAGTATTGCCCCTGGTGCCGTCACCACACGCTGCACAAAGAGACTCGCTAGTCTCTAGTCACATACGCCAGTAGTTCAATTGGTAGAGCATCGGTCTCCAAAACCGAGTGTTGAGGGTTCGAGTCCTTCCTGGCGTGCCAGTCATTATTCCGTAAGCTCCCAATTGGGGGCTTACGGTTTACTCATGTATAAGCGCATTGCGCGGAGGTAACCCAAATGGCCAACAAGAAGAACAAGAAGAAGGCTCAGCAGCAGGCGCCTGCCAACAACGCTGCCGCCAACTCCAAGGTTGAGGCCAAGAAGGCCGTTGCCAAGAAGAACGAGAAGGCTGCGAAGTCCAAGAAGAACGAGAAGCCTGGTTTCTTCGCCCGCACCAAGAAGTATTTCGCTTCGGTCAAGTCCGAAATGAAGCGTGTCACGTGGCCCGATAAGAAGGAGCTCGTGAACTACTCGGTCGTCGTTTGCGCTTCTCTGATCGTCGTCGGCGTCGTCATCGCTCTGCTCGATGCTGGCTTTGGCGAGGCTCTTGCTCTGTTCTCTGGATTGAGGGGCTAAACCATGTCTAAGCGTTGGTACGTCGTTCACACTTACTCTGGATACGAGAACCGCGTTAAGTCCGATCTCGAGCATCGCATCGAGACTATGGGCATGCAGGACCGTATCTTTGATATCGAGATTCCTATGGAGCGTGTCACCGAGATTAAAGAGGGTGGCAAGCGCGAGACCAAGGATTCCAAGATTTTCCCGGGTTATGTCCTGGTCCGCATGGAGATGGATGACGATGCTTGGACGTGTGTTCGTAACACGCCTGGCGTCACCGGTTTCCTGGGCGGCAACGGCAAGCCCGCTCCGCTTTCCCGCGACGAGTACAACAAGATGACTCGTCGTCCCGGTAAGGGCGATTCGCCCAAGCGCACCTCGGTTGATATTGAGGTCGGCACGTCCGTCCGCGTCACCGATGGTCCGCTTACCGACTTTGATGGCAAGGTCTCCGAGGTTAACACCGAGGCTGGCAAGCTCAAGGTCACGCTGATGATCTTTGGCCGCGAGACGCCGGTCGAGCTCGACTTTAACCAGGTCGCTGTCATCGCTTAAGTTTTCGTCCGTTCGCGCGAGCGTGCTTCTTCTGTGACTGCTCATCTCAGGAGTGCTTCTAACACGTGCGTGCTTACGATATAGCAAGTACTTCACACTCGTGATTCGAAAGGAATGACCATGGCTGAGAAGAAGGTTGCCAACGTCATTAAGCTCCAGATTCCTGCTGGTGCAGCAAACCCCGCTCCTCCCGTCGGCCCCGCCCTGGGCGCTGCTGGCGTGAACATCATGCAGTTCTGCCAGGCCTTTAACGCCGAGACGCAGGACAAGAAGGGTGACATCATCCCCGTTGAGATCTCTGTCTACGAGGACAAGTCCTTCTCCTTCATCACCAAGACCCCGCCGGCGGCTCACCTCATCAAGAAGGAGCTGAACCTCAAGTCTGGTTCCGCTAAGCCCCAGGCCGACAAGGTTGGCCAGCTCTCCCAGGAGCAGCTCACCAAGATCGCCGAGATCAAGATGCCGGACCTCAATGCCAACGACATTGACGCCGCCAAGAAGATTATCGCCGGTACCGCCCGTTCCATGGGCGTCACCATCGCTGAGTAGCGATTTCTTATGGTAACGACGGGTGCTCCGACCGGGGCGCCCGTTAAATGTGTGCAATAGGGCACACGATACGATGTGGGAGGGCTCACGCCCGTTTAACCACAGGAGGTAATGCACATGGCTAAGCATGGTAAGAGCTATAACGCCGCTGCCGAGAAGATCGACCGCGCCACGCTCTACACCCCCCTTCAGGCTGCCAAGCTCATCAAGGAGCTCGACACCGCCAAGTTCGACGAGACCGTCGAGGCTCACTTCCGTCTGGGCATCGATACTCGTAAGGCTGACCAGAACATTCGTGGTTCCATCTCCCTGCCCCACGGCACCGGCAAGACCGTTCGTGTTGCCGTCTTCGCCGAGGGCGAGAAGGCCCGTGAGGCTGAGGCTGCCGGCGCCGACATCATCGGTTCCGACGAGCTCGTCGCCCAGATTCAGAAGGGCGAGATCAACTTCGACGCCGCTATCGCTACGCCGAACATGATGGCCAAGGTTGGCCGCATCGGTAAGATCCTTGGTCCCCGTGGCCTCATGCCGAACCCCAAGCTCGGCACCGTGACCATGGACGTCGCCAAGATGGTCTCCGAGCTCAAGGCCGGCCGCGTTGAGTACCGCGCCGACCGCTACGGCATCTGCCACGTGCCCCTGGGCAAGAAGTCCTTCTCTGAGCAGCAGCTCGTCGAGAACTACGCTGCCCTGTACACCGAGATTCTGCGCGTCAAGCCCTCTTCTGCTAAGGGCAAGTACGTCAAGTCCATCTCAGTGTCTTCCACCATGGGCCCTGGCGTCAAGGTCGATCCCGCTGTCCAGCGTGACTTCCTGGCTGAGTAACTGCTAGTTACTGCCTGAGCAAAGCAAGCATTGCTAAAGAAACCCGGTTCTGCCTTGTGCAGGACCGGGTTTCTTGCTATCGCGTCAAAAGCACCACAAAGGGGACGGTGTCCCCTTTGTGGTGGTTACCAGGGTGTTCTGGCTGTTGAGGACTCGATGGCATCGTGGCGTTTGAGCTCGCGGCGCATGGTTTGCGAATTGAGCCAGGCTGCCTGCCAGCCACGGATGGGGTAGCGCGTCTGATCGAGCTCAAACTGCGTATAGCCGCAGGCGTTGATGATCGTCGTTCCACACACATGCTGCCGCTCGCGCTGAAAATCGTAACCGTAGCTTTGGTGTACATGCCCGTGCACCATGTAGTCGGGATTCCAGGATTCGAGCGCTGTGTTAAAGCATTCAAATCCTCGATGTGGCAGATCGTCCAGATCGCCCATGCCGGCGGCGGGCGCATGGGTCAGCAGGATGTCGCAGCCGCCGACCATCCTCACTTTGCGTGACAGCTTGCGCACGCGCTTGGCCATCTCGCGCTCGGTGTACATGTTGGCGCCGTCGCGATAACGCATGGACCCGCCAAGGCCCGCAATGCGAATCCCTCGGTACGTGTACACGCTGTCTTCTACGCAGATACATCCGCCCGGTGCATGACGTGCGTAGCGGTCATCGTGATTGCCACGCACGTAGATGAGCGGTTTGTTGATGACCGTAACCAAAAACTCAAGATAGTCCGGGTCCAGATCGCCGGCGGACAAAATCAGGTCGACGCCCTCAAAGCGTTCCTTGCGAAAGCACTCCCAAAGGCATCGTTCTTCGGTATCGGCTATGGCAAGGATTTTCATAGGGCAGGGACTTTCGGCTCATCGTCGAGCTGCGGAATGGTGCCTACCACGTTATCCGCCAGCCAATTCATCTCGACAATCTGCGTGCTCGGCAGCGGAGGGAAGCCTTCGATCTGTACCACGCCGTTCTGGCTGTGGAGCTCGCCGCCAAAGGGGTTGATGGATCCCCCAACAATGCCGTTACGGAGCAACTGCACGAGTTTGCGCGTCTGGTAGGGTAGGCCCGGAGCGTAACGGATGTCGATAACGCCAGAGCTCATGCCGTACCAGTAGTTGACGGCGCGCACTTGGTTGTCATCGCTGGTCTCGTCCCACGTGCCGTGCAGAAGGCTGCGAACGATGAGCTCGTAGTAACGGCCCCAGTTCCATACCGGCATGGCGATGCCGGAAACCTTGCCATCGACCAGGCGGTGGAGTCCGTAGGCCGTAGGGTCTTCGAGCGACTTTGACATGTCAGCGCCGGTCATGACGCTCACGCCTTCGCGGCACATGGCCTCGGCAAGACCGCCGGCGGGTACATCGCCCCAGGTGAGGATAATTTGCGCGCGGGGGTCGAGCAGCGAGGCACCGATGGCAAAGGCATTGATCTCGCTGAGCGCGCCGGATGCGAAGACCGACGCGTGGTAGCCGATGCGATGGTTGTCTGCCATGCTGGCGGCAAGGGCGCCCAGGAGGAACTTGGCCTCGTACATCTTGCCAAAGTACGAACGGACGCTTTGGTGGGGAAGGCCGATAGAGCAGTTGAGGAACCGAACCTGGGGATACTCAACGGCAGCTCTGAGCGTGTATTCCATCAGGCGGTGCGAGGTCGAGAAGATGACGTTGTCTCCATGTTTGACAGCCGTTTCCACGGCGGCGTAGAACACGTCCGGATCGTGACAGTCCTCGAACGCCTCGGTGCGCACGATACCGTCAAAGTGCTCATCGAGATACTGGCGTCCTTGGTCGTGCAGACTGTCCCAGCTCGACGCCGCACAGGGGAACTCATGGATAAAGGCGATGCGCAGAGGGTTGGTCGCCGAGTAGACGGTCTTGCCCATAAAGAAGCTGAGCACGCCGGAGGTGGACTTGGCGGGCGCTATATCCTCATCGACGATCGGCGCCTCGACAAGATCGACCTTGTCCTCGTCATTTTTGCCGGCAATGACCAGCTCGCGCCAAATCTTGCACAGGCGGTTTACGACGATATCCGTCGGCGTATCCAGCAGGCGGTCCTGGTTGTACACATTGAGGTAGACGAGCATGGCGTCGGCGGGCGTAATGTCCAGATGGTCGCCGCCGGCGCGAAGGTAGGCGCGCTTAAAGAGCAAGAAGGTGTGGCGCAGGTAGTCGACCTTTTTCTGCGGCCATTTTTCGATAAGGTTCTGACTGAGCATCTTGGCGAGCGTTTCGTAGCTTCCCTCACGCGAGAACTCGATCTCGTATAGGGGGCAGACGCGCCAAAACGCGCAGAACTCGCCGTACAGGCGGCTTTCGACGGAATCCCATTTGCCAGGGTAGAGACGGGTGACCCTAGCCGAAACCGTTGGAGCGTCCAGGAATTTGAGGACACTGACGCGTTTGTTGCCTTCCTGGACATAGAACCGATGCATGAACTCGGTGACGATGATGGGGTCGCGATAGCCCTCGGTTACCTGGATGTCGTAGAGGTTGGACCACTTGCGGGCGAACTCGGTGTTAAACGGCAGCAGGGGCATAAAGTTACACGAAAAGGCAGACTGACGGCCCTTGGTGACCGTGCCGACGACCATTTCGAGCGGAATGTCCCTCAGGCCGACGCTTTCTCGCTGACCTAAGGGGAGCTGGGCAACGAGGCCGTCGAGGTCCGTAAGGTACGGGTG
The DNA here is from genome assembly GCA_905215765.1 of uncultured bacterium. Classification (GTDB taxonomy): domain Bacteria; phylum Actinomycetota; class Coriobacteriia; order Coriobacteriales; family Coriobacteriaceae; genus Collinsella. The sequence continues at coordinate 15,219 of CAJMRP010000042.1, forward strand.
CTCGCTTTGGCTGATGGCGCGACGGCGTCCCTGCTCGCCGCGCTTGCGTGCTTGACGATAGGCCTCTTCCATGATGTTGCTCCCTTAGTCGTTTAAACAACTATATGAACCATGGTACCACGAATGAAAACCACAACAAAGGTGCCTGTGAACTGCCTCCCATTTCTTGGACATCGGGAAATGGGAGGTT
>CAJMRP010000043.1 GCA_905215765.1 uncultured bacterium
GGCAACCACTTCGGAACCAACGGCAAAAACGCTACAAATGAGCTCAGGGGCGTCCGGCGCACTCAAGCGCTTTTCGAGCTCATGCTTGAGCTGTTTGACTTGCGCATGGGCACCGGCAAGATCCTCAACCTGCCATGGAATATCACGTTCGCGCAGGTAATTGTGGAAGGCGCGGGCGGTTAGATAGTGCGAATCGGTATATGGGTCGCCTGTCAAAAGGAGCACGCGGGCGTCGGCCCCAGAAGCATGGACCAGGTTTGCCGCCTGCTCGGCCATAAGGCTGCCTGCCGTCGAATAATCGGCCAAGCTCGCACCCAAACGATTCAAATGCGGACGGTCGCCGTCGACAAGCTCAATCGTCACGCCCGCCTCGGCGATCTGCCCCAAAAGCTCAGTCGCACGATCGTCGCCCGGCGCATAGGCGAGCAAGCCATCAATCTTCTCGCCCACCTGCAGACGCTCGTCGATTTGCTCGAGTGCATCAGCGTAGCCGCCCACGCCAAATTCAACGCGCTCAACCGTAATGCCCCGGTCGATGACCTCCTGTTCAAAGCGATTGCAGCCTTCCCACAGGTAACGGAAAAAGTACGCTCCCTCGCGCGATGCGCGGGGCAGGCAAAACACCAGATTGATATCCTTGCGGCGCAGGCTTGAGGCACTTGTGTTGCGGTGATAGCCCATGGCCTCGGCCTTAGCGTTCACCTTGGCGCGCACGGATTCGCTCACGCCGGCCTTTCCCGTCAGAGCCTTGTGCACGGTATTGATGGAAACGCCAAGCTCGGCGGCTATGTCCTTCATGGTTACGCGAGCGCTCATGCGGTTACTCCGTTATAGATAAGTTGCCAATTAATAGTCCAGTTAACGATACCCCAAAAATACTCTTCGACTCACCGTGCTCTCCCTCAAATGCACAAAGCGCTCCGCGAACGGATGCCCGCGGAGCGCTTGGATGTCCGGACCTTATTTGATACCGCGACCCAAGTCTTCGGCGATTTTGTCTACGCCCTTAAGTGCAGCGCACGTCTTTTTGTTGGAGCAATGCCCCGTGCAAACGCCACCCTGGGCGCAGTCGGCGCAGGTGCCCTTGCGGTAGATGCGCACGCACACGGCGACAAACGCAACGCCGATAACAGCCAGTACAACAATATCGATAGGTGCCATAGCAAGCCTCCTTTAGTTAACCATCACTTACTTTACCCCATTCTCCACCTACTAAAAAGGGACAGGTTTATTTTGGTCGGTTTTATCTGCGGAAACGTCACATCTCCCCCACCAAAAAGCCCGAGTGTCGCTGGGACACCCGGGCTCGTGAAAAGGGGCTGGTCCTTATTCGGACTTAAGCGGAAACTGCGGCGGAGGCAGTGTTGGTCTCGTCCTCGTCGGTCCAGACATGCTTGGGCATGGGACGGAAGATCTGGAAGAGCATCGCAACTAGCAGCACGATGGCCACAATCGTCCAGATACCAAACTGCCCAAGAACAAGCAGGTTGTAGAACTGGTTGATGAACAGGCCGATCACCCAGGCAAAGGCGCACTCGTAGCCGATGGCGATCGCAGTCCACTTGCCGGAATCCATCTGGTTGCGGATGGTGCCAATGGCGGCAAAGCACGGAGCGCACAGCAGGTTGAAGGCGCCGAAGGCAACGCAAGCGCCCATGGTGGGGAACATGCCGGCAAACGCGGTCCACAGGCTCGGGTCGGTCTCGCCCGCGTCGGCGACGGACAGCAGCGAGCCGGCGGTGGCGACGACGTTCTCCTTGGCGACGAGGCCAGAGACAGTCAGCGCGGTGGCCTGCCAGGTGCTAAAGCCGAGCGGGGCGAAGATCCAAGCGACCAGGTTGCCCAGCATGGCAAGCACGGAGTAGTCCATAAACTCCTCGGGGATGCCGTCCATCGCAGGCAGGAAGCCAAAGGAACCGTTGTAGCTACCAAAGTTGGACAGGAACCAAACCACGACAGTGGAGGCAAAGATGACCGTGCCGGCCTTCTTGATAAAGGCCCAGCAGCGCTCCCACACGTGCAGCGCCCAAGAGCGGATCGCCGGGAAGTGGTAGGCAGGAAGCTCCATAACAAACGGCGTCGGGCGGCCGGCGAAGAGCTTGGTCTTCTTGAGCATGAGGCCCGAGGCGATGACGGCAAAGACGCCCAGGAAGTAGAAGAGCGGGCTGATCCACGCGGCGGTGGTGGAAGAATCGCCGATGATAGAACCCATGAGCAGGGCGATGATCGGCAGCTTAGCGCCACAGGGAATGAACGTGGTGGTCATGACCGTCATGCGGCGGTCCTTCTCGTTCTCGATGGTCTTGGTAGCCATGACGCCGGGGACGCCGCAGCCCGAGGACACGAGCATGGGGATAAAGGACTTACCGGACAGGCCAAAGCGGCGGAACACGCGGTCCATGATGAAGGCGACGCGGGCCATGTAGCCGCAGTCCTCCAAGAAGGACAGCATGACGAACAGCAGGAACATCTGCGGGACGAAGCCGAAGATGGCGCCCAGGCCGCCGACGATACCGTCACAGACGAGCGAATCGACCAGGCCACCGTCCTCGGTGCCGCCCGCCACAAGGGCATCGTGCACCACGGTGGTGATACCCGGGACATAGGGGCCGTACTGTGCCGGGTCGACCGAATCGGCGTCGTCGCCCGCAGCCTCGACAGCTGCGTCGTAGGCGTCGCGACCCTGGCCGAGCACATACCAGCCGTCGGTGCCGAAGAGCTGGTCGTTGGTGAAGTCGGTCACCGTGCCGCCCAAGGTGGAAACGGCGATGTAGTACACGCAGAACATGATGACCACAAAGATCGGCAGGCCCAGGATACGGTTGGTAACCACGCGGTCGATCTTCTCGGAGGTGCTCATCTTTGCCGGAGCCTTGGTCATGCACTCGTCGATGATGTGGGCAATAACGCCGTAGCGCTCGCCGGTGATGATGGACTCGGCATCGTCGTCGCAGTCCTGCTCGCACTGGGCGACCAGCTCCTCCACGCGAGCGGCCTTCTCCTTGGTGAGGTTGATGAGTTTGCAGGCGTCTGCATCACGCTCGAACAGCTTGACGGCGTAGTAGCGACGCTTGTTGGCGGGAACGCTCGCCGGAAGGTTGTTCTCGATGTGGTCCAGAACGTCCTCGATGGAGGAATCGAACTTGTGCTCCGGCACCTGACCCTTAGAAGCAGCGGACTTTTTGACCTGTTCGAAGAGCTCCTTGATGCCCTTGTTCTTAAGAGCCGAGATCATCATGACCGGACAACCAAGCTTCTTGGAGAGCTTGTCGGTGTCGATCTTGTCGCCATTCTTCTCGACCAGATCGGCCATGTTGAGGGCAACGACCACGGGCAGGCCGGTCTCGATGACCTGAAGCGCCAGGTATAGATTGCGCTCCAGGTTGGTGGCATCGACCACCTGAACGACGACATCGGGCTCGCCGCTCATGAGGTAATCGCGCGAGCATTGCTCCTCGGGGCTGTAGGGGGAAAGCGAGTAGATGCCGGGGAGGTCCGTGATGGTAACGTTCTTGTCGCTTAGGAGCTTGGCCTCCTTTTTCTCAACCGTGACGCCGGGCCAGTTGCCAACGTAGCCGTTGGCGCCGGTAATCAGGTTGAAAAGCGTGGTCTTACCGCAGTTGGGGTTACCCGCCAGCGCGACATGGATCTGAGAATCCGCCATTCAATCCTTCTTCCTTGTGTGCCCGCGCTGCCTTCTCCGCGCGGGCTGGATAATGTGCTTCAAAAATGCTGCATTAAGTTAGAAATACCTAACTTTATCTGCAGAAATATACGCCGCGAGCCCTTACTGGACCTCGACGACGGCCGCCTCCTCCTTGCGGATGGAAAGCTCATAGCCGCGCACGTTGATCTCGACCGGATCACCGAGCGGCGCAACCTTCACGACCTTGAACGAAGTGCCCTTGATGAGCCCCAGGTCCATAAGGTGGCGGCGAAGCGCACCCTCACCGTGAAGCTTGACGATGGTAGAGCTCTCGCCCACCTTAACGTCACCCAACGTCTTCATCCTCTTGTCCCCCTTTCGGTTTTTATGAAATGCTGCGAACTAACCGACGGTCATGATGTGCATGGCCACCTTGGAATCGATACCAAAGCGCGCGCCCAGCACCGTGACGATGATATTGGCGCCACTCGAGCTCACCACGTGGATTTCGTTGCCCTCGACAAAGCCGAGGTCCTTGAGGTGGTGCTTCATGTCCTCATTGCCCTTTACACGAGACACGCGCACAGTTTCGCCCGCTTTTACCATCGAAAGCGGCATGGCCGGCATCTGCGGTCCGCAAGACATGAGTTGCTCCTAACGTCAGTTCGTCCTCAACATCGACGCGATAAAAGTTAACCACGTCTATGTTCGCTTTAGTAAACTAGCACGCGGTTAACTTTTTGGAAAGGGTCCCCATTCAGATTTCGAAAAAGTTTCCTATACGAAACAAAAAGGCGCGGCAAAGAGCTGTCCTTTGCCGCGCCCTGTCATGCTTAGAGCGAGAGGTTTCTGATCGATGTGACACAGGAGGCCTCATCCACGCCCGAAACGCGGAAGATGATGTCCTCGCCGCACTCGCCGTAGAGGGCCATCAGGCCCATAACGTCGCGACCGTCGGTATGACGGTCGCCGATGCTGACCGACACGTCGCTACGGTGCTTGGCAATGATGTCATAGAGCAGCGCAACCGGGCGGGCGTGTAGTCCCAACGGATCTTTAATCGTCTTTGTAAACTCGACCATGTCCCCTCCCACGACATCACACATTCGGCCGGCAAACCCAGCCACGTGGTAGTTATTGTAGCGTTAGATGCTTATCGAGGGCCCCTCCGGATACCCCGTGGTCAAAAAGTGGCAAATATGAGTACTGTCACCAATTTAGTAGCAGCAAAATCGAGAGCAAATTGCCTACTTTGAGCGATCGATTCGAAGAGGTTAAAAGCCGTCAAACGCCCTTTAAAGGGGGTTAGATAAATTGATTTTGAGCCCATTTTTGCTCGGAACAGGCCGAAAAATATGACACCTCTTTTGCAGCAGTACTCATATTTGGCATTTTTTGCCCACAGGGTCCAAAACCATGCCCCAAAACACAAAAGGAGGGGCCTCGTAAGGCCCCTCCTTAGGAAAGGGAATCGATTTATTCCACAGCCGTAGATTAATCCTAGCCGCTACTCCATCATGTCGAGAACGGAGGGGCGAAGCTCGCTCTCGGCGGCCTCGGGATCGGTCTCGCGCAGGCGGTTGATGCAGCGGTTGTACCACATCACGGCAAGGCCCAGGAAGACAACCACGCCGCCAACGTTGTAGACCAGCGTCAGCCACAGAGGCTGATCAAGCGGAATGGTGCCGCAGATAAGCACGAAGCAGAAGACCACAAGCAGGAATGCGGCAACGACCAGGCCAAAGCTGCGCGAGCCCATGCGGAAGCCACGGGGAGCAGCATCGAAGTTCTTGCGCAGCATAAAGTAGGCAAGCAGGATCAGCAGCGGCGGGAGCAGAGCGGTGGCAGCCGTCATGTTGGTGACGATCATGAGCAGGTCGTCGAGGTTACCGGAGCCCAGGGCCGGGATGATCAGGATGGGGACGACGATGGCGAACTGCAGCCAGGCAGCGCGGGCAGGAATGCCGTGCTCGTTGAGCTCGACGATCTTACTACCAAAGACGCCCTTGGGGATCTCGGTGAAGAACACCTTGATGGGAGCGGAGGTCCACATCATGAGGGAGCCCAGCGTTGCGGCAAGAAGGATCAGGCCAATGACGCGCGTGGACACTTCCATGGGAATGCCAAAGTGGGCAAAGACAGCGCCGAATACGTCGAAGATACCGGTGGAGATGGCAACGCTGCCCTCGGGGATGAACAGGTTGACCAGCAGCGAAGCGCCTGCATACAGAAGGCCGATGGTCAGGCCGGCGATAACGACGGTGCGCACGAAGGCCTTGACGCCGCCCTTAAGGTCGTTAAGGAACACGCCGACAGACTCAGCGCCGCCAACGCCCTGGATGATCCAGGCAAGCGTACCGAAGAAGCCCCACATAGTTGCGAAGTTGCTCGTGTCGGGAGCCATGTTAGCGGGCGTGGGAGCCGTAGCGAACTCGACGCCGCCAAAAGCAGCAGCCAGAGACAGCAAGATGAACACGGCGGTCAGGCCGAGAGCCGCGGTCGAACCGAAGGAGGAAATGGAGCCGATCCACTTAGCGCCCTTGGTCGAAACCCATGTGGCGATAGCAAAGACGACGATCTCGATAATGGTGATCCACAGCTGCGAAAGCTCGGCGTTGGCACCAAAGAACACGTAGCTCGCGTAGATGATGACGTTGGGCAGGACGGACGCAAAGAAGAACAGGTTAACGAACCAGTAGCTAAATGCCGTCAGGAACGCCCAGCGACCACCCATCGAGGTCTTAACCCATGCGTACACGCCAGACTCGGAGTCCTTGTTGAGGCCGACGAACTCGGCGGTAACCAGGGTATAGGGGACAAAGTACAAAAGCGTGGCAAAGAAGAACGACGGCGCAGCTGCCAAGCCGATGGCCGCGTTGTTGTTGATGATGTTCTTGATACCGAACACGGCGGCGACCGTCATGCCCAGCAGAGCGAACGAACCAATCGTTCCTCGTTTTTCAGAGCTCATAAGCCATCCCAATCATCTATTAAATGTCGTCTAAACCCGTCCGAGCTGCAAGTGCAAACACGGACGGTGCACCTGCTAAGGGGAATGGGGAAAAGGGAGTCAACAAAGCCATCCCCCTTAACGGCGCGAAGCAAACGTCCAGGCGGACGAATACTACTTGTTGGGGAAGGAATATCCTTCAACCGTCACGTGCAGTACCACGACGCGGGGATCCGCGGCATCGGACACGACACGGTATGCCTCGTCAATTTCGACGACGGCAACGCCGCCGGCAGGGATCACCACCTTCTCCCCCGCACCCTCAAAGCGCTCGCGATCATCGATATCGCTGTAGGCGCGGGTGCAGGTGAGGCCTGCCTTGGGGGCAACCTCGACGGTCAGATCGCCGTCGAGCGGGGCGAGCACGGCATGATAGCGACGGTGACCGACCAAATCGGCGGTAGCGGCCTCGTGGGCGTTCACCCACCAGTACACCAACGAGTCGCCGATGGAGTAAGCCACGTCGTGCTGCAGGTCGGCAACACCATCGAGCGCCTGGCCGGTGCGCATCCACTTCTTGACGGACTTCATCTCAGCGTCGAAATCGGCGCGCGAGTTAAAGACATGCATGGCTTATGCCTCCTTAATGGGTGCCAGCGCCTGAGCCAGGTCGGCAGACGTCAGCGGTCGCAGGGACACCTCAAAGCTGAAGCTCTCAAAACGGGTGCGATAGGAATCGAGCACCTCGGAACCCCAAGAGTTCGAGCCAAGGCCGAGCAGTTGGTCGTTGATGTTGACCGTGACCGTATCGCCCTTGACAAGGTCGTAGACGTGCTTGGCGTTATCGATGGCCTCGCAGCTATAGGGCCATGCCGAGAACGAGAACGGGTTGGAAGCGGCGTCGCTCGGACGCGTCACGACCAGACCGTCACCGTGGCTAGAGCGCAGGGCAACCCAGCGGGTACCCTCGCGGTTGGCGCAGTCCTGAGGCATAACGTAGGGCGTGAACATATCGTCGACCGTGGTGCGGTAATGACCGACCGGGTTGGCGCGCAGCGAGTCCGGATAGTTCTCGCCCGGGCCGTGGCCATACCACTCGACGGCGCGATCGCAACCGGGGACCTCGAAGGAGATACCGATGCGCGGGATGATGTCCGAATAGTCACCGTAGGGCTCGCCGGAAACCTTGAGGTCGACGCGACCGCTCGGAAGCACGGTGTAGACAAGCTCAACGCGCATGCCGAACGCACGGACGGGAGGAGCAATGCGTTGGCTCACGGTAACGACGACCGCATTGCCGTCCTGCTTCCAAGAAACCTTGCGGGTAGACGTCTGCATCACATCGATGAAGTTGTCCTTCCACAGGGAGTCGTACTCCTGGGCGTGGTTGTCGACGAGCGGATGCCAAAAACCAACCTGGGGGCCAGAGGCCATGACGTCGCGGCCGGATGCCTTCCACTCGCTCACGGTGCCGTTTACCTTGCTGAAGGTCAGCTCGCCGTTGAGGGAGTGAATGCGAATCTCCTGCTCGGTCTCCTCGACCGTAAGCTCAGGACGAGTGGGAGCCGCGATGGCCGGCGCCGGATGGTTGGCGATGGCAAACTGGCTTGCGCCCAGTTGGAACATCGGCTCGCACCAGACGTGAGCGGCCATGGTGTAGGCGCGCACGGTCAGCAGGGTCTCGCCTACCGCGGCCTCGTGAATCACTAGCGGAAGCTGGACGGACTCACCGGGGGCAACCGCACCGGGCATGAGCGTCTTGCGGCAGACCACGTCGCCGTCCACCAGGGTCTCGGCCGACAGGCAGACATCCTCGAGGGCGGTGAACCAACGCTTGTTGGTGACGGTCAGCTCGCCTGCCTCGGCGTCATAAGCCATGCGAACCGGGCAGATGACCTGGCCATACTCAGTGAGGCCCGGGCTCGGCTGCTGCCAGGGGAACACCATGCCATCGATGCAGAAGTTGCTGTTGTTGGGGTAATCGCCGTTGTCGCCGCCATACATATCGTAGGCAATGCCGTCCTCGGTCACAGCAGCCAAACCGTGGTCGCACCATTCCCAGATAAACTGGCCTTGGATGCAATCCCAGCGATCGAAGACCTCCTGGTACTCGGACAGGCCTCCGGGGCCATTACCCATGGAGTGGCCATACTCGCAGTTAATGCGCGGCTTGGGGAACGGATGCTCGCCAAAGTCGTTCATCTGCGACACGCGGGAGTACATGGTGGAGATGACGTCGACGGTATCGGCGTTGCGATCTTCCTCGTAATGGACCGGACGACCATCGAGCTCGTGAGCCTTGGCGTACATCGCGCGGATATTGCAGCCATAGCCGCTCTCGTTGCCCATCGACCACATGATGATGCACGCGTGGTTGCGCTCCTGCATCACCAGGCGCTCAATGCGGTCGACGTAGGCCGGCTCCCATGCCGGGTCGTCGGTGACCAGGGCGATATTGCCGATATTCTCGAAGCCGTGGCTCTCCATATCGGTCTCGGCGACCAGCATGATGCCGTACTCGTCGCACAGCTCGTAGAAGCGCGGGTCGTTGGCGTAGTGGGACGTGCGCACCGCGTTGATGTTGTGCTGCTTCATGAGCTCCAGGTCGCGGCGCATGCGATCGAGGCCCACGGCGCGGCCCTTGTGATCGTCGTGGTCGTGGCGGTTGACGCCATGCATCTTAAAGTAGGTGCCGTTGAGGTAGATATGATTGCCCTCGACCGTCACCTCGGCAAGACCCTGGCGATGCGGAACGTACTCGCTGACCTCGTCACCGTCGTAGACCTCAAACGTCAGGTCATAAAGGAAGGGGTCCTCGGGATTCCAGAAGTGGGCATCGGTCACGCTGCACTCGGCATGGCCGTCGACGCACTCGCCCGTAGCCACCACGTTCTCGCCATCGCTGAGCGTAAACACGATGCGGGTAGCGCCCTCGGCAACCGTATCGAGCGTAATCAGAGCGGTATCGCCCTCGCGGTGCGTGCGGAACCTAAAGTCGACCAAGTGCGCGGCGGGACGCTGCATAAGGTACACATCGCGGAAGATGCCCGAGGCCCACCACATATCCTGGTCCTCGATGTAGCTGCCATCGCTGTACTGCAGAACCTTGACCACAAACAGGTTGTCGCCCTCGACGAGCGCGTCGGTCACGTCGAACTCGGCAGACAGGCGCGAGCCCTTGGTCATGCCGATAAACTGACCGTTGACGTACAGCTCGCCATAGCTCTCGATGCCGTCGAAGCGAATGATCTCGCGAGCGCCGGCAGGAACGGCGGGAAGGTTGACGATGCGCTGGTACACGCCCGTGGGGTCATCGGAGGGAACAAACGGCTGGTCCACCGGGAACGGGAAACCCTCGTCGGTGTAGGCAAGGTTGCCATAGCCGTCCACCTGCCACAGGTGCGGAACCTCCACGTGATCCCACTCGGGCTTGTACGTGGAGAGTTCCTCGTTGGAGACGGCAGCGGGGCCCTCAAAGAGGCGGAACTGCCATGAGCCGGACAGTTGGACAAACCCGCGCGACAGCTCGCGGCTATACGTTGCAGCGAGATCGGCGGTCTCGTAACCCATAAAGTACGCATGGGGTGCCAGGCGGTTCCTGTGGGTGAGCGCTTGGTTTTCCCAATCGTTAATGGCGTCCATGGTGATGCTCCTTCGTCATCGTAGTGATTCTTGTGCAACCGGTTGTCCTTATCTTACGGGCGATGCAAAAACTGTGCAACCGGTTGTCCGCTGAACGGTCGATTTGGCCGGGTTAACGGTGCAACCGGTTGTACAACCGCGACACTTATATCACCCTGAGTATCGAAACTCAGCGCAAGACATCGTTCTCAAGCTCGTAGGCAACCGCCACGCCCGCTGATATCTCACCCATACGAGACGTATTCGATTGCGGCTTGGTTGCAAAACGACACCGGTCACCGGATATCATGAACGCTGTTCAGGCGCACTATAGTAAGCTGTATCCGCACCAGCCCGTATCAGCGACAACATCGACCGCATTCTCCAGGAGACGCCATGACCCAACCAGTTCGCACCGCACCTACGCTTGCCGAGGTTGCCGCAGCTGCCGGCGTGTCGCGCTCCACGGCATCGCGCGCTCTCAACGATTCGCCCCGCATTAGCGAGGAAACCAAAAGGCGCGTCCGCGCGGCGGCCAAGGAAGTCAATTTTGTCCCCAACGCTCGTGGCCGAGCGCTCGCTGTCGGGCGCACGGAAATCATCGCCGTGCTCGTGACCGAGCCCCTAAGTGAACTCTTCAGCGACCCCACTTATAGCGAGTTTTTGAGCGGCATTACCGAGGAACTGTCGGAGTCGTCCTATCTGCCCGTTATCTTGCAGGCGTCTTCTACGCATGAGCGCAACCGCGCACGCGAGCACTTTGAGCGCCGCTCGTTCGACGCCGTGATCGACGTCTCCCCCTACAAGGGCAGCGAGCTGCTCGAGGTACTGTGCGAGCTGGGCGTACCCACCGTGTTGTGCGGCCAGCTCGAGGGCCACCCCTATCGCGATGTGTTCTCGACAGTCTACTCTGACGACGAAGAGGGCGGACGCTTTGCGGCACTCGCCATAAAGGATCGCGGGCGCAAAGATATCGTCGCCGTGTTGGGACCGCAAGACAACCCCGCTGTTGCCGACCGCCTGCGCGGCTACCGCGCTGTCTTGGGCGAAGACCTCCCAGACGCAAACGTTATCTATACCGGCTGGAACAACGGAGACGGCTATCAGGCCATGCACCAGATCCTCGCGCGCGAGATTGCTTTCGATGGCGTGCTCTGCGGATCGGACCGCATCGCGGCTGGCGTCATCACTGCACTCAACGAGGCAGGCCTATCCGTTCCGGCGGACGTTTCTGTCGTCGGCTTCGACGATCACGAGATTGCGACGCGCTGCGTCCCCGCGCTCACGACCGTCCGCCAGCCCCTGCGCGAAGAAGGCCACATGGCCGCCAACATTGCGCTCGACATGATCAAGGGTGCCGAGCCGACCACCTCCGTGATGCACATGCAGCTGATCCAGAGAGACTCGCTATAAGAAACTGGGGCAGGCTTTCCGCCAGACAGTTGTTGCGGAAAGCCCGGCCCGTTTTGAGCGCTCATTCTGGGGCACAGTTTCCGTTAGACAGCTCAACCGGAAACTGTGCCCCATTATTTTGCCGAATTCTGGGTCGCGCTTTCCCAGAGGACCCCCTTTGGGAAAGCGCGACCCGTTCTGGACCCAGATTCCGGGACGCACTTTCCGCGACGCCCGGTCACCTCATGCCCTCACAATCTCGGCGTATAAAAAACGAGGGAAGGCACACGTCCTTCCCTCGTTGCAAGCAATATGTAGCCGCTTGCCTACATCAGGCGCAGGCTGACGTCCTTGAGCTGGGCGCCGGAAACGGCACTCGGAGCACCCGACATGAGGTCGGAGCCGCTGGCCGTCTTGGGGAACGCCATGACGTCGCGGATGGAGTCGGAACCGGTGAGCAGCATGCACACGCGGTCCAGGCCCAGAGCGAAACCGCCCATCGGGGGCGCACCAAACTTGAGGGCCTCCATGAGGAAGCCGAACTGAGACTCGGCGCGCTCCTCGGTAAAGCCCAGGAGCTTGAGCATGGACATCTGCATCTCGGCGTTGTGGATACGCATACCGCCGCCGCCGGCCTCAAAGCCGTCCATGACAAAGTCGTAGGTGCACGAACCGGCTGCCAGGGGATCGGCCTCGATCTTGGCGATGTCGGTCTCGGTCGGTAGGGTAAAGGGCTGGTGCTCGGCAGCATAGGCCTTGCGGTCCTCGTCCCAATGGAACAGCGGGAAGTTGACGACCCACAGGAAGTCGTGGCCCTCGCGCTTGATCTCGAGGGCGTTGGCCATGTGCGAACGCATGCCGCCCAGGATCTCGTCGGAGAGCAGGCGCGGGCCGGCGGCGAACATCACAAGGTCGCCGGGCTCGACGTCCATGCGCTCGCGCAGAGCGGCCATCTCCTCGTCCGAGAAGAACTTGACGATGGGGCTGTTGATGGAGCCGTCCTCGCGGAAGGCGATCCAGGCCAGGCCCTTGGCGCCAAACGTGGAGGCCACGCCGGCGAGCTTATCGATCTTGGCACGTGCCCAGGCACCGGCGCCCTTGGCGTTTGCAAGCGCGCTGATGACCAAGAAGAATACCAGGATGGGTGCCACGCCCTTCAGCGCGGAGACGAACAACGTGCCGAACATCTCGAGCACGTCGTTACCCGGCCAAAACACACCCAAAACAGCGCCGATGACCAAACCGACGAGAATGCGCTTGATCAGGCTGATGTCGTTCCACTTCCGCCCGATCGCCTTCAAAGTTTCCATTTCAATCGTTCCTTCCCGCCTGCTTCCCCGCAAAAGGGAATGCAAGCTTCAGCATAAAGCAGCTGAGGGGAGCATGCATGCGTGCATGCTCCCCTCAAATGGTGCGGGCGAAAGGACTTGAACCTTCACGGGGGTTGCCCACCAGAACCTAAATCTGGCGCGTCTGCCAATTCCGCCACGCCCGCACACTTTGCTGCTCGAAAAACAGCGGACACATAATAGCAGAACAGAAGGCAATCGATACGCGCAAGTTTTCGATTCGGCGTCGGTGGCGCTGAACGTCCAAGTGGGTGGCGATTTGGTCTTCGAGGAAAGCCTGAAATCCTTTTGAACCCTATTATATGAGCCTAGCGAATTGATGGAGAACCAAGCTGCTAGCTGGCCTGCGCCTGTGCGTAACCGAAGGCGTTCCATGTGGAAGTGAGTGTTTGGTTGGCACAACTTCGTCATATGTGCGATAATCCCTTCTTGGTGCGCATTCGTGCCGATGTACGGCCGCGCTGTCCGATTCGGCCAGATTCGATTGCGCGCTGCACGAATCGTGCGATAAGCGAACGATGGAGGAAAGTTAGTGGAAACAAAAGTAGAGGCATTGCAGGACAACAAGGTCAAGGTGACCGTCACCGTCGATGCCAAAGAAGTCGACAATCGCATCAAGAAGGCTTACAAAGACTTCGGCAAGAAGTACAAGTTCCCTGGTTTCCGTCCTGGCCATGTGCCTCGTCAGATTATCGACGCCAACCTGGGCAAGGAAGCCGTGCTCTCCACGGTTACCGACGAAATGCTCAACGAGTCGTTCCCCGTGGCTATCGACGAAGCCGACCTCATTCTGATTTCCGAGCCCAAGTTCTCCGAGGTCGACGGTCTCGTTGAAGAGGGCAAAGATTTCACCTTCTCCATTGAGTGCGAGGTCAAGCCCGCTCTCGAGCTTTCCGATTACTCTCCGGTTCACATCGAGGTTCCCTTCAAGACCGCTTCTGAGGCTGAAATCGACAGGGAAATCGACAACCTGGGCAACGCTTATCACGACTACAAGAACGCTCCTGCCAACACCAAGGTGAAGGCCGACTCCGTCGTCGAGCTCGACATCAAGGCTGTCGACGACAACGGCGAGGACATCGCCGCGCTGTGCAGCGAAGCTCGCCTTTACGAACTGGGCAAGGGCCTGTTCCCGGCAGCATTCGACGAGGAGCTCGTTGGTTGCAAGAAGGGCGAAGAGAAGCACTTCGAGATCGAGGTTGAGTCGAACCCCTGCATGCTCACCAGCATCCTTCAGGGCAAGACCGCCAAGGTCGTCTTTGACGTCACCGTCAAGGCTGTGAAGAAGGTCGTTCTTCCCGAAATCACCGACGAGTGGGTCAAGGAAAACTTCGGCTTCGAAGATGTCGCCGCGCTGCGCAAGCTCATGGGCGAGCAGATTGAGGCTCAGAAGGGCGAAATCATTCCCCGCATTATGGAGAACAACGCTCTGTTCGAGCTGCAGAAGCGCCTCGAGGGCGACGTGCCCCAGGCCATGTGCGACGCCGCCGAGCGCGACCTGCTGCAGAGCTTCTTCGAGCAGCTCCAGCGCCAGGGCGCTACGCTCGACGCTTACCTGGCTGCCCAGCAGATCACTGCTGACCAGTTCAAGGAAGACGTCAAGGCTCAGGCTGCCGACACCGTCAAGCAGAACCTGGCCCTCGACGCCTATGCTCGCCACAACAACATCGTTGTGACCGACGAGGAAGTCGTTGACGAGTTCAAGAACTCCGGTGCCAAGGATACCGACAAACTCTATGCTGAGTGGAAGAAGCAGGGTCGCCTGTCCTTCGTCCGCGAGGGCATTCTGCGCGGCAAGGCTCTCGAGGCTCTGCTGAAGGAAGCCGAGATTGAAGAGGTCGAGCTTCCCACGGCTGACGA
>CAJMRP010000044.1 GCA_905215765.1 uncultured bacterium
CCCCCGGCCGCCATCCATCAGCAGCAGGTCCGGCTTCTGCCCGAAATAATTATCGCTGCCCTGCCCCTGTGCGGCCAGCGCGGCGTATTTCTCATACTCTGCCGCCCGCCGGGACACCGTCTCGGCCAGCGAAGCGTAGTCGTCCGTCCCCAGCACGGTCTTCATCCGGAACTTCCGATACCCGGCTTTGTAGGGCTTGCCATCCCGGAAGGTGACCATGCCGCAGACGCTGGTGCCATCGCCCCAGTTGGAGATATCGTAGCTCTCAATGGTGCGCGGCGGCTTGGAAAGCCCCAGCACCTGCGCCATCTCATCCAGCAGCTTTTCCTCACGGGCGTAGCGGCCGCTCTCCCGGGCCAGCCGTTCCACCGCATTGGTGTGGGCCATCTCGACCAGATGGGCCTTATCGCCCCGCTGGGGCACATAGAGCTGTACCTCACTGCCCCGCTTTTCGTTCAAGGCCCGCTGCAGTGCTTCACTGTCCGGCGGCAGCTCGTCTACGGCAATGATCTTTGGGATCTGCTCATCGTCCAGATAATACCGGGGCAGAAACTCCTCCCGCACGGCGGCAATATCTGCCGTATCGTGGAAAAGGAACTCCCGTTTATCGGTCAGCCGCCCCTCCCGGAAGCGCAGGACCGCCGCGCAGACACTGCTGGGGGTACCGGCCAACGCCACCACATCCATCTCCACCTCCGGGTCCACCACGACCTTCTGGCCCGCTGTCACCTTGGTGATGGCGTTGATCTGGTCCCGGAGGAGGGCCGCTGTCTCAAATTCCAGCCGGTCAGAGGCTTCCAGCATCCGCTCGTTCAGGGTCTTGAGAATGTCCTTTTTGCCGTACCGGATCAGATGCACCGCGTTCTTTACGGCCTGATTGTAGTTCTCGCAGCTGATCTTTCCGCTGCACACGGCCATGCACTTGCCGATATGGGCATTCAGGCAGGGCCGCCCCTTGCCGATATCCTGGGGGAACCGCTTGCTGCACCGGGGCAGCAAAAAGGCATCCAGCGCGGTCTCGGCCATCTGCCGGGCCGCAAAGGACGAGGTATAGGGGCCGATGTATTCAGCATCGTCCTCCTCCTTTTGCAGCACGAAGGAAAGGCGGGGCCAGGCTTCCCGGGTCACCTTGATATAGCTGTAACCCTTGTCATCCTTCAGCAGGATATTGTACTTGGGGGTGTGCGCCTTGATCTGGCTGGCTTCCAGCACCAGTGCCTCGAACTCGCTCTGGCAGACGATGACATCAAACGCATAGGCGTGGGCGATCATCTGGCTGACCTTGTTGTCGTGGGGCACACCCTCGCGGAAATACTGGCTCACCCGGATGCGCAAGCGCTTGGCTTTGCCGATATAGATGATGGTATCGCTTTTGTCCCGGATGATATACACACCGGGCAAAAGCGGCAGCATACAGGCTTTCTGATACAGTTCTGCTTTGGTCATGGCAGCTCCTTGGTAAAACAAAAAGCGGCAGGAAACATCCCGCCGCCTCAAAAATCAAAGGCTCGAATTACTCTGCAAAGCCAGACTCGACCAGCTTGATCAGGCCATCAACAGCAGCCTGCTCGTCTGCGCCGTCAGCGATGATGCGGATGGTGGTGCCGCCCACGATGCCCAGAGACAGAACGCCCAGCAGGCTCTTAGCGTTCACGCGGCGCTCTTCCTTCTCGACCCAGATGGAAGACTTGAACTCGTTAGCCTTCTGGATAAAGAAGGTAGCCGGACGAGCGTGCAGACCAACCTGATTTTCAACGGTAACTTCTTTGACGTACATAGTAAAACGCTCCTATCTATTATCGTTCTCGGGAATTCGATTTGTTTCTTGCCTGTTGCGTTGTACCTATTTTAGCGCAAGCCGAAACCAATGTACAGCCCCAGAACGCATTTTTGGCGGTTTTCCCAATGATGAGGGGGGTCTTTTTCGCCTTTTATACAAAGATAACAAAATTATTCCCCCAGTGTTGGCCGGGTAATACAAAAGTTTTCAACATTTTTTCGACCTTCGACAGTTTCCCGGCCCCTTCGACCCTGTTTTCAGCCCTGATAGCGCATTTCCAGCACCTGACTGGGGCGCACCACCAGCGGGTCTTTGGCCGGGTCGAATTTCTCCTTTGCGCCCACTACCTGCCAGCCCATGCGGCGGTAAAGAGCCAGTGCCCGGGTGTTGGTGTTCAGCACCGTAAGCACCGGGTGCTCATGCTCCGGCAGCTTCTTCCGGGCGAAATCCAGCATCTTCTGGCCGATGCCCCTGCCCCGGGCGCTCTCCGTCACAAAAAGGTGCTCCACCTGCCCGGTCTTGTGGTGTACGCTGACCGTGGCATCCGGCACATCCTTGGTATAGTGGAGGTAGCAGACCCAGCCTTCCTGCTTTTCCTGCTGCAGCTGCGGCAGGAACATCTCCGGGGTCAGGGCATCCAGCGCTTCCTGCACCCAGCCCCCGGCACAAATGCTCCGGCGGCCCTCCGCAAACAGCTTTGCGGCAGCCTCCATCTGCTCGGCGGTCTTGACCAGCCGGACATTCTCGCCCCGCTTCCACTTGGGGATCTCGGTCAGGGGATGGGTCTCACACCACTGCTCGTAGAGCTCCGGGCGGCGCAGACGGGTGCGCTCCCGGCTCTGCTGCCCCCGCCAGGCATCGATCTTCTGGTGGTTGCCCTCCAGCAGGACAGGCGGCACAGCACGGCCCTCCCAGACCTCGGGCCGGGTGTACTGGGGGTACTCCAGCAGGCCGTCCCAGTAGCTCTCCTCCTCGTAGCCCTTCTGCTCAGCCAGAACGCCGGGCTTCAGGCGGAGGACGCTGTCTGCCACCACCAGGCTGGCCAGCTCGCCGCCGGTGAGGATATAATCGCCGATGGAGATCTCCTCGTCCGCAAAGGCATCGATCACGCGCTCATCGATGCCCTCATAGTGGCCGCAGACCAGGGTCAGGTTGTCGTACTGGGCCAGCCGCCGGGCGTGCTCCTCGGTATAGCGCTGCCCACCTGCCGTCAGGAATACTATATGCGGCACAGGCCGTCCCTGTTCCTGCACTTCCTTCTGGACTGCCCGCAGGCAGTCGGCAATGGGCTGGGCATAGAGCACCATGCCGCAGCCGCCGCCATAGGGATAGTCGTCGGTCTGCTTCTGTTTATTCAGGGTGTAGTCCCGGATCTGGTGGCAGTGGGTCTCAATATATCCCTTTTTGGCGGCACGGCCGATGATGCTGGAATCCAGCACCTGCTGGCACATCTCCGGGAAAAGGGTCACGATGTCCACACGCATCCCCATGGCTCACTCCTCCTCCCGCTCACTGTCAAAATCGTCATCCAGCAGGCCTGGGATGGGGGTGACAAGGAGATAGCCCTCCGGCGGGTTGCGCTCTTTCAAAAAGGCATCCACCCCGGGGAACATATATTCCTTGCCGCTGGGGGCCTTGACGGTGTAGATATCCTGTGCGCCGGGGTGGTCCACGCTGGTCACCACGCCGTACACCTTGCCGGTATCGGCATCCCGCACTTCGCACCCGATGAGGTCGGCCACATACCACTTGCCCGCAGGCAGGGTGGCATCGTCACGGTCAAAGTAGAACACCTGCCCCCGCAGGGCACGGGCGGCATCCATATCGCTGACCCCTTCCAGCTGGAGCAGGGCCATCTGCCCCTGGGGGCGGATGGAGGTGATCTTGTAGCACCTGCCGCCCTGGGGGGTGGTGTACAGGCGGCCCACCTTTTTCAGAAAGGCCACGCCGTCACACCACAGCTCCAGCTTCATCTCGCCGCGCACACCGTGGGTGGTCACCACCTTGCCGGCTTCCAAGTATTTCTGCATTGCTTTTACTCCTTTAGCATCCTCACACTCTCCGTCATTGCTACGCAATGCCACCTCTCCCGAGGGGAGAGGCCTTGGCAGTCACCACAAAGTTTCTGGTTTTGCCAAGGGCTCCCCCTTTGGGGGAGCTGGACGCAAAGCGGCCTGAGAGGGCGAGCTGCCTAATAATACAAAAAGGCCCCTTGCCTTGCGGCAAAGGGCCCGTAGGGTGCTCAGTCGATCTCAACAAGGACCTTTTCATCGACCCGCACAGCAGCCGCGCGCATCACCACACGAATGGCTTTTGCGATCCGGCCCTGCTTGCCGATGACACGGCCCATATCTCCCTCTGCCACGCTCAGGTGGTAGACGATGGTACCGTCCTCGCGGGGTTCGTCCACCGTAACCTTGACGGCGTCCTTGTCCTCCACGAGACCGCGGGCAACTGCCAGCAACAGCTCCTGCATGAGTCAGCCCTCCTACTTACAGAATGTTGGACTTCTTCAGCAGCACGCGAACGGTATCGGTGGGCTGTGCGCCGTTTGCGATCCAGTACTTTGCACGCTCCATGTCAACCTTGATCTTGTCGGTCTCTGCGGAGGGATCGTACTGGCCGATCTCCTCGATGAAACGACCGTCGCGGGGGCAGCGGGAGTCTGCAACGACGATGCGGTAGTAGGGAGCCTTCTTAGCGCCCATTCTGCGCAGTCTGATTTTTACCATGTGTATATTCACCTCCATAATGTTTCTTGATATATTACAAAACGCTTTCGCGTATTGTAAGCTTAAAAACCGGGAAAGCCGCCCATGCCGCCAAAACCGCCGAAGCCCCCAAAGCCGCCAAAGCCCTCAAAATTTTGAGCCCAATCCGAACCGCCCACGCCTTCGCCGCGCATGACGCTGCTCAAAATATCGTCCCAAGGAACATTCTGGCCGCTATAGCCACGCGCACCGCCGGCACCGGGAATGCCTCCAAAGGCGAGCATCTGGTCGTACTCTTTGCGCTTCTTCTCGTCCGAAAGCGTCTCGTAGGCCTCGCTGATCTCCTTGAACTTGGCCTCATCGCCGCCGGCATCGGGGTGATATTTTTGCGCGAGCTTGCGAAACGCGCTCTTGATCTCTTTGTCGGAGGCGCTCTTGGATACGCCCAGGATGTCATAGAAGGTTTTGCCTGCAGCCATCGTAGCTCCTCTCCTGTTACGTCCGCCGCCCATGCAGACGACGGCCCATGCTTTCATATGGCACTAGGCCAGAAAGGGCCCCGGGTGTTGCCCCGGGGCCCTTCTCAATTACTCCTCGGTGCTCTCGGCCGTATCGGCCGCAGCATCCTCGGGCGCCGCTTCGGGCTCCGGTGCGGGGCGCTTCTCGCCACCGTAGGTCACCGTCACCATCGCGGAACGCAGGATGCGATCCGCCATGCGGTAGCCCTTCTGGTACACATCGTTGACGGTCTCGTCGTACTGCGATGCGTCCTCGACGCGACCCACAGCCTGGTGCTCGAGCGGATCGAACGCCTCGCCCTTGGGGTCGATGGGCTCAACGCCCTCGTGCGCAAACACATCGAGCAGCTTGGCATGCACCGCGTCAACGCCATCGACAAACTGCTTAAAATCGTCGGAAAGCTCCTGGCTACGGGCATGGTCGATTGCGCGCTCGATATCGTCAACCACCGGCAGCAGCGCAGTGACGAGCTTCTCGGTCGCGCGCTCGCGCTCGGCGATGCGCTCGTTGGCGGTGCGGCGACGGAAGTTCTCCCAGTCGGCCTGCAGACGGGCGGTGCGCTCGGTGGCGTCCTTTGCCTTGTCCTCGGCGGCCTTCTGAGCCTCTGCCGCAGCATCGAGCTCACTGCGCACGTCGGCAAGCTCCTTTTGGGCCTGCTCGAACTTAAGCTTAAAGTCGTTGTCGGCGGCTTCCTCACCGGCGCGGATAGCGGCTTCCACCATCTCGTCCTCGGTCATCGTCGCCTCCTTGTTGGAATCCTCTACCTGGTTCTCGGCAGCCTCGGCGGCCTCGGTCTCGTTGACCTCGGTATCGTCGACGGCCTCTACGGGAATCTTCACGTCCTTCTCCTCAGAGTCAACGGGGGCGGCGCCAGCGGTGGCCGCCTCCGTGCGAGCTTTACGGGCGGACATGATTACTTGTCCTCGTCGTCCACAACCTCGTAGTCGGCGTCGACAACGTCATCGTCGGCAGACTGGGCACCGGCGGCGCCGTCGGTCTGCTGCTGAGCGTCGGCGTAGACAACCTGAGCCAGCTCGTAGGCCACGGACTGCAGGGACTCGCCAGCGGCCTTGATGGCCTCGACGTCAGAACCCTCGAGTGCCTTCTTGGCGTCGGCGATAGCGGCCTCGGCCTTGGACTTCACATCGGCGGAAACCTTGTCGCCCAGCTCGTTGAGGGTCTGCTCAGTGGAGTAGCACAGGCTGTCGGTCTGGTTGCGGACCTCGACCTCTTCCTTCTGCTTCTTGTCCTCCTCGGCATGAGCCTCGGCGTCCTTGACCATACGATCGACTTCGTCATCGGACAGAGCGGTGGAGCCGGAGATGGTGATCTGCTGCTCCTTGCCGGTGCCCTTGTCCTTAGCGGAGACCTTGACGATGCCGTTGGCGTCGATGTCAAAGGTGACCTCGATCTGCGGCACGCCGCGGCGGGCAGCCGGGATACCGGTCAGCTGGAACTTACCGAGCGACTTGTTGTCGCGGGCAAGCTCGCGCTCGCCCTGGAGCACGTTGATCTCGACGCTGGTCTGGTTGTCGGCAGCGGTGGAGTAGACCTCGGTCTTGGAGGTCGGGATCGTGGTGTTGCGGTCGATCATCTTGGTCATGATGCCGCCCATGGTCTCAACGCCCAGCGACAGCGGGGTAACGTCGAGCAGCAGGATGCCCTCGACGTCGCCGGTGAGCACGCCGCCCTGGACGGCAGCGCCGTCGGCAACGACCTCGTCGGGGTTCACGGACATGTTGGGCTGCTTGCCGGTCATGGTCTTGACCAGATCCTGGACAGCGGGCATACGGGTGGAGCCGCCGACGAGGATGACCTCGGTCAGGTCGGAGAGCTTGAGCTTAGCGTCGCGCAGGGCGTTGGTGACAGGCTGCTTGCAGCGCTCGAGCAGGTCGCGGGTGATCTTCTCGAACTCGGCACGGGTCAGCGTGTAGTTGAGGTGCAGCGGGCCGGACTGGTTCATGGTAATGAACGGCAGGTTAATGGTGGACTGCTGCGCCGCGGAGAGCTCCTTCTTGGCGTTCTCGGCAGCCTCCTTCAGACGCTGCAGGGCCATGGGGTCCTGACGCAGATCGACGCCGTTCTCCTGCTGGAACTTGTCGGCCATCCAGTCGATGACGCGCTGATCCCAGTCGTCGCCGCCCAGGTGGTTGTCGCCCGAGGTGGACAGAACCTCAAACACGCCGTCTGCGAGGTCGAGGATGGAGACGTCGAAGGTGCCGCCGCCCAGGTCGAAGACCAAGATGCGCTGGTCGGTGCCCTGCTTGTCCAGGCCATAGGCCAGGGCAGCAGCGGTCGGCTCGTTGACGATACGCTTGACGTTGAGGCCGGCGATCTTACCGGCATCCTTGGTGGCCTGACGCTGGGCGTCGTTGAAGTAGGCCGGGACAGTGATGACGGCGTCGGTGACGGTCTCGCCCAGATACTTCTCGGCGTCGGCCTTCATCTTGGCGAGCACCATGGCGCTCACCTGCTCGGCGGTGTAGTCCTTGCCCTCGATGTCGACGACGGCACGGCCACCCTGGCCCTCCTTGACCTCATACGGCACGGTCTTGATCTCGGAGGTGCACTCGGAGTACTTGCGGCCCATGAAGCGCTTGATAGAGAACACGGTGTTCTTGGGGTTGGTGACCGCCTGGTTCTTAGCGGCCTTACCCACAACGCGGTCACCGTCGGCACGGAAGCCCACGACGGACGGGGTGGTGCGGTCGCCTTCAGCGTTTACGATGATGGTCGGAGAACCGCCCTCAAGGACGGCCATGGCGGAGTTGGTAGTACCAAGGTCGATACCAAGAATCTTACTCATTAGAAATTCCCTCTCTCTTGTGCGTTCGCGCCGCCTCGACGGTCTGTCACGCGGCGCTTCGGCTTGTCTTTCAGGATGTAGTGTATCCCCTTATGGGCCGGAATATACAAAATCTAAGTCAATTTATATAAGATTTCTTATCTCTGAGAGTTTAGGTTCGCAAATACGCAGGTAGACGCACTATTTGAGTTCTCGGCAGATCTATTGAAATCTATGTAGAGTTGACTGAGGTGCGAGTCTGAAACTGTGTCCCGTTTTGGACGCGGATTACGGGATGCGGTTTCCGCAAGCACGCTCAATCGCCCTATATTTCAAGTCACCTATAGCTAACATTTGCGCAGCTCAACGGCCTCACCTGCATGTTTTTTAGTAAGCCGTGGCATACTCGGCGAACGGTATGAAGATGCCGGTCAGAGGGTATTGCAAACGGTCGCTCCCGTGGTATGTTTTTGCCCGAATCAAACCGACGCGCATCGCCTGTGGCGTCGGTCAACAGAGAGGAAACTACCATGGCTCATCCCGTAATTGATGCCGACGAGTGCATCGCTTGTGGCGTTTGCGTCGACTCATGCCCCGCTGGCGTTCTGGAGCTCCAGGACGTCGCTACCGTCGCTGACGAGGATTCCTGCGTCGCCTGTGGCGCTTGCCAGGACGCTTGCCCCGCCGGCGCGATCACCGAGATCGTCGAGGAGTAGCAACTCCCCCACTTGCACACTCACAAGTACACCGTGCACAAAAAGGAGGCCTCCGCATCGCCGCGGAGGCCTCCTTTTGCATTCGTCGTTACTAGGACAGGTCATCTTCGTAGGGCATCAGGTCTGCTAGATAGCCCTTCTCCTTGAGCATGGCCTCGATCTCGTCGAGAGTTTGCTCGTCTTCTGCCGCAATGCGGTGGAAGTGATAGCCGCTCGTCACCGTTAGCAGCGGAAAGCTCTTGCCGCTCTCGATATCGTGCAGGTAGCGCTCAACATCGCGACGATTGCGGATGTCCAGGTCGGCCGTGATCTTACCGTACACGCGGTGATTGACGATCACGTTGAGCACGGCGCCTCCGGCGTCGACGATACTCGTGAGCTCATCGCCTGCCTGCTCCACGCCGTGGCGAACCTTGACCAGGCGCGTGGGCACGGCGGGGCTGCTGGGGGCCTCCTGCAGCACGTAGCCGCGATTGGTCGCCACGATATCGTGCCCGTCGGCGCGCAGCAGAGCGATGTCTTGCACGACAATCTGGCGGCTCACACCCACCTCGCGGGCAAGTGCGCTGCCCGAAACGGGCTCCTTGGCTTCCTCGAGCACGCCCATGATGGCACGGCGACGCTCGCGGGCGTCCATTATTTACCGTCCAACAGACGCAGGTGCTTGAGCGAGAGGTCGAGAATCGGCGCAGAGTGCGTCAGCGCCCCCGAGCTGATAAAGTCAACGCCCAGGTCGGCGAGCGCGCGGATATTGCTGGCGTCCACGTTGCCCGAGCACTCGGTCTTGGCGCGACCGGCGATAAGCTCAATCGCAGCGGCCATGTCGTCGTGGGTCATGTTGTCGAACATGATGATGTCGGCGCCGGCCTCCACAGCCTCGCGCACCATGTCCAGGTTCTCGCACTCGATCTCGACCGTCGTGGTAAACGACGCATGGGCGCGCGCCATCTCGATTGCACGCGTCACGCCACCGGCGGCATCGATGTGGTTGTCCTTGAGCATGACGGCCGTCGACAGGTTGTAACGGTGATTGCTGCCGCCGCCGATCTCGACCGCGGCCTTCTCGAAGACGCGCATGCCCGGCGTGGTCTTGCGCGTGTCGACAAGCACGGTCTTGGTGCCCTCGAGCGCAGCCGCCATCCGATGCGTGTAAGTAGCGATGCCGCTCATGCGCTGCAGGTAGTTGAGCGCCACACGCTCGCCCGAAAGCAGCACGCGCGCGTCTCCGCGCACCTGGCCCACGTGATCGCCAGCGTGCACCTCGTCGCCGTCCGCGACATCAAACAACACGGAGCTCTGCGGATCCAGCAGCTCAAAGGTGCGAGCGAACACATCCAAGCCCGCGATGATGCCATCGGCCTTGGCGATAAGCTCCACCGTGGCGGGACGCGCCGTGGGACACACGCTCGCTGTGCTCACGTCCTCAAAGGTAATGTCCTCGCGCAGAGCCTGCAAAATCAGATCATCGACGACGAGCTTCATGGTAATGGGATTCATGGTCTACTCCTCCACGGCCTGCGTGCCGGCGGCACGAGCCAAATAATCGATTGCAAGGGAGTCGGCGCTCAGGGCGCGGTGACGCCCGTCAAGCGCGGGCTCACCGGCCTGCTCCACGGCCAGCGACTCGCCGGTGCGCATGTACCACGCGGCGCGGCGGCCCCAAACCAGAGACTCGAGCAGGCTGTTAGAAGCCAGGCGGTTCTTGCCGTGAACGCCATTGCAGGCCGTCTCGCCCGCGGCGTAGAGCTCGGGCATCGAGGTGCGGCCGTCCTTGTCGACCCACACGCCGCCCATAAAGTAGTGCTGCGTGGGCGTAACGGGAATGGGCTCGTCCAAGATATCGCGACCGTCCTCCAGGCAGCGCGCGCGGATGTTGGTAAAGTGCCCGGTCACCACATCGCGCTCGACGGGGGCAAAGCTCAGCCACTCGTGCTCGGTGCCGTCCTGCTTCATCTGCTCGCGGATGGCGGCGGCGACAACGTCGCGCGGCTGCAACTCGTCGGTAAAGCGCTCGCCGGCAGCATTGAGCAGAATCGCGCCCTCGCCGCGGCAGCTCTCGCTGATTAGGAACGTACGACCCGGCTGCGGCGAGAACAGTCCCGTGGGGTGAATCTGCACGTAGTCCAGGTGCTCCATCTTAATGCCATGCTCCTGAGCAATGTAGCAGGCATCGCCCGTGAGCTGCGGGTAGTTAGTCGAATGGTCGTATACGCCGCCGATACCGCCCGTAGCCCACAGCGTGTGGCGGGCATGGATCTTAAACGGCTTACCGGCATGCACGTCCTCAGCGGCATTTGCCAGCTCGTCGGCGGGGCGAGCCGAATCGCCCTCATCCACGGCAACGGCGACAACGCCGGTGCACACCGTGGCGCCATCGCGCTCGGCGGTCAGGATGTCGGTCATGGCAACGTGTTCGAGAATCTGCACGTTGTCCAGCTTACGGACAGCCTGGAGCAGCTTGGTCGTAATCTCCTTGCCCGTAATATCGGCATGGAAGGCGATGCGCGGGCGGCTGTGCGCGCCCTCGCGGGTAAAGTCGAGGCTGCCGTCGGCCTTGCGCTCAAAGTCCACGCCTATGGCCAGCAGGTCGTTGATGACCGAACGGCTCGAGCGAATCATGATGTCAACACTCTCGCGGCGGTTCTCGTAATGGCCGGCGTGCATGGTGTCCTCAAAGAAGGCATCGTAGTCCGAACCTTCGGGCAGTACGCAGATGCCGCCCTGCGCGAGCATCGAATCGCACTCGTCGACGGCGCCCTTGGAGAGCATGATTACGCGCGTGCTCGTCGGCAGATTGAGAGCCGCATACAGGCCCGCCACGCCACAACCGGCAATGACGACGTCACACTCCATATCGGGGTATTGTTTGGTTTCCATAGGAATCCTCTCCCTTGTAATGTGGCATAAGGGATGGCCCCTCATGTCACATTGTCCTAGCGTGCTGCGTACTCGAGCATACGGTCGAGCGTAAGTTTGGCCTGGTCGGCAGCCTCGTCCGACACGCCAATCTGCACCTCGCCCTCGCCCGTCTCCAGGCAGTGCACGAGCTTTTCGAGCGTGATGAGATCCATGTTGACGCAGGTGGGCTGCACCGCAGGGAAGTAGAACTTCTTGCCGGTGCCCTGGCAGCGGCGCTCGAGTTCGTAGAGCACGCCGCGGACCGTCACGATGATGAACTCGCTCGCGTCCGACTCCTCGGCATACTTGATGATGCCGGCAGTAGAGCCGATGTAGTCGGCCTCGGCCAGGACGTCGGCCTTGCACTCGGGGTGCGCCAGCACGAGCGCGTCGGGGTGTGCCTCCTGCGCGTCGACGATCTGCTCGACGGTGATGATGTGATGACGCGGGCAGTAGCCGTTGTTGAGGATGACGTGCTTTTGGGGCACCTGCTCGGCCACAAAGCGGCCCAGGTTCTGGTCGGGAATGAACAAGATGTGCTGCTGCGGCAGCTCGGAGACGATCTTGACGGCGTTAGAGCTGGTAACGCACACATCACTCCAGCTCTTGATCTCGACCGTCGAGTTGACGTAGCACACCACGGCCAGGTCGTCGCCATACTCGGCGCGCGCCTCATCGACCGTCTCGCGCTTGACCATGTGCGCCATGGGACAGTCCGCTCCCGGCTCGGGCAGCAGCACGGTCTTGGTGGGGTTAAGCAGCTTGGCACTCTCGCCCATAAACTCCACGCCGCACAGCACGATCGTCTGCTGCGGCAGGCTCTTGGCGAGCTTTGCCAGGTAGAAGCTGTCGCCGACGTAATCGGCAACGGCTTGGACCTCGGGCGCCACATAATAGTGTGCCAGGATCACTGCGTCACGTTGGGTTTTTAGCTGATGAATGGCCTCGACGAGCTCTGCGGGTACCAGCGCCGCGCGCTCCGTTGCCGTCGTTGCCGATGCCAGGCCGGCCGCGATATCGCGTGCAAGCTCCGATGCATCCATGTTCGCGCTCTGTGCCATCAAGGCCCCTCTCTTTTGGCGAATCTTGGAGCTTTAGTATGACACCTGGCTTTACAGCTGACAAGACAGCTGTAAAGCCAGGTGTAAAGTTGGAATAAAGATTCAATCTTGGGGCGGGTCCATTTTCGAGCTGGCAAGCTGAGGATAGTCGAGCTCTCGATAGCGCAGGAGGCATCTTTCGCCACCGCAATACCACGCGGCGCGAGTTGCGCACCGTGGGGCGCAGACGGGATGTTCCTCCGCGAGCGGCGCGCACCCAATGTGGCAAAATCGAGATACAGGGGGGCTCAATATGCTCAAGATTATCGCCTGCGACGACGTCGCTTTTCTAGATAGACTGCACCGAATGATCGACCGCTGGTCGACCGAGACGGGCACGGCAGTCGATGTTGCGCTCGTCACGCGCGGCGAGGACCTGCTGGCCCGCCATGCCGCGCCGACACCATTCTGCTCGACATGATCATGCCGCTCGTCAACGGCATGGACACCGCACGCGAGCTGCGCCAATCCGACACTGCCGTGCGCCTCGTGTTCCTCACCTCATCGCCCGAGTTCGCGCTAGAGTCCTATGAGGTCCGCGCCTTCGACTACCTGCTCAAGCCCGTAGCGTACGAACGCCTGGCGCAACTGCTCGACGAGCTTTCGAGCATGCGGCCCGCCGCGACCGATGAGCTCGTGACCAAAACGTCCTTTGGCTACCATGCCCTGCGCCTGTCCGATATCGAATATGCCGAGGCCCGCAACAAGCACGTGGTATTCCACCTGCGCGACGGGCGCGATATCGAGGCGCTCGAGCCGTTCCGAAACATCGAGGACCAGCTAGCCAAAAACGCGAGCTTCTTTAAATGCCACCGCAGCTACCAGGTCAACCTGCGCAATATCGACCACTTCAACCGCACGGATATCGTCATGCGATCGGGCGCTTGCATCCCGCTGGCGCGCAGCTGCAAGCAGGGTTTCCAGGATGCCTACTTTGCGGCACGGTTCGATGGCGGGAGGCGCTGATGCTCCCTACGGCCGAGATGATACTTTGGGCCATCCACCACGCAACGACCCTGCTTTTTGGCGTTTTTGCCTCGGCGGCGCTCTGCGGCATCGAGATCAACCGGCGTCATGCGCTTGAGCTGGTGATGGTCGGCGCCGTAACCGGATGCGCATTCGGCCTCGCCGATGCCGTCGGCGGCGAGCTTTTCGCGCGCCAGACATATCCGCTCGTCGTGCATCTGCCGCTCGTCATCTATCTGTGCGCGCGCTATCGCCTGAGCCCGCTGCTCGTTTTGCTGGGCGTCACCAGTGCCTACCTGAGCTGCCAGTTCAGCAACTGGATGGGCATCGCCGCACTCGCCGCCACCGACTCGCAAATCGCGTACTATGTGGCACGCATTATCACCACGGCCGTCGTCTTTGCGATCCTGCTGCATTGGGCCAGCGACATCGGTCCGCGTCTGGCGGTCAAAAGTCCTACCGAGCTCGAAATTCTGCTCATCCTGCCGCTCGTCTATTACATCTTTGACTACGCCACCAATGTCTACACCACGCTTTTCCACTCGGGCTCCGTGGTGACGGTTGAGTTTTTGGCGTTTGCGCTTTGCGCGTTCTACCTTATGTTTCTTGCTGTGTATCTACGTGAATACGAGGCAAAGGAAACCGCCGAGCGCGAGCGCTGGATGCTCGCGACCCGCGACAGCGCGGCCATCAAGGAGCTCGAGGCTTGGCGCCAATCTGGACGCGAGCTTTCGGTCCTCCGCCATGACATGCGGCACTTCCTGCGCGGCCTTGCGGCTTTGATCGAGGAGGGCCACATCGTCGAGGCGCTCGAGCGCATCGACGAGCTCTGCGAGACGAACGACCGCACCGCCGTGCGCCGCTACTGCGCCAACGACACGGTCAATATCGCGCTTTCGTCGTTTAGCTCCGATATCAACCGAAACGGCATCGCCGCCGATTTGCGCGCTGCCGTGCCCGAGAGCGTCCATGTAGCCGACGTCGATCTGTTTAGCGTGCTATCGAACGCCCTGGACAACGCCATCATCGCTGCAAGCGCCGCTCCCCAGGGCAAGCGATTTGTCGATCTGGATCTGCGTTGCGAGGACGGTCAACTGCTCCTTTTGGTCTCCAACACGTTTGGGCGCCCGCCGCGCATGAACGGCAACTGCCAGTTCCGCATTAACGGCGATCGGTTTGAGCTGCGCGCTGTGATGTAGAAGTGCGGCGCCGATCTCGAGGGGTGCCTTGCCCGCCAGGCAAT
>CAJMRP010000045.1 GCA_905215765.1 uncultured bacterium
GGTGTCGCTCGTGGAGTTGAGCTGGCGCTTGCCGGCGATATCCCAGTTTGAGACGGCGCGGGCGCGCTTGAGCACCAGGTCGGCCACAACGGCGGCGGGGAAGTGCTGGCTGGCCACGTAGCCGTAGCAGGCATCGTCGCCGTAGATGAAGAAGCGCGCATCGGGCAGGCCGATCTTGTCGACCACGCGGCGCGAGAACAAGCCGCCCTCAAAGCATAGCTGGTTCATGGCGCGGTAGCCCTCGGGTCCCAAGTCCCACTTGGCGACAGGGTTGGGAATGCCGAGCGAAAGGATGAGTTGGTATTGCCAAAAGAAGGCGCCGCCGTCAAAGTCCAGGCGCGAACCCTGGATGACATCGTAGCGGTCGGTCCACTTGGCAAGACGCTCGATGCCTTCGGGGATGACGAGCACGTCGTCGTCCATCACCCAGAACCACTGGGCGCCCAGGTCGTAGGCGCACTTGGTGCCGGCGGAGAAGCCGCCCGCGCCGCCACCGTTTTCAAGCTGCGGCGCGTAGATAACGCGGTCGGTGCCGCCCTGCGCGTCAGGTTGCTCGGTGTCGATGCCCCACAGGTTGGCCAGGCGCTCGTTGAATGCGGTGCACATGGCCTCGGTCTCGCGTGAATTCTCGTTATCGACAATCACGATGCGCCAGGGCGTTGCCGTGAGCTCGGTCATGGAGTCGAACAAGTTGGCCAGGAGTTCCTGGCGCTTGTACGTAACGACGACGATGGCAAGCTTGTCGATGGGAGCGGGGAGGGTTGAAGGCATGGGGCAATATATCCTTTCACGCGCGGCGGGCGAGCGCTGCGCGGAAGCTATCGAATACGTCCTTGGGACTGTCCTATTGTAAAGGCTCGGCGCACCTTAGCGGCAAGCTTTGAATAAAACGCAGGAACCTGCCATAGGCCCGCCGCATGACGTGGGGCTGCTTTGCCCGCAAGAGGCTCCATAGATTATATAAACGCCCGCTGGCGCGCTGACCCTTTGATACCATGAAACGACAGGTATTTCCTAAGGAGCACATTTGTCTACTAACGTCTCTGGCAGCCCTGTTCTGTCGCTGCTTATTCCCATTTACAATGTTCAGCGCTACCTGCGCGAGTGCCTCGATTCCGCCCTGGCGCAGACGCTCAAGGATATTGAGATCATCTGCATTAACGACGGGTCGACCGACAACTCGCCGGCGATTATCCGCGAGTATATGGAGCGCGATGGGCGCGTCAAGATGATCGACAAGGCCAACAGCGGCTACGGCGACTCGATGAACCACGGCCTGGAGATGGCGCGTGGCAAGTACGTTGGCATCTTGGAGTCCGATGACTTTATGGCGTCCGACGCACTCGAAAAGCTTGTCTCGGCCGCCGATAGCAATAATGCCGACTTTGCGAAGGCGAACTTTGATTTCTACTGGTCTAAGCCCGAGGAGCGCCGTTCACTGCACGAGATGTTTAGACCTCAGGATTGCGGCAAGCCGGTGCACCCGAGCGATACGACGCAGTTCTTTAAGCAAAAGCCGTCGATTTGGTCGGCCGTGTACCGTCGTGATTTTCTTGAGCGCAACGGCATTAAGTTCCTGCCGACTCCGGGGGCATCCTTTCAGGACACGTCATTCGCCTTTAAGGTGATCGCGTGTGCCGATAAGGCTGTTTACCTGCATGATGCCGTGTTGTCGTATCGCCAGGACAACGAGAGTTCCTCGGTCAATTCTTCGGCTAAGGTCTTTTGCGTCAATACCGAGTATGCCGAGATTGAGCGTTGGATTCGAGAGGATTATGCCCGTGATCACGCAAGTGATGACGTCGCGCGCATGCTCAAGTTCAATCAGCTCATTAAGTACGATTCGTACATGTGGAACTACGTGCGCCTGGCGCCCAAGTTCTATAAGGAGTTCCTGGTTCAGATGGCCAAGGAGTTCCAAGCTGCCTTGGACGCCGGGGAGTTTTCGCTTGACGACCTCAAGCCGTGGAAGCGCGCAAATCTCGCTGCTATCCTCAAAGATCCTGAGGGCTGGGTTGACGAGCATCCGAGCTTTGCGACGGATGGTGCCTTGGGGCGTGCTAAGTATTACGCCTCGGTTGGAGGCCCAGGCGTGGTCGCCGCTTTCCTCATCGAATCGCTAAGGGGGTAGGTCGGCATGGGAGAGGCCTCGTGTCCTAAAGCTACCATTGTCGTCCCCGTTTACAACTCTGCGCGCTCCATTCAGCGATGCCTCGATTCGCTGTTGGCCCAGTCTGAGCGTTCGATTCAGGTTGTCTGCGTCAACGACGGTTCGACTGATGATTCGTTGAACGTGTTGCTCCAGATTGCGCAGGCCGACGATCGCGTACTGGTGATTGACCAGGAAAACGCGGGCGTCTCGTGTGCTCGAAATGCCGGCATCGATGCCGCCGTGGGCGGGACCGTCTTTTTTGTGGACGCCGACGATTGCATCGATGCCCAGACGGTCGAGCGCGTGCTGCATGCCATGGAGTCTGCGGATGCCGAGGCCGCCGTTTTTGGCGGCGTCTGTGAACCTGCCGATGCTGCCCCCAAACGCGTCCAGCAACTCATGAGCCCCAAAGCTGGTACCTTCGGCGCCCGTGATCCCCAACTACTGTTCCATTCGAATGCACAGCCCTATGCCTGCCGTGCGGCTTTTTCGTGCGAGCTGCTCAATCGCGAAGGCATTCGCTTCGCCCCCGGTTTGGCTTTGGGCGAGGACGTCGTCTTCCAATTTGCGGCTTATGCGCTTGCCCGCAAGACCATCGTCATGCCGGATAAGTTCTACCACTACGTGATGGAGAGTGAATCGGCGACGCACGAGTTCAACAGTGCCGAGGCTCGCGCCAAAAAGCTCGATGCCCATATGAGAATGCTCGAGGAGGTCTTGGAGGACTGGGCGGCCTACGGTCTTTTGGACCTGTGCCCCGGCGAGCTGATAACTTGGTTTTTGGACCTAATTGTGTTCGACTTGGCGCGCTTGGATGCCGATGACTTCCATCGCGTGGCGGCTCGCGTCAACAGGGCTTTCACGACGTTTATGGGAACGGAGTGGGCGGATATGCCTGCTAAGGGCGCCGTTCGCCGTGTTGCCCACAAGCTCGTTGCAGCGACCTCGGGCGTTTCGATGGCAGATGCCACGCTGTTCTATCTTTCGACTCGCGGTCTCAAAGCCTGCCTGGAGCGCTTTATCTAATTCCAAGCGCTGTCGCCCGCCGCAACTCGGCTGCTAAAATAACCCTGTTACACGCTATTCAACAGGAGGTTCTCTTGCAGAACTCTGATACCCCTAAAGTTTCGCTGTTTGTCCCCATTTGCAATGTCGAACGCTACCTGCGCGAGTGCCTCGATTCCGCCGTGGCGCAGACGCTCAAGGACATCGAGATAATCTGTATCAACGACGGCTCCACCGATAGCTCGCCAGATATCATCCGCGAGTACATGGAGCGCGACCCCCGTGTAAAGATGATCGACAAAGCTAACAGCGGCTACGGCGACTCGATGAACCGCGGCCTGGAGATGGCACGCGGTGAGTACGTGGGTATCCTTGAGTCCGACGACTTTATGTTTGAGGATTCGCTCCAAAAGCTGGTCGCCAAGGCCGATGCTGAGCATGCCGATGTGGTTAAGGGCGACTTTTACCTGTATTGGTCCACGCCCACCGAGCGCCGTGAGCTGTTTGGGATCATCGACGAGCATATGACGGGCGCCGCGTATCGCCCCGTCGATCGCCCGGGTATCTTCTACCGCAAGCCTTCCATTTGGTCTGCCATCTATCGGCGCGAGTTCCTCATCGACAATCAGATTCGGTTCCTTCCCACGCCGGGTGCCTCGTATCAGGACGCAGGCTTTAACTTTAAGGTTTGGGCTTGCGCCGAGCGCGCCGCGTTTATTGCGGACCCCATTTTGTGCTATCGCCAGGATAACGAGAAGAGCTCCGTTAATTCGCCCAACAAGGTGTTTTGCGTATGCGACGAATATGCCGAGATGCAGCGCTTTTTGGATGAGCGTCCCGAGCTCAAGGCTCAGCTCCAGGGGATTTTAATGCGCATGAAGGTCGATACGTACCGTTGGAATGATGAGCGCCTGGTCGATGAGCTGCGTGAGCAGTTTTGGAAGAAGGCATCTCCCGAGCTCAAGGCCGATTGGGATGCCGGTCGCTTTGACCTGTCGCTGTTCGATCCGCGTGGCGAGACCGACTTGCGCCTGATGGTCAAGTCGTCCCGCGCCTATATCGATTCACGCTTTGACTTTAAGAAGCCGGGCAAGCTCAATACGTTTAAGCATTACTTTAAGATTGGCGGCTTGCCGCTGGTCTGGCGCGTGCTGACGTATCAGCGCACCTACGGCGACAACCCGCACCCTGATGACGTTCCGGCCGCACAGTAGGAGCGAGTGACTATGGCTACCCCCAAGATTTCCGTTGTCGTTCCCATCTATAAAGTGGAGGAGTGCCTGGCCTGGTGCCTGGACTCCCTGCTTGCGCAGGACATGCCCGATTGGGAAGGTGTGCTGGTCAACGATGGCTCGCCGGATGGCTCGCGCGATATTGCGGCTGCCTATTGCGAAAAGGACGCGCGCTTTACGCTGGTTGATAAGGAGAACGGCGGCCTGTCGAGTGCGCGTAATGCAGGCATCGCCGCGTCCACGGCGCCTATCGTCGCGTTCTTGGATTCCGACGACCGCTTTACGCCCGATGCATGCCGAGTGATCGTCGATGCCTTTGAGCGCGAGGACTGCGACGTTTTGACCTTTGGCGCGAATCCGTATCCGCTCGAGGCGGGGTATCCGTGGCTTAACTATGTGCTGAGCCCGCGCGATGTGTCGTTTGAAGGCTATAGCTCCGACCTACTGTTTAAGGAAGCATCTCGCCCGTTTGCATGGCGCACCGCCTGCAAGCGTGAGTTTTTGCTGGGCAACGGGATCGTGTTCGACGAAACCGTTAAGTATGGCGAGGACCAGGTCTTCGATTTTGCCGTGTACGGTCGTTCGCACAAGACCGCGCTTATCTCGAACAAGCTGTATGATTACCGCGTGGCGCGCAAGGGTTCGCTCATGGACACCATGCGCTACGACGACGAGACGCGTCTGCTGGAGCACGTGAAGATTTACTCCGCGGTGCTGGCTGACTGGCAGCGCGACGGTCTTGATGTCCAACATGCCGATGACCTGGCATATTTCCTCTGCGATCTGGTGCTGTACGATGCGCTCAGGTTGCTGGGCTCGGACTGCGGCAAGGTGTTTGCTGCCGTTTCCGTGACGCTTGCCGGTTCTGCCGTGGGCAACGATGCCGCGCTCGCGCAATGTGCCCCGTCTGTTGCCGCTATGGTGCGTGCGGCGCTTGCCAGCAAGGCCCCCAATGCCCGTGCGTGCAAAAAGCTCATGTTCGATTATGACGTCTTGAGGTTTGGGCGCCTGGGTGCCTGCAAGCGCATGGCAGCGAACGCCCTGGGAAAGCGAGAATTGTAGATGAGTATCAAGCGTTTGACACTTTGCCGCAGTCAGGGCCGTCTGTTTGTGCTGCTTCGTTTTGCCGGTCAGGATGTCGCCGCGCTTATTGAACGGGAGGGTTCTCAAGCGTTTGCCCATGCGACGACGAGCGGTTCTTGCGTGCCGTCGCTGGTGCTCCCGGTCGATCATGGCCGCGTGCTGGCGCTTTGCCCTTCCGTTTTCGATTACGAGCGCGAGCTCGCCGTCTTGGTGCTTCCGTTTTTGGATGGCTCGTCGATGGATGTCGTTTTTGCATCCGGTGGCCAAAGGTTGGGCTCCATTCGCCTCGATAGCCGCGTGGCCAAGCTGGAATCCAAGATTAACTACAAAGCAAAGCCTGCGCTGTGCGCGCTTATCCGCGATGCGCAGCGTGGCGAATGCTGCGGCCGCTACGAGATCGATGCTGTCCGTTATCTTCCGGCCGATTCGGGCGCCGTGTGGCGCTATGAGGTCACATGGGCGGGAGACCCCCAGTGCGCGCCCCAGCTTGAGATACTTGATACGCATATGAATGCCATCGATGTCACGGTTCATATGTTTGAGTCGCAGGTCGACGTGCCTCAGCAGAACGGATGCTGCGTCAATAAAACGTATCTGAGCGTGGAGATGCCCGAGGACATTCGAGATTTTGTCGCGATTGCAACTGATCCTGCGGGCCAGATCCAGAGTGGTTTTTGTGCCATGGATGGCCGCCTGTATAACGGCATGGTCGACGACAGCTGGAATCGCATTAAGGATGCACGCGCTGACGACGCAGCTTATCGACGTTGGTTTGAGCAGCATCGCGCAAAGCCGGGCGATCTGACGTGCCAGCGTGTCGCTTCGGCGGCCTTTGCCTATAGGCCGCTCGTGAGCATTGTGGTGCCGTGCTACAAGACCGATCGAGTCTACCTGCGCGAGCTGCTGGACTCGGTGCTAGCCCAGAGCTATGACAACTGGGAATTGCTCCTTATGGACGCCTCGCCCGAATGGGATGCGGTGGCCAATCTTGCGGCTGCCGCCAATGACGAGCGGGTTTGTCGTATTGAGCTGCCTGGCAACGGCGGCATTGTGGTCAACACCAACGCAGGTATTGAGCAAGCGATGGGCGACTACATCGCGTTCTTGGACCACGATGACATTCTGGAGCCGGACGCGTTATTCCAGTATGTTTCCGCGCTGAATAAGACGGCCGAGGGCGAGCGCCCCCAGGTCCTATTCTGCGACGAGGACATGTTCCAGAAAACGGGGGAGTGGGGCCAGCCGGTCTTTAAGACCAAGCTCAACGTCGACCTGCTCTATAGTCATAACTGCGTAACGCATTTCCTGATGGTAGAGAAGGCACTTATCGATCGCATTGGCATGTCTCCGGAAGATGTTGCGGGCGCACAGGACTACGACCTGACGCTCCGCTGCCTTGCGGCGGGGTCACGGTTTGAGCATGTTGCTCACGTGTTGTATCACTGGCGCGTGCACCCCGGTTCCACCGCCGACGGTTCTGCCGATAGCAAGCCGTATGCTATTGAAGCTGGGCGCCTTGCGCTGCAGCGCCACTTTAACGCGCTGGACATTTGCGGAACGGTCGAGGAGACCGGGACACCGTTTGTCTACCGCATGAACTATGCGCTGCCGGAGCCTGCACCGTTGGTGAGCATTGTGATCCCTACAAAGGACCACGTTGAGACGCTCGATGCCTGTGTGATGTCGATCGCCCAGAAGGCCACGTATACCAACTACGAGATCGTCTTGGTGGAGAACAACAGCGAAGCCCCGGAGACGTTTGCGTATTACGAAACCCTGCCAGAGCGCGTGGCTGCAGTATCCGAAGGCAAGGGTATCGCGCGCGTTGTGTACTGGCCGGGTGAGTTCAATTACTCCCAGATCATTAACTTTGGCGTGGAGCATGCCAAGGGTGATTACCTGCTGCTGCTCAACAACGATACCGAGGTTATAAGCCCCGACTTTATCGAAGAGATGATGGGCTATCTGCAGCGTCCCGATGCGGGCGTGGTGGGCGCCAAGCTCTACTTTGCCGATCATCTGGTGCAGCACGCTGGCATTGTGGTTGGCGTGCGTGGTGCACTTGCCCATGCCAACCAGGACTTCTCGGCAAAGCGCGAGGGCTATCTTGCCCGCGCTGTGCGCCCGGGCAACTTCAGTGCCGTGACGGGCGCCTGCCAGATGGTCCGACGCGACGTATTTGAGCGCGTCGGTGGCTACAACGAGGAATTCGCCGTTGGCTTTAACGACGCAGACTTTTGCCTGCGCGTATGGGAGGCGGGCTACCGCACCATCTATACGCCCTATGCCGAGCTGTATCACTACGAGTTCACCTCGCGCGGCAGGGAAGAGGCCAACGAGAAAAAGCTGCGCCGCTGGAAGCGCGAACAGGCCCTGTTCATGCAGCGCTGGCCGGAGTTCTTCCTCGATGCCGACCCGTGGCTCGGACCAAACCTGTCCTCCGATAGTGAGTACTTCTCGTTTTAGTGCGAAGTAATGCCAAGTTCCGGCAAAGTATCCTCAAGAGCCGCAAGAGCGGTGGGGTTCAAGTACTCCTCGTTCAAGCAGCTCTTGTCATATCGAAAACGTGTGTCTCGTGAGCATTCGATGAGTTCTGCAGTAAAGAACTTCTCCCAGCTAAAGAACTTTGAGCTTTCGATATGTTCAGCGGGGTTAAGCAGCATGTCCTTAATGTGTTTGCTGTTGAATAATCCCGACTTCAACACGAGCCATTCAAACGATTCCGGTAGGAATAGCTTGATGTTCTTTCGGCGCAATAGAGCAGCTGCTTCCGCAATTTCTGGTCCAAAGGCGGCGCCGTCGGCAATCACGAGGATGTCGTTTTCCGGTGCGTCCATAATGCAGTTGCAAATGTTTGATTTTCCTCCCGCGCTGATGCACTTAATGCTGCTCTTTTTGCATAGCAAACTGAAGAATTCGTAGCCCGAATTTGTGTCCTCGACGATGACAAGCTCGGGCCTCTCGCCTCTAAAATCAGTATCACCGTAAATACGATATGTAGAGGTGTAGACACGAGAGTAAACGGGATACTTCGTTGTGGTTCGGTTGGTGTTCTTAAGACCGTAGATTTCATCAACGCTATAGGGCAGTTGGCGCAGTGACTCTCTGGCGACGATTACGTAGTAGTTTGAGCTACGTTTTGCTTCATGGGCAAATTCTCTTGATCGAACAAAAGTATTGCCCTCATCAATAAAAACAATACTGCTGGAAATTTCTTGGAGATCTCTGCGCCAATATTTTCCAGATATTGTTTTACAGGGCACTTTGCAACTTACTGTTACGCCGCTTTGTGCCCCAAGATCTTCGTGAGCTGCCACCATATCAAGCAAAGTTGTCTTGCCTGTAGCACTGTTACCTTGGATGATGGTCAGATTTCGATTGATGGTCAGTTTAAACTGAACCCGGTTATTTTGAATAGTTACCTTGTATGATCCGCGCATCAGGAGTTCTCCCTTAGGCATTTTCCAGCTATGGGGACAAGGTCAAACATCGTGTGAACGACATCGCCTGTGTTCGCAATGGCAGCCGTGAATTTGCCGTTTCCGAAATCCATTAAATGGTAGAGATTGATTGTTAGATCCTTTTGCGCGGCGATCCTCAGAATCCAGTAGGCGCAATTATCACCGCAATTTGAGGCGTTATATATATTCTGCGGCATAAAGTACATAAGCAGTAGTGTTTTGGTGCCGCTGGATAGTTTCTCGGGAGGAATGACGCCTAGAATCTTGGTATCGATTGCATTGGGGCCTACCACGGTGCCTTTATCGATGGATTTAATGACCCTTTGGGCAAAGGAGTCTTGAAACCACTGGGGCGAATAGACGTTATCGAAGTAAACCGACGTGTTGTAGATAACGTTTTCCATATCACCATAGTGAATTGTTAGCACGTTAGCTCCTTCGGCTTGCTGATTTGGCATTTAGTGAGATTGATTATATCGCAGCACATTAGGCGGGGGTTATCGGCCCGCGGTAGATGTGATTGATGACCAAGGTTTGTATTTTGTTGCTTTATTAATCAGTTCACTCGTTTAATCAGTTCGCTCATGCGCTAAGTTTGCCTTAGAAGCTATTTAGCGTAACGGTTGAGGTGTGGCGACTCATATTTAAATTGCAGTCACAAAGACACCTTTTATCGATTTCCCGTTGAAATACTGAATTGATAGTTTAAAAATAACTTAAGAGAGCCTTAAATCTCGGAAAAAGGATGTCGTATGAAAAACCTTCGAGAAAGATGGCACGGACTAACAGTGCTGGGAGTTGTTGCATTTGCCGCTGCCTGCATGACGGTTGCCCCGGCGCCCTCATTTGCTGATATTGCTGGCGGTGGCGGAGGCGGTGGACCGATTACGGAATGGTGTTCCGACGGTCGTCCGAAGACTGGACTCGTTCGGTGCGAGGACGGCAACCTTCGCTATTTCGATCCCGAAACTGGCGCCATGGTCACGAACCAGTGGCATAACGAATACGAAGCTGTTTGGTACTATTTTGGCGCTGACGGGATCGCGGTGTCGGGCTGGCAGTCTATCGGTGGGGACAAGTATTACTTCTACCCCGAAAGCCATGATATGGCATACGGCCGAGTTCAGATTGACGGCAAGAACTACTTCCTGAACACCCCTGGTGCCAACGCCGATGGCCGCATGCAGCATAGCGGCTGGCTCTATGACTCCATCTATGGAAAGTGGTTCTATGCGACCTCCAGTGGCGAACTGCTGACCGGTTGGCATAATATCGGTGGAACTTGGTATTATTTCGACGAGTATGGTGTCATGCTGACCGGCTGGATCAACGTTTCGGGGACGTGGTACTACGCCAACGCTTCCGGTGCGATGGCCACTGGCTGGCTCAACATCGGCGGTACGTGGTACTACCTCGACGGCTCGGGCGCCATGGTCGCTAACAGCTGGCGCAGCCTCGGCGGCTCCTGGTACTGGTTCGGCGACTCCGGTACAATGGCCACTGGGTGGTTCTTGGCAGGCGGCTCTTGGTACTATGCGAGCGGTTCGGGCGCCATGGCAACCGGCTGGCTCAGCAATGGCGGCACGTGGTATTGGCTCGGAGGTTCGGGCGCTATGGCCTCTAACTCTTGGGCTAACGTTGGTGGAGTTTGGTACTGGTTCGACGATTCCGGCGCGATGGTTACCGGCTGGCGTCAGGTCGGCGGTGCCTGGTACTACTTTAGCGGTTCCGGCGCTATGGCCCACGACGCCTGGGTCGGCGACTACTACCTCCAGTCTTCCGGTGCCATGGCTACGAATGCCTGGGTTGGCTCCTACTATGTCGGCGAGGACGGCAAGTGGATTCCGGGCTATGGTTTAGTTTGGTATAAGAGCGGTAGCCATGTTTACCATACGCATAAGTGCCGTACCGTTGGCAAGGACGCAAAGGGCTATTCGCAGATCTCTATCCAGGAGGCCCAGAGGCGTGGCGCTTCACGAGAGTGTAAAAACTGCCAGCAAATTGGCTAGTACATTACTGAGCTAGTTTTGATTGAGGCCCCGTTGCCCTGAGGTGACGGGGCCACTGCGTGATTGGATACTGTGCTGCTATGAAGAAATGGTCATTCGGGGTGCTGGTCTTTTCGGGCCTTGTTTCTTTGGGGCTCCTTTTGGGTTCGCCCTCGATGTTATACGCCCTTGATTCGAATAACACTGACGAAGGTCCCGCATCTAACGTTGCTATTGCTTCTGTCGAGTCAGGCGTTGATGCTCAGCGCGAATCGACCTTCGCTGTCGAGCAGAACTCTCAGGTGGATAATGAGACCCCTTCCGAGGTTTCGAATCAAATTATTTGGCATCAGGGGTGGATATCACCCGAAGAAGGGGCTGGTTTTTGGCGTTGGGGCTTGTCCGACGGAACAATCGCTGTTTCTTCTTGGAGACATATAGACGGTAGCTGGTACTGGTTCGACGACGAAGGTCGAATGGCTCAGGATGGGTTGGTTCAAGTCGGGGGTGCGACGTATGCCTTCTCCTCTTCGGGCGGAATGCGTGTCGGCTGGTACCTAGATTCTACGGGCTCCACTTCTGCTTGGCGTTATTTCTCCGGTTCTGGCGCCATGGTAAAAGGCTGGCTTTCAGACGGCAGCAACTGGTATTGGCTGGATGATGAGGGCAAGATGGTCCACGATGCGATGCTGCAGATTGGGGGAGCCACGTATGGATTCTCTTCTTCTGGTGCAATGCTTATCGGATGGCATCTTGATGCTTCTGTCTGGCATTATTTTTCCGGCTCTGGCGCTCTGGTAAAGGGCTGGCTCTCGGATGGGGGTCGTTGGTACTGGCTTGATCCTGCAGACGGTTCTATGGCCACCGGGCTGAATGAATGCAATGGCACCTCTTATATCTTTAACAGTTCAGGGGCCATGCTATCCTCCCAGTGGGCACTTATTGACAACAACTGGTATTACGCTGACTCCAACGGCTTACTGCATGGAGGTTGGTTACTTCTAGGGAATTCTTGGTATTACCTGGATCCAGGAAGCCATATTATGCTCACGGGCTTTGTGCAAGTGGGCTCGTCCACCTATTTCCTTACGAGCTCAGGTGCCATGGCAACAGGCTGGGCACTTGCTGATGGTACTTGGTATTACGCCGCATCAAACGGAGCTATTCAACGAGGGCGATGGATAAAGTCCGGAAGCGCCTGGTATTACCTTGATGATGTATCCGGCGCAATGCGTACTGGTGAATTTGCGGTAGGAAGCAAGCGCTATTTTTCTTATGATTCCGGTGCAATGGCATCTTCGTGCTGGATCAACTTGAACGATGGTATGGCATGGGCGAATTCGTCTGGAGCACTGAGCGAGCCGTTGCCTACTTCATCTGATGGATCTCCTGTAGTCGCTGATCGTACTGACTCGTCTTCATTGCCAGGTGTGATTCATATTGGAGATGCGGTTTTCTATGCGGATGCGAATGGTGTCGTTAACGTGGCGTCTGGTTGGATTATGTCGAAAGACGCTTCTGACGAAAGTGGCAATACTTGGTACTACGCATCTTCCAATGGTGTCCTTAAGTCTGGTTGGCAATATGTCAACGGTGCGTGGTATTGGATGGACCCTTCCACATTCAAGATGAAAACTGGATGGCTTAATGACGGCGGTACGTGGTACTGGCTCCAGCCTTCGGGTGCCATGTTTGCTAACGGGTGGCTGAAAATCGATGGCGTTGACT
Source organism: uncultured bacterium (assembly GCA_905215765.1). Classification (GTDB taxonomy): domain Bacteria; phylum Actinomycetota; class Coriobacteriia; order Coriobacteriales; family Coriobacteriaceae; genus Collinsella. Next base: position 12,650 of record CAJMRP010000045.1, read on the forward strand.
ATTACTTCAATGCAAGTGGTGCATGGTTGAATACGTCTGGTTCTGTTTTGGGGGTCAATAGGTCCAGCTTGGTCAATTGGCTTATGAGCCACGAAAACGACGGCTATTACCGTGGAACACGCTACGACACGCATCTCAGCCAGGAAACGTGCATGTACCCAAAGGGTGATCCGCGTTGGGACGGTTATACGGGCATGAATTGTGGTGGATTTGTATCGCATGCATATATGAAGGCGGGCGGGAATTTAGCTCCCATTGCCGCCGAGCAGAGCCATTCCCCTTGGAGTGGAGGTCCCGGAAGGGGCGGCTGCGTAAACGCTTATCGTTGGTACGGCTACGCTATCGATACGTGTGCGAACGTGACTTATTTCAACTCTATTGATGAGTTGTTACGTAGTGGTTTGGCTCGTAAGGGGGACATTGTGTTCTTCAATCCTTACAACCCATATGCGGACGATAGCCACATTGGCTTTTTCTGGGGCAATTCGCCGAGCGAAAATTTGTTCTGGCATAGTGATGGTTATGGAAATCGCATCTCCGGTTTGACCGCTTTGGGCCCATCGAAAGTAATACTGATTCGTTAGAATTCCGAGTTGTAGGGGACTCTCTGGGCCCCCTACCTTTCTGACATCTGGTTTGAAAGTTTATTTGAAGTCGGTATTCTTGGGGGCAAGAGGAGGGGGCAATGAGCCTGCGGGTTCAACCCTGCCGGTAAGTTCTTCTTTTCTTTGCAGCATTGCGCCCAACTATTTATTGTCCTAGATGGCATCTTGTCCTGTTAGATGTTCGGGAATCTTTCATAGCTATGCTGTAAGCTAGACGCAATCAAGAGCGAATGACGAGGTTTACATGAACAAACATCTTAAGTTGTTTTCGGCATTGTTGGTGCTGATGCTCTTTGCGCCCGTTTCTATGTTTGTATGCCCTGCGGATGCAGAGGCTGCTCAGACTCTGGTTGAGAATTCTTGGCGTTATGAGGGTGGACAATTAGTTTCAGATGATGCTTCTTCCGAAGAAGACGGAATAGCTTTATTGTCTATGGACGCTCTTCCCGATGGGGTTACAGCTCAGGGCATTGACGTCAGCGAGCACCAAGGGCGTATTGATTGGGACGCAGTTAAAGCTTCTGGCATCGATTTCGCTATTCTGCGCGTTGGGTTTGGCGCTCCGTCTTTCGGCGGTCGAGTTGACTATCAATTTAATCGAAATATTTCTGAGTGCGAGCGACTCGGAATTCCCTACGGCGTCTATGTCTATTCATATGCTTTTGATAATCAACAGGCAGCCGATGAGGCGTCCATGGTGATTGACTGCCTATCGGGGCACAATCCTAGGCTACCGGTGTATTACGATCTTGAGGACAAGACAATTATTGCAGATGGTCGTCAATCCGGAATTGCATCTAGAGCTCAGACATTCTGTAATAAGATTTCTAGTGCTGGATATAAGCCAGGCATTTATGCAAACCTAAATTGGTTTAACAATATATTGACCGACCCTGTATTTAAGAGCGGTTCTTGGGATCATTGGATTGCTCAATACAACTCCCAATGTCACTATACCGCCAGTTACAGCTTTTGGCAGTATACAAGCCGCGGAAAAGTTTCTGGTATTAGCGGAAATGTTGATATGAATTACGCGTATGTTGATGTCTCTCTTTATTACTGGCAGTTAAAAGAGGGCACTTGGTATTACGCAACCTCTGACGGCAAAGCGTATACCGGATGGTTGCGCCAGGGCGGAGCCTGGTATTGGCTCGACCCCGACGCGGGCGGTGTAATGGCCACCGGGCTCTACGAGTGCAACGGCTCCATGTACTGGTTCAACGCCTCCGGCGCGATGGCGACCGGATGGGTCCTCGACGGCGGCACCTGGTACTACGCGACTGGCTCCGGCGCGCTGGCGCGCGGCCCCGTTTCCGTCGGCGGCGTGCCCTACTGCTTC
>CAJMRP010000046.1 GCA_905215765.1 uncultured bacterium
GATGCCATCCAGGGCTACTTGCATATTCCGCTCGATGTCACCGAGCTGGGTGTCGATGCTATGACCGTTGCCGCGCACAAGATCGGCGGCCCTGTGGCGTCCGGCGCGCTCTACCTTAAGAACCGCACGCCGCTGCGTCCGCGCATCTTTGGCGGTGGACAGGAAGCCGGCCGTCGCGCCGGTACGCAGGATCTGCGCACGCAGCTGGCTTTTGCCGCTGCCGCCCGCACGCTGGCGCCCCACGTGGCCCAGGAGCGCGCGACGCTGCAGGCCCTGTCCGATAAGCTCTACGCCACGCTTACGGCCCATCCTCGCATTCACGCCACGATGGGCGACTATGCGCAGGCAGACCGTCTGCCGGGCATGGTTTCGATCTACGTCGACGGCATGGACTCCGAGGAGCTCATCATCAAGCTCGACGCCGCCGGTTTTGAGGTTTCTGCCGGATCGGCTTGCTCGAGCGGCAGCATGGACCCGAGCCACGTGCTCAGCGCCATGGGCATTGGTCGCGAGCAAGCGTTGGGGTCGCTGCGCATCTCGTTTGATGACCGCGTGAATCCGGACGATCTGGACGACTTTGCCCAGACGTTGCTCTCGATCGTAGGCGCCGCATGATCGTCGTCGAGCTCGAGCGTGCCCTGCTGGCACGCTACCCCAAGGCGGACGCCGAGGGCTGGGATCATGTTGGGCTATCTGTGGGAGATCCCGCTGCAAAGATTACCGGTGTTGCCTGCGCACTCGACGCGACCGAGGCCAACGTGCACCGCGCTCTCGAGGCCGGCGCCAACGTGCTGCTGACGCATCATCCCACCTACATCAAGGCGCCCGAGGCCTTTTGTCCGGCCGATTCCGCGCGCCCACAGTGCAGCGCTGCGCTGTACGAGGCAGCTCGTTGCGGCGTGAGCATCATCTCGCTTCACACCAACCTAGACCGCTCGCACGAAGCGCGCGTTCGCCTGAGTGAGTTGCTGAGCGCTGAGCCCATGAGCTCGTTGGAGCATGTGGACGAGCCCGAGCTCACCGGTCTGGGCGCACTTGCGACCCTCCGCGATGCCTGCAACCTGCGCGACCTCGCCAACTGTGCCGCCATGGCCTTTGGCAGCGACCCGCGCGTATGGGGCGAAGCCGAGCACCCGTGCCGCACCGTCGCCATTCTGGGCGGCTCCCTCGGCGATTTTAGTGAGCTTGCCATCGCCGCGGGCGCCGACGTTGTCGTGACGGGCGAAGCGGGCTACCACGTGGCTCAGGACCTTGCCTTGCGCGGGCTACCGGTGATCTTGCTCGGCCACGACCGCTCCGAGGAGCCGTTCGTGGATATCTTGATGAACTCTGCAGTTGAAGCCGGGGTCGACCCCCGTCATGCGATTAAAATACTGAACCCTTGCCAATGGTGGACTGTGACAAAAGGAGAGAACTTATGAGCGCCGGCGCTACGCTACTCAAGCTGCAACAGATCGATTTGGAGCTCGCCCGCAACAAGAGCGAACTTGCCAATATGCCGGAGCTCAAGGAGCTCGCTTCCAAGCGTAAGACCTACGTTAAGCTCAAGTCCGAGATGACCAAGCTCTACGCCCAGCGCAAGGATCTGGACATTGAGCTCGACGACCTCAACACCACCGAGATCCAGACCAATAACGCCATCGAGGCCGCCAAGAAGCGCCACGTCGACGGTTCTGATTACCGCGAGGTGCAGGACCTGGAGAATGAGCTTGCCACCCTGGCAAAGCGTCTGGACAAGATCGAGCATACCCGCAAGGATGTCGTTGTCGCCCATAAGGAGGCGCTCGACCGCGAGGCTCGCGCGCAGGCCATCATCGCCAAGTTCGAGGAGGGCGTGAAGGCCGATACCAAGGCCGCTCGTGCCAAGGCTGCCGACCTGCAGGCTCAGATCGACGCTGCCACCAAGGAGCGCACCGCGCTTGCCGCCACGCTGCCGACCGACGTGCTCACCGATTACGAGCGCCTGCTCAAGCAGTTCCGCGGCCTGGCCGTCGAGACCATCCAGGGCAACATCCCCACGGTCTGCCACACCGCGCTGCAGGCATCGTCCATGAGCGACCTCAACCACGACGGTAGCGAGATTACGCACTGCCCGTACTGCCACCGCCTGCTGGTGCTCCCGAGCAAGGAAGCTTAAACGATGGCGGCACCCAACAATACAATGCAACTTGAGGGAAAAACGATCCTGCTGGGCATTACCGGCGGGATCGCCGCCTATAAGTCGTGCAATATCGTGCGCCTGCTGCAAAAGCGCGGCGCGCGCGTCAAGGTCGTTATGAGCGAGCATGCCACGGAGTTTGTTGGCCCGCTCACCTTCCGTGCGCTTACGGGTGAGCCGGTCGCTGTGGGCCTGTTCGACGACCCCTCCGACCCCATCCACCATATCTCGCTGGCGCAGGAGCCCGACTTGGTGGTTGTGGCGCCCGCGACGGCCAATATCATCGCCAAGATGGCCAACGGCATCGCCGACGACCTCATCTCTACGACGCTGCTCGCCACGCCGCGACCCATTGTTATCGCGCCTGCCATGAACAACGGCATGTGGAAGGCGCCGGCAACCCAGGCCAATATGGCCACGCTGCGCGACCGCGGGGTGCACGTGGTTGGCCCCGGTAGTGGCTACCTTGCCTGCGGCGACGTCGACACCGGGCGCATGAGCGAGCCCGAGGACATTGTCGAAGCCATCTGCGAGGTGCTCAATCCCGTGCCGCAAGACCTGGCGGGCAAGCACATCGTCATCACTGCTGGCCCCACGCACGAACCGATCGACCCCGTGCGCTTCATCGGCAACCGGTCGTCGGGCAAAATGGGTATCGCCCTGGCGAGGGAGGCCGCTCGCCGCGGTGCTGCGGTCACGCTTGTGCTGGGGCCGACATCGCTCGATGTTCCCCGCGACGCGGAGTGCGTGCGCGTGCAGACCGCCGCAGAGATGCTTCAGGCGGCGCTGAGCGCCTTTCAGACGGCCGATGCTGCCATTTGCGCCGCGGCCGTCGCCGACTACACCCCCGCGTCCCCTGCGGACCACAAGCTCAAAAAGGCCAACGAACGCTTGGATCGCATCGAACTCGTCGAGACCGTTGATATTTTGGCTGAGCTCTCGCGCCAGAAGGGCGACCGCCGTGTGATCGGATTTGCAGCCGAGACCGATAACGTCATGGAGTACGCTGAGCGTAAATTGGCCCGCAAGGGATGCGATGCGATCATCGCCAACGATGTCTCGCGCGCCGATTCGGGCTTTGGAACCGATACCAATAAGGCTTGGATTGTGAGCACAGCAGGGATGCAGGAACTTCCTGTGCTAACAAAAGCCCAGCTCGCAGATACAATTTTGGACTTGCTCAAAAATAATTAAAAAAGTTCTTGCGCAAGGCCAAAGTTTCGGGTTAATATACTCCCAGTTGCGAGCGAGAGCACAGCAACAAACAAAAGCTTCGGGACGTGGCGCAGCTTGGTAGCGCACTTGACTGGGGGTCAAGGGGTCGCTGGTTCGAATCCAGTCGTCCCGACCAGAAGTTTGCAGGTCAGGCACCTAGTGCCTGACCTTTTTTGTTTTAAGCAATTGCTTAATTTTGATTAAGCAACAGGGTGCCAAAAATCTACCTGCGCGATAATCGCCTTTTGCGGCTACTTGCGCGTTTAGCACACGCTTGAGCCGATTTATTAACGCGTTATGATTCTACCTACGCGCAGCAGGTACACGCCGAGAACGGGCAGCATTTATCGCGGCGATTTACACAGATATAGCGACTGTAACGAACAAGCGTGTCGCAGTATTTAATCCAGTAGTTCACTTGATCGGTGGACAAGTGGGCTGTTGCAACGAAACGGCAAGCGGGATGAACTCTATACGACGGCGCCGCAGAGGTTATGCCGGGGGAGTGCGGCAGACGCTCTGAGAGCCGCTGTATGGCCCTATTTTTCCTCAAACCGATTACCTGTGCCATGAACATCAAATTGTTCGTTCGGGTGCTAAAAGAAAGGCCCGCGCTGGGTTGCGCGGGCCTTGCGATAGACAGGCTAGAAGAACAGCTAGAAACACCAAGCGGGGAACACGTAGAGGGTGGCCGTTGCGTTGGCAGCGATGCCATAGTCACCGATGTAATTGACGCAAAGGAAGACTGTGGACTCGCTCGGGTTCACGGAGCGAGCCCAGTGACTAAAGTCCGAAAAAGCTCCGGAACAGTTCGACTTCGATACGCCCTTGGATTTGTAGTACTCGTATTGGGTGCCGTCAGACCGGAGGTTACCGTAGACTTCGGTCGTCGAGAGCAGGAACAGCTTATCGGAGGTCACCGTCACAGTGGCATCCTTGCTATCCCAGCCGCCGCCGCCCTTGTTATCGGTCATCTTCGTGACAGCCTTCGCCTTGGACTGGATCTCGGCCGGCAGGAGCGCCCAGAGGTCACCGGAGTTGAGGCGGTTTCGCAGCTCGGACTTCTCCCAGCCTCCTGCATTCGAATTCATGGCGTTCATGCGCTGCGTGCCCAGGGCGCCGTTGGTCGCCTCAAACGTGAGCCCCGCCTTGCCGGAGCCGACGGCCAAGTCATCGTGGTTGATGCCGATGATGCGGTACTCGAGCGTCTGTCCGTCCGTCAGTTTCATCGAGAACTTGGTGCCGGCATCCATGGCGGCCTTGGCCTTGGCGTAGGCGATAGACGATGTACCGTTCTTGGCAATGTCTTTGGCAACCGCCTCCTGCTCATCCAGTGTCCAGTCCTTCGCGTCCTTGGCCACAGCCGCCTGGACGGTCGCGGAATCGGCCCCGGCGGAGGCTCCGCCGGATGCGCCGCCGCCCTCCGTGCCTCCATTAGTCCCGCTATTGAGCGTGTTGCCGACTAGGTTGAACTGGTTTCGGATGGCCCCCGCCACGCCGGGTCCGGCGAACACGATGACCAGGCCGATGATTGCGATAATCAGGACGTACTCGATGATTGATTGCCCTCGAAGGCGAATACCTCTAGGAGATACCCCCCCCCCGAAGGTCAATTGCCGCTGCATGCATTTGCGACACTCCCTTCGCTCAGGGTTTGTAGATACATCGCCGAGCGTAGGGCTATTCCATAATTCTGCTCCGGTCTTGCCGCAGCGGCAACCGCACCGATGGTCAACAATCGTGATTGCGCTATAATAGAACACGCGTTCGTTATTGATTCGAGAGGGGTGCCGTCGTGGGGGAGAGCGATAAGTCGATACGTTTGGTCACGGCCCTCGTCGAGTGCCGCCCCGACGGCGAGTACGCCCCGTGGGGCATCAAATGGTACGACGGCACCGTCTACCCGTTCGACCGCATCGAGTCCTACAGCTCCCGCTCGTGGGCGCTCGGCAGGAACAAGCGGTCCGAGTCCTGGCGCGTGATCGTCGGGGACGGTACGTGCCGCGACATCTGCCATTACCAAAACAGCTGGTATGTCGTTCACGACCCAGACGATGACACCCCAGCGGCAAGCGCACCGCAAAAATAGCCAAAACGCCCATTCGAAACCAAACGCCCAGGTAAACGGCTTAACACAATCGCGAATACGACCCCAAAAAGACCTACTTGGATACCCGCTAGGGGTACCTGTTTTCAGGCACCTTAAATCGCCTCTCGTTGCCTCGTTTTTTCGGCTACTCAGTAAAAAATAGGGGAGTACGCCAGTACTCCCCCTAAATCGTTTATATCCCGGTTGCTGTCTGCCAGTCTGCTCTCTCAAGCCTAGGCTTGAGCGCGGGGGGGCTTAGGCCCCTAGGCTTGAACGTACTTGAGGTCAAACTCTCCAGGCGCGTCCACGTACACCGCGCCGAACGTCAGGTTTACCAGCTGGGGCTGAGCTCCATAAGAGCAAAATCATTCTAGCGCTTACTATCAAGGATATCCGTCGTAGTGGCGGCTATCCGGCAAACGATCGTACTCTCGTGGTCCCGTTTCGAGTAATTCTTTGGCACGGTCAGGAGCATAGCGAACGGTTTCCGCTGTTACCGCTCATGTACATGGACGATGAATGAACTTCTATAGCAAACGCAATTTGGTTTTTGAAATATGGACGAATTCCTCGTCAGGAGGGTAAAATGGTGCCGACGGCAGGCCAAGTTGTAGAGAGCTGGGCAGAGCCGTTGCTTAATGAAGTTGGGTCATCGTCTTAGCGACGGTGACCTTTCTTTTTGGGCTTCGAGCCCTGCTTGAGTGCCTTGGAAAGGCCGACAAGGGCCGTGAGGAGCGAGACCATAGCGGTCAGGAGCTTCACGAGCTCGGTGAAATCGGTCATGGGCATCACCTCCCATCGGATGGAGGGCTCTGCCCGGCACGAGGGCTGCCGACAGCAAGGACGATTCTATCAGAGCGGCTGACTCCCGCCCGATATTACCATCCCACCGCGCCTGTGCAAAAAGGAGGGCGGCCAAACAGCGACCCTCCAGCGAAAGTGCACGTTATTTAGGACAGTCATATTCTTTGAAAATAATGGCTGTTGTAGAATTACAAATAAGAGTCACCCGGAAGGAGCGATCGATGAAAAGCAAACGATTTATCCTGAATGCACTTCTGGTAGTAGCAATATTGACGCTCTTGGTCTTCTCCTACTCATACATGAATCAGCCAAGATTTGGATATGCTTTATACGCTGTGTTTTCCGGCGAAACAACTTACAACACTTACAACACTATTGGCTTCATTGACGCAATCTTTTTCTATGTAGTCGGCCCCGTATCAAGCGAACTGATCGCTTTTGCTGTCAGCTACAACCTGAATCAACAAAGCCAAACTCACTCAGCGACTTCGGCCAAACAAGGAATCAATCTCTTCGTAATAATGATAATTCTGCAAATTGCGACTGTGTTGATTATCGCCCTGACCGCAACAAACGTTTTGAAGTATGAGTTCGGATTCATCGCGAGCTGCCTGATGGCAATTGCCGCGGGTATAGCGGTCTCGTATACGACACCGGCAAAGAAGTGGCTCAACTAACAGGGCCTATTTGGAATCCGAATCGTCCATGGAGCCGTCGATGCCGGTTTTGGTGTCGTCGTCCGTATTGGAATCGTCATCCTTGGGGCTTATAGGACAAAATGTGCATATCTCATAATGTATGCGTTGCACCATGAGAGAGGGGTCTGTCATGAGCTGGAAACCGAGAAAATGCGTTATCGCCGGTCTCGTGACAACCGGTCCTGACGGCGGCTTGTTTGCAACCGCAATGACATCGTACCGACTTTTCACTTGCATGTTCTGAAAGGCAGTTGCCATGCTGTCGCAAAATCAATCAAGATACTTGGTCACAATCGGCTTTGCCCTGCTTGCATTACTCTTTGCTAGCGACCTTTTGCTGAAACCACCCAAGGAACTCGTTTTGCTTGCCATAGACTGCATTTCCGCCCTTTACTTTACGGCAACCCTATTCGTCGGACTAAAGGAGAGGAAAAAAGGCGCAGTCGTTGCATCTGCCGTAGGCGTGATCACAGCCATTGCCTCATTCTTTATCTGACACATTGGTGATCTAGGGGCGATATCGTAGGAATACGACCGGGAGAGCCGGGACCAGATTACCCGGGTTGCCCGGTCGGCTCGCGCGACGGCGCGGCGGTTCCACAGAAAGATCTCCGGACTTCACGCCGTTTCTGATCGCATTGTAGACAGCCATCTCGTCTTCGCAGTCGGCGAGCACGCGGTGTGCGTCGTCGTTTTGGATGTCCAGTAAATCTCGAAGGTCCTCCATGCACCAGCGTCCGAGATCTGGCCATGCGCGTTGCGCGAGCTGATAAGTGTCGATTGCGATGTTGTAGTTAAAGTCCAGGCCAAAGCCGTCCCAGGCAGAACGGCTTTGTTTCCTTGATTATCAACTTCATCCGGACACTTCCCGCATTCATCCGTGTGTGTACGGATGAATGCGGGGTTCAATACCCCGGCGGCCTGATCGGCAGACCGCCGGGAATTCTCACTCCTCGAAAAAAGCCGGCACTCGGTTAGTCCTGCGCATCTTGAAATCGCCAGACTCATGGGAGACGTAGAGAATGCCGTCCATCCCATCTCGTGATGCATACGACAGGTGAACTGAACCGCAATCCGATCCATCATTGTCGAGAAGATCGAACGAATTCGGGTCGCTCGTTGCGGCCAAACGACCACTCAGACAAGAACCATCGTCATTACAGATTTGCCATTCCATGTCTTCGCCTGCAAAAATCGCCATAGACGGCCTGGTCGCGCCATCGTTGACATACATCCCGTCTATGCCAAACCCATTTTCAGCGCCATCGATGAACGACTGCTCGGACCTATACCTCGCAAATGATGCACATAGCACCATTGCAAGACAAAGTACAAAGCCAACAATCGCTATCTTTGCATAGCTCTTGCCTATCATGTCATTCACCTCCCTCGTATGTATCGAGGTATTCCTGCTTGAGCGTCTGCGAGGACGACTTGATCTTTTCCACGAGCGTGCCGGCTTCGATGAAGTAGAACGAGTTGGTAAGGTCTGCCAGGTCGTCGAGTAGATGGCTTGAAATGAGCACGCTGCGTCCCCGCGCCACTTCGCTGCGCATCGCGTCGCAGGAGGTTTTCCGTTTTCCCGGATCGAGGCCGTTCAGCGGTTCATCGAGGATGAGGTACGGGCAACCGGTCGATATCGCCATGGCAAGCTTTACCTGCTGCTTCATTCCTGTCGAGAGTTTACGGGTCGGCTTGTCGAGATATGGGGAGATTCCGAGGGAGCTGCAGAGCGAGTCGATGTCGGCGGCCGATTTCCACGCCTCCCTAACGAAAGCAAGGTGCTCGATGGCCGATAGCGTGGGATAGAGATCCGTGTCGCCTGAAGAGCTCAGGTAGACGAGTTCTGCAAATTCGGCTGATCGACGTTGGCTGATTCCGTCTGCCGCCAGGCTTCCCGAGCGGATACGGGTGGGAAATTGGCCCGACAGCGCTTCAAGAAGGGTGGTTTTCCCCGAGCCGTTGGGAGCGACGAGGCCCGCCGCCGTTCCCGGGCTCAGGAAAAGCGACCCGATTGAAAGTATCGTCGTGCTTCCGTATCCCACGCTCGCGTCCAGGAGCTCGAGCCCATGGTGCTTTTTCGCGGGTCCAGACTGTTTGGGGGAACGTGTCGCAACGGCGCCGACCGCAAAAAGGACCGCGACGTATGCCAGGGCCACGGCAAGCATCGATGCACCGCTTGAACCGGAGCCAATGAATTCTGTCGGGAAGCATCCTACGTAACCCGTTGCCTCGATAGGCGAGAATACGGGCAGTGGCAGGAGCCCGAGCACGGCATTATGCCCTAGTGCCGAATCGGACAATAACGGGAATGCCGGGGCCGCGACAAGCAGCGCGGAGGTAAGGGGGCCCGCGAGGACGCGCCTCGTTGCGGTCGATAGGACGGCGGAGCAAACGGATATCAAGGTTCCGCCCGCAAGCAGCGCGAGAAGCAGGGCTGTGAAGACGTTTCCCGCGGTCGTGGTGGTAAGCGCGCCGTCATGGAAGAAGGCGATCGGGTACCCAATTTGCCCGAAGCCGTTTAGGACCAAGGCGTAAATGCCCCCGGGTGCGAGGCCGGCGAGGAGCATCGCGGTCCCCGCGACGATTATCGAAAACACGATCTGGATAAGGCGCCGGAATTTGGGCACGGGCGCCTTTGCCGCCAGGGTCCCGGGCCTTGTGGCGCCGAGCACGAGTATCGACGAGAGAAGGAAGGGGATGAAGGGAAGGAAAGACGGCGCCGTGGCAATGGCGTAAGGCAGGAAGGAAAGGAATGGCAGGTCGCTTGCGGAGGCCGGGATATCCGTGATGCCGGAGCTGCTCAGGGCACGGCAATATGCGAGCGCCGCGTCATTGGTCTCTCGGTCTCCCACGATGGACCCGGATTGGAAGCCTTCGCCCATGAGCGCGTAGTAGCTCTCGGCAGAATCGAGAAAGGCGGCGTCGGTTTGAGCGGCAAGGGCGGCGTTCGCGTATCTTGCAAGCTCCGCGTCATTTTGCTGCTCTGGAGATAGGTCTGTGCCGCTGGCCTGGGGCGCGCGCGTATTGAATGCGTCGACAAAGCTCTGCATGCCCTGTTTCATAAAGAAGGGCCCGTAGATGGGTGAATTGAACGCAATGGGGACGGAAAAGGCTGCAGCGAGAACGAGCGTACAAATCCATACGGCCTTGTCTCTTAGGATTAGTTTGAGAAGAAGTCGACAGTACATTTAGAAGCACCTACGTTCCTCAAAGCATCGTTAGATTAATAATGACAGACCGAATGAAGATGCGTGCGATGGGGGCGAGGCGAATGGCTGAGCGGTATCGATATGCGGGTTCAACGGTATCACATTGGCCACATAGATTTTTAACTTGCATTTCTACCCGCCCTTTTCGTAGAGTCGCCGATACGTGCTTAGCGCACCCTCGGCGCGTCCGGCAGGCTTTGCGAAATGGGATCCAGGAGACTTCGGCGCAGCATCATCTTGCGGAATGCTTCTAATGAGCCTCCCATCCTTCAAAAACAGAATCTCATCGCACAGCCTATCGACCGAATCCAAGATGTGGGATGACATGATGATGCACGTACCAGAATCGGCCAGCTTCCTGAGAATCTCGGAATGCAAGTCCACCCTGCTGGGATCGAGCGCGTTCATGGGCTCATCTAATAGAAGGTACCGCGCGCCCGTCGCATACGCAATCGCCAGGGTAAGCTGCTGCTTCATGCCCTGGCTCAGAGTGCGGATCCTCATCTTCGCGAACTCGCCTATCTGCGTTTGTTCCACTATCTCTTCGATATCGCGAGCATGCGGCCACATATCGCAAACCATCTTGAGGTGATCTTCCGCACGCAATCCGGGATACAGCAGCGTCCCCTCACCAGGTGCATAGAAGATCATAGAACGGACCTCTCTCGCACCCGTACCCTGCACCTCATCCAGAACGATGCTCCCGTCCACGCGAGGACCCGGCAAACCTGCCATCGCACGCAGTAACGTCGTCTTTCCATGCCCGTTCGGAGCGACGAGACCGTAGACCGTACCCGGGGCAAACTCAACGTTCACCGAATCTACGAGCACCTTCTTTCCATAAGAGATCGTCAGCGTTTGAAGGTCAATCATCGAGATCATCCCCTTTCGATCTTTGGAACACTCAAGCGCACCATCAACGGAGATACGGCGCCCAAGACCACCAGCAGAGCGCCCGATGCGCCGACGACCTCTCCAAAAGGCATCGCGTTCGTCCCTCGCCCAAGGAACCCAATCGTCCCCACCTGGGAAGCGGGATCAAACGAGGCGAATGGAGCCAGCAGCGCGACGCCCATGCCCACGCTTTCAACATGAGCGCTCAACGAACCCAACACCAAGAGAACCGCGCAAACCATTCCGGTGACAACGGGATTGCGGCTAATCGCTGCTGTCAACGCAGCGACGACGGAAATCACGCCGTATGCCATGACCAGCAACGGAATACTGCACAACACCGCCTCCCCCACCATGGACGTTGTCGAAGCTCCCGCCCGAATGAGAGCGACGGGATACTCCGATCCACCCGCACCGTTCTTAATCACGGACACAACGACAGCGGGAACCATCGACACCAAAAGCAGCACCAAGCCAAGCAGGAGAGCCAGCGCAACAGCCGTCAGAAAACGCACATGCGCTGTTGCGGGGATCTGGAGAACCAGAAGGGAACGACACTGCAGGTGGGTGCACGCGAGCGATGTGACAACCACGGGCAACAGCAAAAATAAGGAGGGAAGCGCTGCCTGGAGATACGAAAGGAGGATTAATGGGGGCATCTTCGTACTTAACTCGTAAACCTTGGGGTCCGGCAAGTTCGCGATCGACTCAAGCAGAAGGGCGCGCGCCTCCGCACGAGAAGGAGTCTCCGGCTCGATTCCGATCGATTGCAGGAGAGTCGCATCTGCCGCGCCCAGCTCACCTCGAGCGCGCTCGTACGTCGCAAGGCTTCGAAACCCCTCCGCAGGCATAGGCGCGTACACGAAACCCGAAAGAGCATCCCGCATGTCTTCCAGGGCCGCTTTGCCCTCGACGTCCATATTCGCAGCGTTCTGCTCTAGATACCGATCTATTGAACGGAGCTCCCCATCCCTATACCGAACAGCGGAAACGTTATCAGCGTCAGGAAACATCTCGACCAGAGCCGGGGCCAGCATCGTCGTCGACATTGCAATCGCGCATACGGCGAGGGTAGGAGAACGCAGGAGCAGTTTCCCCATCGTTCTTACGTATGCAACGGCGGAGGCACAAGCGCTCGAACGAGTTGCCGTTCTCGATGCAGTGAAGGAACCTCTCTCAAGACAAATCGGGGATATCGGGCACGCGCAGCCGCTCTTTCCAGCAACGCAAAGCAGGCTAATTGCCAGCACCTCGATCCCGATTGCGCATACGAGGGCAATCGCGCCACGCTCGAAGCAAAGTCCAGGCAGATTCACTATCTGCGTTGTCGGGTACGGGCTATAGGCGCCGACGGTCAACTCAGTGTTCGCATACGTAAGGGGATTCAACAGGGCGAACTCACGTAAAGCGATGGATCTTCCGTAATACCCGGGAACCTTCGTCACCCCCATCAGGGCACATACGAACACGATTCCAAGCGTAGGGTTATTGGCAATCTTCACGGCAAGGTGAACGACAAGCGAGATGAACGCTGCCACCAAGAATTGCAAGATGGCCGTCTGCGCGAACACCAGCCAAGCCGGTTTGATAACCGGAGTCGCATATTGAATGTAGCCTATCGGATAGAACGGCGAGCCCGGGCCATTCTTCACAAGCGCGGCGATTATCCCTGGAAGATTGATGGCGAGGACGGCAAGCATTGCAAAAACACTCGCCCATACGCTCGATGCAACAAGTCTACCCAGCTCGCCCATCGGTGCCTGGATGATGAGCTTTTCACGTTTGTTAAGACGCGCGGCAAGGAACGAGACGGCAACGGCCGTTGCGACCCATAGCAAGTACTCCTTCGATCCGTCATAATAGGTGTACTCTCCATCCGATATCTGCAGAAACGGAAGTAGGGGAGAGAGCGGTGCCAAGATAAGACGTCCCGCGGCAAGAGGGTACAGAAGCGCGGGCATGCTTGATGAAGAGGTATAGACACCGTCCTCCCCCGCATTCACAAGCGCATCCGCATAGGATGCTGACAATTCCTGCTCAACACGGGTTATTCCCGACTCGAGGTATTCGACCCGTCCGTCGATGCCAGCCGCGCTCCTGAAGACGGGCAGAGCACAAAGAACCATCAACGCAACAACGACAACACAGAGCGACCTGGAGGAGAGAAGCGACCTAAAGATCGCCTTCGAGATTTTGAGCATATTCATCGCCAACCTTAACCTCATCCAGTCGGAACAGAGGGGCCGAACAAAATGCTCGGCCCTTATTACTTGCCGGCAAAGTCAATTTAACATAAACTGTTAAAAAGTAACCTGAGTTTTTTAAATTCTTCGGAGGTTATTATGAGTTCCGACAATCGCACTCCCCGGCTTCATTCCTTCCGCATCGCATGTGCGATAGCCTCTGCGACCCTTTGCGCCACCGCCATCGCACAAGTGGCGTTCTCCTTAAAGCCAGCAATCGAAGTGCTCGACAACCCTGTAATTGCAGACTCCCCCGCGTATCCAGCCCTTGCGATCTCGACATTGGTCCCTGCCGTCATCGGTATCGCTACGACCATCCTCAGCGCCGTTCTCGTGTGGACGATCAAGAGCGGAGACCCCTTCAAGAAAGGGTCTGCGACATGCTTGAAGGTGCTCGGCATTCTCTTCGTTGTTCAAGCTGCCACCAGCCTCTACGCCGGCTCACTCAAAACCTCCGTTTCGATGTTTGGCGGCGAGGGGGCCGTCGGCGCCCAAGAGATCGCTTCATCATTCGATTGGACCTCTCTGGTTCTCGGCATCGTCCTGTTCATGCTTTCCCAGCTCTTCTTGTACGCCCGAGAGCTGTACCTCGACTCCGACGAGATTGCGTAAGGAAACGCCATGCCCGTAATTGTTCGCCTCGACAAGATCATGGCCGAGCGAAAGATTTCCTCGAACGAACTTGCCGAAAGGATTGGAACCACGCCCGTGAACCTGTCCCGTATTAAAAAAGGGCATATTCGCGGCATTCGCTTCAACACACTCGAGCAGCTATGCCTCGCCCTTCGTTGCCAACCCGGAGACCTTCTCGAAGTCATGAGCGAAGAGGATGCCCGAAAGGAGTTCGGACTCGATTGGTCCGCCGAGGATTAGAGGGCGGTCGTACTCGCCCTGCACACGGGGATGCGAATCGGCGAGGTCTGCGGCCTTCGGTGGTGCGATGTGGATTTCGAGACGGGCCTGATCTCGATCAGACACTCGGTGGCGTACGCGAAGGGAATGGGTTCGTTCATCAAGGACACCAAGACCCATGACGCCAGGGGTATCCCCATCGACCCGGTCGGCCTACTCCCCTTCCTGAAGGAGACCCACGAGATCGACTGCGGAAAGCTGCGCTTGCGCGGCCTTACCGGGGCGGTCGAGATCGGGGACTGCTACATCCTGTCGGAGCCGGGCGCGACCTTCGCGACGACAAGCTATATCCGCAGGGCGTTCAAGACGTTCTCGGAGACCAACGGCCTCATGGGCACCAACG
>CAJMRP010000047.1 GCA_905215765.1 uncultured bacterium
GGCACAGGGCATGCCCAGGCGCTCCTCGAGGGCGCGATCGAGGTCGATGTGCTCGCGGCCCGTGAGCTGAGCGATCTGCTCGCCCACGCGGGTCTTGCCCGAGCCCGGCATGCCGATCAGGGCGATGTTCTGCTCATGGCGCGACAGGCGCTCCGTTACGTCCAGGATGCGCTCGCGCGGGGTGGTTTGGCCGGTATAGCGCTCGACGGCCTGTGCCGCTTGGGCCACGAGCATCAGCAGGCCGCCGATGCAGGGGATGCACCGACGCTCGGCCTCGAGCATGAGTCCCGTGCGGGCGGGGTTGTAGACAATGTCGATAACGCCTTCGAGCGCATCGAGCCCTTCGAGTGTGCAAGGCGCGTCGGGGCAGTGGGGGAACATGCCGGCGGGCGTGCAGTTGACGAGCAACGTTGCATCGGACTGCTGCGCGATGTTGCCGTAGTTGACCTCGCTCGTGCGACCCACGGGTACGACGACGGCGCCCAGGTCTCCCAGCACCATACTTGCCGTGGTGCCGGCGCCGCCAGTAGCTCCGAGCACAAGAGCCTTCTTTCCGGCGACCCCAACCCCCAGCTCCTCGACAAGGCACTGAAAACCGAAGTAGTCAGTATTATCGCCGCGCAGGCGGCCGTCGGGCAGGCGCGTGATGGTGTTGACGTTGCCCATGCGCTCGGCGAGCGAGCTCAGCTCGTCCAGATACTCCATGACGGCGCGCTTGTAGGGGATGGTCACGTTGGTGCCCTCCCACTCGTCGCCCGTCATAAAGGCCGCGAGGTCCTCGGGCTCGCGCTCAAATCGCACGTAATCGAGCCCAGCGAGCTCTTTGTAGATGGTTGGGGTGTAGCTGTGGCCCAGCACGCGGCCCAGCACTCCGTAGGGGCGGGTTGCGGCGGTATCGGTCATCTAGAGCACCTCCGTGTAGCTGCCAAAGTAGGTGAAGCTCTCACACACGTCGTCGATGGAATCGAGCAGGTCGTCGAGGGCCTTGCTGCCAAAAGGGCAGTCCAGATCAAAGTAGAACATAAACTCAAAGTCGCGGCCGGGGATGGGGCGGCTCTCGAGCTTGATGAGGTTGATGTTGAGTGCGTAGAAGCGCTCGAGCACGCGATAGAGGGCGCCCGGCTCGTTGGCCGTGGTGATCATGAGCGAGGTGCGATTAGCGCCGGGGTAGACGCGCGGCTCGCGGCTGATGACGACAAAGCGCGTGTAGTTGTTGTCCGAGTCTTGGATGTTGGGCTCCAGCACCTCGAGGCCATACAGCGTGGCACAGCTGCGCGAGGCGATGGCGGCGACGTCGGTGCGTTCGGAATTTGCCACCATCTCGGCCGACATAGCCGTGTTGGGGTACTTGGTGGCGTGAAGGTCGTAGGACTCGATAAAGCCGGCACACTGGGCAATAGCTTGGCCGTGGCTGTAGACCTCGCGCACGTCGGCGAGCTTGGTGCCGGGCTTGACGAGCAAGTTGTGGTCGATCTTGAGGCGAAGCGAGCGCACGATGTGGAAGTCGAACTGGGCGAGCAGGTCGTAGACGGCGTTGACCGAGCCGGCGGTGGAGTTCTCGATGGGCAGCACGCCAAACTCGCAGAAGCCGTCGCGCACAGCGCGCATAACGCCCTCGAAGGTCTCGAAAAACGCGATGTCGGGCACGTCGAAGAGCTTGCACGCGGCGATCTGGCTATAGGCACCTTCCACGCCCTGGCAGGCGACGCTGGCAGTCTGGGGGAAGGGCGTGTCGAAGGCTACGGCCGTGGCGTGGGCCTTTTGCGAGACGGTGATGCCCTTGAGCTCGTTGATGTAACGCTGCTGTTCGGCCTTGCTCATACTCATGAGGAGACGGAACAGGGTGATGGTCTGCGCCTCGTAGCGCTCGGGCGCGCGACTGGCGAGGTTGTTGAGTTTGGAGCGCTCGCGAGCGGGGTCAAAGACGGCCTTGCCCATCTCGATCTTTGATTTGGCGACCTCGGTGGCAATATCCATGCGCTCGACAAAGCTGTTGAGCAGGGTGGTGTCGATGCCATCGATGGCCTGGCGAATATCGGCAAGGTCCATGGGGCCCCTTTCACGTGTCGGTGATTTTTCTGGGACGGGGATTAAAAAATCATTGTGTACCTAATGATTTTTTAATCCCCGTCCCAGAAAAATCACTGGGTGGGCGTGGGGGCTGGAGTTGGCCCCCAGAGATTTTTAGCGCTGGCCTGCGTCCTCGAGGAGGGCGTCCCAGATGGCGAGTGCCGCGGCTGCTTCGGCAACGGGGACGGCTCGGGGGACGATGCAGGGATCGTGACGGCCGTGGACCGAGAGCTCGGCATTTTCCATGGCGTCCATGTCTACGGTCTGCTGCTCGCGGCCAATTGAGGGCGTCGGCTTTACGGCCATGCGCCACATGACGGGCGCGCCGGTCGAAATACCGCCCAGGATGCCGCCGGCGTTGTTGGACTCGACCTCGATCTCGCCGGTCTCGGCATCGATGCGATACGGATCGTTGTTCTCGCTGCCGCGCATGGCGGCCACGGCAAAGCCCATGCCAAACTCCACGCCCTTTACGGCGGGGATGCCAAAGGCGATGTGTGCGATGCGGTTCTCGATACCGTCGAACATGGGGTCGCCGATGCCCGCGGGAAGCCCGTAGATTCCGCACTCCACGATGCCGCCGATGCTGTCGAATTCGTCGCGCGCGGCTAGGATCTCCTCGCGCATTCGGCCGGCTGCGGCGGCGTCAATGCAGGGCAGGTCGTTCGTAAGGATCGCCTTGCGGTCGGCCTTGCGATAGACCATATCGTCCATCGGCAGGTCGGAGATGCCGCCGATCTGCGCGACGTGCGCCA
Organism: uncultured bacterium; assembly: GCA_905215765.1. Lineage (GTDB taxonomy): Bacteria > Actinomycetota > Coriobacteriia > Coriobacteriales > Coriobacteriaceae > Collinsella. The sequence continues at coordinate 2,826 of CAJMRP010000047.1, forward strand.
TGACCTGAATGCCGCGGGCCTCGAGTGCCTGCAGCGCGATCCCGCCGGCGATGCACAAGGGTGCCGTTAGGCGGCCGGAAAAATGCCCGCCACCAGCGACATCGTGCATGTTGTGATACTTAACACGCGCAGGGAAGTCCGCATGTCCGGGACGGGGCTTGCGGCGCAGCTCGGAGTAATCCTTGGAGCGCGTGTTCGTGTTCTCGATAATCGCTGCGATGGGTGCGCCGGTGGTGTGTCCATCGACCACACCGGCGATGATATGCGCGGCGTCGGCCTCGCGGCGTTTGGTCGCGGTCTCGTCGCGACCGGGGGCGCGACGGTCGAGGAAGGCCTGCAGCTGCTCCTGGTCCACGGCGATGCCCGCCGGGATGCCATCGAGCGAGCAGCCGATAGCGGGGGAGTGCGATTGGCCGAAGATGCTTAAGTGCAAGACGTTGCCAAAGGTCGAGGACATGCTATTCCTCCTCGAGTGTGACCTTGCCGCCCAGCAGGCGGTAGTGGTCGAAGAAATCGGGATAGGACTTGTTGACGGCCTCGGCGCCGTGGATCACGACCTCGCCGGTGGCATGGCTCGCGGCGATGGCGGCCATCATGGCGATGCGATGGTCGTTGTGCGAATCGACCTCGCCGCCGGTAAAGGCATCGACACCCTTGATGATGAGGTCGTCGCCGGCAATACGCACCTGCGCGCCCAGCGCGGTGAGCTCGCGGGTGGTGGTGACCAGGCGGTCGGATTCCTTGATGCGCAGACGGGCGCAATCGCGGATAAAGGTGCGGCCCTGTGCCAGCGAGGCCACGGCCGAGATAACGGGCACCAGGTCGGGGATGTCGTGGGCGCTCATCTCAAAGCCGGCGAGCTTGTCGGACTGCACGGTGGCGGCGTTGGTGGAGCGCACGATGCGGGCGCCAAAGCGCGAAAGCGCGGCAAGCACGTTGCGGTCGCCCTGCGCAGAGCTCAGCGACACGCCCTCCACGGTGATGGGGTCGGTGCCGATGGCGCCAGCACACAACCAAAAGGCGGCGTTGGACCAGTCGCCCTCGACGGCCACGCTGCCGGGCGTGCGGTACGAGCCACTGCTCACGCGGAAGTTTGTGACCTCGGGCTGACCGTCCTTGGCGGGAATGCGCTCGACGTTGACCTCGACGCCGAAGGCCTTCATGGCCTGGATCGTCAGGTTGATGTAGGGGCGGCTCTCAATGAGGCCGGTCACCTGCACGCAGGAGGGCTGGGCCAGCAGCGGGGCTGCCAGCAGCAGGCCCGAGATGTACTGCGAGCTTACGTTGCCCGGCAGCACAAAGGTGCCCGGGCGCATGCGGCCGCTCGTCTTGAGCGGAAAACCGCCCAGACCCTGTAGGTCGCAGCCGGCGGCGATGATCTCGTCCGAGAGCGGGGAGAGGGGGCGGGCGCCCAGGCGTCCCTGGCCCACAAAAGTTGCTTCTGCGCCCAGCGCGCAGGCGACGGGCAACATAAAGCGGAGCGTGGAGCCGCTTTCGCCGCAGTCAAGCGTTCCGCCGGCAAGTGCCTTGAGCAGGCCAAACTCAATACTCTTCATAGTGGGATGGACCTGGAAGCCATCCTCGACGGTCTCGATGCGAGCGCCCAGTGCCGTAAGGCAACGCACCGTAGCCTCGATGTCGGCGCAGGTGGTGTTGCAGGTAACGTGCGTCTCGCCGTTGGCAAGCGCGGCGCAGATGATCAGGCGATGCGCCATCGACTTGGACGCGATGGCGGGAACGGTGCCCTTAAGCGGGGACGGGGTGATGCGGGCTAGCATGCGAATGCGTCTCCCTTCTGGCCGAGGCCCTCGGCAATGAGTTCGTGGAAAGTGGAAAGCGGCGTGCGGTCGATGCTGCAGCGGCCGATGCCGTGCGGAATCACCAGGTCGATGGTGTCGCCCGCGCGCTTCTTGTCGTGGAGCGCCTCGGCAAAAACGGCATCGGCATCTAGGTCGCAGCGGGTCTTGAGGCCATGGCGGGCGCAGAGCTCCTCGATACGACCGGGCAGTGCAGCATCGCAAATGCCGTGCAGAGCCGCGGCGCGCGTGATGATGCCCATGCCGATCGACACGCAGTTGCCGTGTCCGAGCTCAAAGTGCTCGCAGGCCTCGACGGCGTGTCCGGCGCTGTGTCCAAAGTTGAGGAGCTTGCGCTGGTTGGTCTCGCGCTCGTCGGCAACGACCACGGCGCGCTTGATGTCGATATTGCGGGCGATGATGAGCGCTACGCGGGCCACATCGCGGTTGAGCAGCTCCAGCGTGAGCGGGGTCTTCTCCAGCTCGGCGAAAAGCTCCGGGTCGGCGATCACGGCGTGTTTCACAACCTCGCCGCAGCCGTCGGCGAACTGCTCGGGCGTGAGGGTGGCCAGGCACCCCACGTCGGCGATAACCACGCTCGGCTGCCAAAAGGCGCCGGCCAAGTTCTTGCCTGCAGCCAGGTCGATGGCGGTCTTGCCACCCACCGACGAATCCACCATGGCGAGCAGGCTCGTCGGGATCTGCACAAACTTGCAGCCGCGCATGTAGGTGGCGGCCACAAAGCCCGCCACGTCGCCCACGACGCCGCCGCCGAGTGCCACGATCACGTCGGAGCGCGAAAGCTCGTGCTCGGCCACAAACTCCAAAATGGCAACATAGGTTTCGGCGCGCTTATGGGCCTCGCCGGCCTCGAAGGTGCAGATGCTCACTTCGTAGCCTGACGCCTCCAGGCTCTGCTTAACGGGCATCTGGTAGAGCGGGCCCACGTTGGTGTCCGTCACGATGACGGCCTTGGTGCCGCCGGCAGTGGCGCGCACGAGCGGTCCTGCCTGCTCCAGCAAAAACGTGCCAACATGCACCTGGTAGGGGCGTGCGGTGTCGATATCGATGGTAATCGCCATAAGCTTCGGTCCTTTCGACCTGGCGTGATAGGTGGTCTAGTGGGAGGTCTCGTCGTCGAGCGCGCGCTTAATGCGGTCGCCCTCGGCAAGGAGATTCTCCAGATAGCGCTGGTCGCGGTCCTTGAGCGCACGGCTGTAGGCGCCAAGCGACTCGATTAGATGGTCGATCTCGAAGGCGAGCGCGTCGGCGTCGTCGATCATGAGCTCGGACCACATTTGCGGGTTGAGGTGCGCCACGCGGGTGAGATCGCGGTAGCTACCGGCCGAAAAGCCGTGGTGGACCTGGGCGGTCGGGCTCTTTACGTAGGCGTTGGACACCACGTGCGCAAGCTGGCTCGTGAAGGCGATGACGCGGTCGTGCTCGGCGGCGCTGGTCACGGTGAACTTGCCAAAGCCCAAGGGGCGCACCATCTCGCGCACCTGGCCCAAAAGCTCCAGTTTGAGCGCATCGTCCACCGCGGGCGGCACGAGCACGAGTGGCGCGCCCTGGAACAGGTCGGCGCGGGAGTGTGCGTAGCCCGAGTACTGCGTGCCCGCCATGGGGTGTGCGCCCACAAAGTAAAAGCCGTGCTTACGGGCAAGCTCAAAGGCACGTTCGCACACGATGCCCTTGACGCCCACGGTGTCGATCACCACGGGACCCATGATGGCCTCGGTGTCGGTGGCGTCGGCGAGGGCCTGGGCATGCGCCTCGAGCCACTCGATGCAGGCCTCGGGGTAGCAAGCCAGGACGATGATGTCGCATTCGCCGAGTGTCTTGTCGTTGAGCTCTCCGGCGACAGTGCCCATGCTGGCGGCCGTCATGACATCGTCATCGGGGTCCCAGGCCAGCACGCGGACGCCCGCCTGCGCATAGCCGCGGGCAAAACTGCCGCCGATGAGGCCCAGGCCCACGATGCCGGCGCACTTAGGGCCGCCCTGGTTAACGCGCGCGTTTCTCACCGTACCCATGGGCTACTCCATGGTTCCTTGGCAGACAACCTCGCGGATGGCTCGGATGCGGCGCATGGCGTCGTCGAACTGATCGGGGGTGAGGGCCTGAGCGCCGTCGGACCATGCGCGGCTGGGCTCGTCGTGGACTTCGATTTCCAGACCATTGGCGCCGCAGGCGGTCGCCGCGAGCGCCATGGGCTCAACGTAGCGGGTGTAGCCGGTGGCGTGGCTGGGGTCGGCAACGACGGGCAGGTGCGACAGGTGGTGCAGCACCGGCACGGCGTTAAGGTCGAAGGTGTTGCGGGTACGGGTCTCGAAGGTGCGGATACCGCGCTCGCACAGGATAACGTTGTCGTTGCCCTCGCTCATGATGTACTCGGCAGCCATGAGCAGCTCGTCGATCGTGCCGGACATGCCGCGCTTGAGCAGAATCGGGGTTTGGGTCTTGCCGACCTCTTTGAGCAGGGGGAAGTTCTGGGCGTTGCGGGCGCCGATCTGCATGACGTCAATCTTCTTGTCCAAGAAGACCTGCACGTCGCGCGGGTCCATGATCTCGGTGACGATCGGCATGTCGAGCTCGGCCGAGGCCTCGCACAGCAGGTCCAGACCGGCGGGGCCCATGCCCTGGTAGGCGTACGGAGAAGTGCGGGGCTTGTAGGCGCCGCCGCGCAGCATCGTGGCGCCGGCAGCCTTCACGCGACGGGCGATGCGGATGAGGTTCTCGCCCTCGACGGAGCAGGGGCCGGCGATGACCTGGAACTGGTCGCCACCGATCTTGACGCCGTGGCCGCAGTCGATGACGGAGTCCTCGGGGTGGAACTTACGGTTGGCACGCTTAAAAGGCTCGGAGACGCGCTGCACGCGCTCGACGACGTCCATGGACTCGAGCAGGAATGGGTCGATCTTGGTCGTATCGCCCACCAGGCCGATGATTGTCTCGTTCTCGCCGCGCGAGACGTCGGTCTTCAGGCCTTTTTTCTCAATCCAGCTGACGATATGGCTTACGGCCTCGTCGCTGGCGCTCTGCTTTAGAATTGCAATCATGGTGTGCCTCTCACCTCGATGGATAACTTTTGCAAAAACGGCCCGCATTGCGAGCCGTGTATATATGGTGCATGAGAGTTTATACTATCTGACTCGCTTTTGCCTTCTAAAGTGGGCCGTTGCACGGCGTCTTCCTCGGAATTGCAAAGCTTTTTCTTTTATTTTGATAGCCCGTGGTGCACTTGGGTATAATGCCAAACGTTGGCCCTATTAGCTCAGGGGATTAGAGCGTCTGCCTCCGGAGCAGAAGGCCGTTGGTTCGAATCCAACATGGGGCACCATCGAACGTAAGACCGTCCGAACCTCGCATGGTCCGGGCGGTTTTTCTTATACCGACGCGACGTGATGGGACGTGGTATGGCAGCAACGGATATCGAGCGCGGACTCTCGACCGCCGAGGTCGAGGAGCGCATCGCCGCCGGTAAGATCAACCGCAACATGGAGCTCAAGACCAAGTCGGTCAAAGAGCTCATCATCGAGAACCTCTGCACGCTGTTCAATTTGATCAACGTGATCTTGGCGTTCCTGGTCATTTTGACCGGTTCGTTTAAGAACCTGACGTTCCTGTTCGTGGTGTTCCTCAATACCGCTATTGGCGTCATTCAATCCATGCGGTCCAAGAAGATGGTCGATAAGCTCACGCTGCTGACCTCCAAGAAGGCCATTGCGGTGCGCGACGGCGCCGAGGTGGAGCTCGACCTGGACCAGATCGTGCTCGACGACATCATCCGCCTGGGGCGCGGCGACCAGATTCCCGCTGACGCCGTGGTGGTTTCGGGCGAGGCGCTCGTGAACGAGAGCCTGCTGACGGGCGAGAGCGATCTCATCAAAAAGCAGCCCGGTTCCGAGCTCATGAGCGGCAGCTTTATCGACTCGGGCCTGCTGCGCGCCCGCGTGATCCATGTCGGCGCCGACAACTACGTGGCTAAGATCAATAGCGAGGCCAAATACGTCAAAAAGGTCAATTCCGAGATCATGAACGCGCTTAACGCCATCGTGCGCTTCGCGAGCATCATCATGATCCCGCTCGGTTTGGCGTTGTTTGCCTCGAGTGTGAGCGAGCTGTGGGATGCCGCGGGAACCCCGGGCGATAGCGCGCTTTCGTGGTGCTTCTCCGAGCTTTTGGCTGGTCATGTGCCTTCGTCGGCGCTGCTGTCCACGGTGGGCGCCCTGCTGGGCATGATCCCGCAAGGCCTGGTGCTGCTGACGTCGTCGGTGCTCGCCATTGCCACGGTGCGCCTGGCTCGCCGCAAGGTGCTGGCACAGCAGCTCTACTGCATCGAGACGCTCGCGCGCGTCGACGTGCTGTGCCTGGACAAGACGGGCACCATCACGTCGGGCCGCATGGAGGTCGAGGGCACGTATCCGCTGCCGGTTGAGGGTGTTGGCTTTGGCGTGGACTCGGACGAGGCGGCTGTTCCCGTCGATACCACGGTACTCGATTTTGCGCTGGCTAACGTGGCGCATGCGACTTCGGCCGATGCCAACGAGACCTGCCAGGCGCTGCTTAACTATTACGCCGATCGCCCGGTCGAGGTGTCTGAGCCGCTGTCGGCCATTCCGTTCTCGTCCTCCAAAAAGTGGAGCGGCGCGTCGTTTGCGCAGGGCTCCTATGTGATGGGCGCCGCGCAATTTGTGCTCTCTGATCGTGCGTTTGCCCAGGTCGAGAACCGTGTCGCCGAGCTTGCCGATACCTGCCGCGTGCTCGTGGTGGCGCGCGTGGACGGCTTTACGCCCGATGGGGATATGGTGGGCGAGGCCGAGCCCGTGGGCTTTGTGACCATCCGCGACGAGATCCGTACTTCGGCGGCCGAGACCATCGGCTACTTTAACGAGCAGGGCGTGACCCTCAACGTGATCAGTGGCGACGACCCGCGTACGGTGTCGTCGATCGCGCGCGTGGTGGGCGTGCCGGGGGCGGACGCCTATGTGGACGCCACGACGCTCGATACGCCGGCCAAGCTCGATGCCGCAGTGGACCGCTACCATGTCTTTGGTCGTGTGACCCCGCAGCAGAAGCGCGAGCTCGTGCAGGCGCTCAAGCGCCGCGAGCACACCGTGGCCATGACGGGCGACGGCGTCAACGACGTGCTGGCACTTAAGGAGGCCGACTGCTCCGTGGCCATGGCGGCTGGCTCCGATGCCGCGCGTAACGTGGCCGAGATCGTACTCGTCGACAACGACTTTGCCTCGATGCCCGCCGTGGTGGCCGAGGGCCGTCGCTCCATCAACAACCTGCAGCGTTCGGCCTCGCTGTTCCTGACCAAGACGCTGTTCTCGATGGGTCTGGCGGCGCTGTGCATCGCGCTGCCGCCGTACCCCTTTGAGCCCATCCAGATGACACTCATTAACTTCTTCTGCATCGGCGCGCCGGGCTTTGTGTTGGGCCTGGAGCCCAACAATGCTCGCGTGAAGGGTGCGTTTTTGACCAACGTACTCAAGCGTGCACTGCCGGCGTCGATTGCGGTCATTTTGGCTGCGGCGCTCGATATCTTTGTGGCGCGCGTGTTTGGCTTTAGCCAGCTCACGCTGTCTACGATGTGCCTGCTTACGTCGTGCGCGGCGAGCGTCAGTCTGATCTGGCGCATCTCGCAGCCGCTCACACCCTTACGAGTGGTGCTCTTTGTGTTTGTCGTCGCCGGCATCTTGGTGGGCGTTATCGGATTCCCGGAGCTGCTGTCTATTGCCAACCTGTCGATGGGCCAGATGGTTATCTTGGCTGTCATCGTGGTCTTTACCTGCTCGGTGTTCTTTAAGCTCGCCACGATGATGGATTCGCTCAAGCCGCGTCGTCGTCATGCCGCAACTGGTTTTGGCCGCGGTGTGCGCGTCCGCCTGGGTCGTGGTGGCGGCAAGGTGAGCTCGACGGGTTCGACGGCCGAGCGTTTTGCCAAGCGCGTCGCCGCCGACATGGCGCAGCGCCGCGAAGATCGCACCGCTCGCGAGGCCGAGGCCCGCGCACTTGAGGGCGTGGCCCAGGCCCAGCCCAAGAAAAAGAAGAGTACCGGAGCCAAGCGCTCTCGCGTGACCAAGTCCGCCCAAGGCATCAAAGTCTCGATGCCAAGCAAAAAGAAGAAGTAGCTACGCGCCCTGGCGATGTTGAATTGGTGCCTTGTTCCTGTGGGGCCGTGGCGATGTTATGCTCTAACCTCGATTGTTTGAATTGCTTCGAAAAGAGGATGCCGTGATCTGCCCGCATTGCCTTAAGACTATCGAGGACGGCGCCTCGTTCTGCCCCTACTGCAACGCCTATGTGGGTCCGGGCGATGGTCCCGAGCACACCGAGTTCGTGTTCTGTGAGGGCTGCGGTGCCCGTCTTTCTCCACATGATCGTACGTGCCCCAAATGCGGACGCCCCGCTCCGGGTATCCTCTCCGAGGACGCGGCCGCATCCGACCTGGCAGCGGGCCGCACGGCGGGCTTTCCGCGCCTAACGCAAGAGCAGATCGATACCGAGGTGCCTCATGCGCCGGCCTCTGCCGCTGCGGTGCTTTCGGACGCCGCCGACCCCAATGAGACCTGCGTGTTGCCGGCTTTCGATAAGGATTTCGGTATTCCCAAGGTCGATATTCCCACGCCGGTTTCCCTGCACGACGATGCTCAAAAACCCAAGCGCAAGGTGCATCCCGACGAGGACGCCTATCACAAGCACAAGCGTCATATCCCCAAGCCACTCATCGTCATCGCGGTCCTTGCTGTCGTTTGCGGCGGTGCCTATTGGTTCGTGACGACCGATCCCATGGGTGTCATGCCTGGCTTCTACGACCAGTTTGGCCAGGCCGCGCAGACGACCTTCCCCACGCGCCAAAAGGGCGAGGCGACTGAGGACGATACCAAGCAGGACGATTCTGCCGAGGTGGTCCAGGAAGAAACCGTGCTCACCGATGATCAGCTCTACACCAAGCTCGACAGCCTGTATCAGACCATTGTGTCGTACAACAATGATCAGATCGGCGAGGTCATCGATTCCTTTAACAACGGTTATCTCCGAACGCCGCTGTCCACCCGTCAGGAGCTGTCGCAGAGTGCCTACGCCCTGCGCGACCAGATCAAAAAGACGCAAGATGAGCTTAACAACCTTAAGTATCAGGACGATACGGTCTATGCGGATGACATCGCCCACTTAAAGCAGCTTGCCGAGTGGATGTATGAGCGCGTCGACGTAATCTGCCAGAGCTGGGATATCTCGCTGGCCATTCCCGATGGCGAGTCGATGAGTTCCCACCAAAGCGAGATCCTGGCGCCCATCGCACAGGGCGGCAACAGCGCGCTGAATCAGTACGACGCCAACGTGGGCTCCTGGAAGCCGCAGCAGCGTTCCTAAAATTAGTTCGCCATAGTCGGCATAACCTACGTGCGCAATTGATGTAAGCGCATGCTTATTGCTACAATTCGTACAAATATGCTTTAAACGCACGAGGAAGGAACCACATGTTTGGTTTTAAGAAAGAGCTCTACACGCCCGAGTATCAGCTTGCCGGCGACGAGTGCGCCGTTATCGAGACGTCGAAGGGTACCATCAAGGTCAAGTTTGACGGTGAGGGCGCTCCCATTCATGTCGCGAACTTCTGCGAGCTTTCCACGATGGGTTTCTATGATGGCCTTAAATTCCATCGCTATGTGCCCGGTTTTGTCATTCAGGGCGGCGACCCCAATACCCGCGATATGTCCGGCGCCGACGTCGCTGCCGGCCTTGAGGGCCCCGACGGCATGCCCGGTACCGGTGGCCCCGGCTACTGCATCAAGGGCGAGTTTGCCACCAATCCGCGCAACAGCCATGTCGATGGTGCCCTTGCCATGGCACGCTCCATGGACCCCGATTCCGCGGGTTCGCAGTTCTACTTCTGTCTGGGCGCCCAGCATAACCTCGATTCCGGTTACACCGTCTTTGGTACCACGGTCGAGGGTCTCGATGTGATTTCGCGGCTGCGTGCCGGCGACGAGATCGTCCATGTCGAGATCGTTCACGAGTAAAGGGGACTTCCTTGAATAGCCAGCTGATCCAACAGGGCCGCGCCGCTTACCGCGCGGGTGATTTTTCCGCTGCAGCCCAGATGCTTGGGGCGGCAAAGACTCCCGATGAGATTATGGGCGAGGCCGATCATCTTCGTGGCAACGCCTTGATGCACCTGGGCATGTATGCCGAGGCCGCCGAGGCCTATGCCGCCGCCCTCAACGACGGCACCTACGGCAAGCGCGGCGCGCTGCTCACCAACCGCGGCAAGGCGCTCGCCGCCGTGGGCGACTACACAACGGCCGCTCAGGCGTTCTCTGCTGCTACGCAGGATGCTTCTTATGCCACGCCGTTCAAGGCCTATCTGGGCCTGGGCAATGCGCTGTTCCAGTCGGGCGACTATGCCAACGCGGGAACCGCCTTCCGTCAGGCCGCCATCGACGGCGCCAATCCGGCTCCTGCCGCCGCACTCGGCGAGCTCGGTCGTTGCTTCATTAAGCTCGGCCGTCCGGCGGATGCCGTGGAGACCTACCGTACGGCTATCGACTTTGCCGGTCCCCGTGACGACACGCGCGCGCTCAACGCCGGCATGGGTCAGGCGCTTTCTGCCGCCGGCCGTCCCTCCGACGCACTCGACGCCTTTAACGCCGCTACTGCCGATGGCATCTACCAGCTCACCTCTGAGCAGGCCGATGAGCTTGCCCGCGTGCACGATTCGCTTGCCGCGCTGTCTGCCCAGACGGCTATGGCCACGGCTCCGGCGCCCGCGATGGACACTCCCGCAGTCGATCCGCTCGATCCTACGGGCGCGACCGGTCAGTTTATGCCCGATCCCTCGGACACCGGCTTCTTTACACTGTCCGAGTCCGAGATGGTCCAGCAGGACCGTCAGGATCGTAAGCAGGCCAAGGTCCGTCGTCGCCATCGCCACACGGGTCTCAAAGTCTTCATTGTGCTGCTTCTGCTCATTTTGATCGCCGCGGGCGGTCTGGGCTTTGCCTACACGCGCGGCTTTGGCTTCCCGTCTCAGGAGTCTGTCGTTACCGATCTGTTCCAGGCTGCCGGCGACGGTGACACGGCAAAGGCCGAGTCTTGCCTGGCCTCGAGCCTGTCCGAGGACGCTAAGTCGATGATCATCTCCTCGATTCCGCAGGGTGCCACCGTGTCCGTCGAGGGCATGGATCAGTCCATGACCGAGACGACCGCCAAGGTTAAGGCATCGCTGTCCAAGGGCGGCGAGCAGGAGTACACCGTCAAATTCGTGCGCTCCGACAACCATATCGGCTGGGCCGTTTCCTCGCTCGATATGGATTTCTCGGCTGCTGACAACCAGTAGTGACCTTATGGGATTTAGCTTTGCCCGGCGCTTCACCGCAAGTGAGGTGCCGGGCTTGCGCTAGTATCATGAGCTAGTAGTTTTCCAGCAATCATCCAACACATCAGGAGTTGCGTTGTTTTCTTTGATGGATATGTTCTTCGGTAGCTATGCGGGCGATCTTGCCATCGACCTCGGTACCGCAAATACGCTTGTCTCCGTGCGCGGCAAGGGCATCGTCATTCGCGAGCCCTCTGTTGTCGCCATCGACAAGAACGACGAGCGCATCCTGGCAGTCGGTATCGAGGCAAAGCGCATGCTCGGCCGTACGCCCGGCAACATCGTGGCCGTTCGTCCCCTGAAGGACGGCGTCATCGCCGACTTCGATGTTACCGAGGCCATGCTTCGCTACTTTATCGACAAGGCTTCCGAGAAGCGCTATCCGTGGACCCCGCGTCCGCGCGTTGTCGTCTGCGTTCCCTCCGGCGTCACGTCGGTCGAGAAGCGTGCCGTATTTGAGGCCACGATCCAGGCCGGCGCTCGCCAGGCCTACCTGATCGAGGAGCCCATGGCTGCCGC
>CAJMRP010000048.1 GCA_905215765.1 uncultured bacterium
GCCGCGGCGGCCCCCGCTGACGAACAGCGTAGTACGAACCCCCTCGCCATTAGCGATATCAAAGTATTTGATAGCCGAGTAATTCACACTGCCTCCCCTAAAAAACGGCGTCCACCCTATGTTCATCGACCAAACATCCTGCAGATGAAAGAATGGGGCCGCAAAAACAGCCCCATCAATTCTTGCAGGCAGAAAGACCGCACCTCAGCGCAATCTTTTATAGGTGCAAAACGCGGTCGCGAATCTCCTCGGTGCGGCCCTGGTTCCAAAACTGCGTACCGATATAGCCGCAGGTACGACGCGCCACGTTCATCTTTTCCTGGTCGCGATTACCGCAGTGGGGGCACTCCCACACCAGCTTGCCATCGTCTTCCACAATCTTGATCTCGCCGTCGTAGCCACATACCTGGCAATAGTCGCTCTTGGTGTTGAGCTCGGCGTACATGATGTTGTCGTAGATGTACTGCATCACGCGAATGACAGCCTTGAGGTTGTCCTGCATGTTGGGAACCTCAACGTAGGAGATAGCACCGCCCGGCGAAAGCTGCTGGAACATACCCTCAAACTTAAGCTTATCGAAGGCGTCGATCTCCTCGGACACGTGGACGTGGTAGCTGTTGGTGATGTAGCCCTTGTCCGTCACGCCCGGGATGATGCCAAAACGACGCTGCAGGCATTTGGCGAACTTGTAGGTCGTCGACTCCAACGGCGTGCCGTACAGCGAGAAGTCAATATCGCTTTCGGCCTTCCACTCGGCGCACTTGTCGTTCATGCGCTGCATGACGGCCATGGCAAACGGCGTGCCTTCCTTCTCGGTGTGGCTGTGGCCCGTCATGTACTTGACGCACTCATACAGACCGGCATACCCCAGGCTGATGGTGGAGTAGCCACCCACGAGCAGCTTATCGATCGTCTCGCCCTTCTTCAGACGCGCCAGGGCACCGTACTGCCAAAGAATCGGCGCGGCATCCGAAAGCGTACCCATCAGGCGCTCATGACGGCACAGCAAGGCACGGTGGCACAGCTCAAGGCGCTCATCGAAGATCTTCCAGAACTTGTCCATATCCTGGTGCGAGCTCAGCGCGACATCGGGCAGGTTGATGGTCACGACGCCCTGGTTAAAGCGACCATAGTACTTAGGCTTGGTCGGGTCGTAGTTCAGCGCGTTAGCGACATTGTTAAAGCCGTTGCCCGAACGGTCGGGCGTCAGGAAACTGCGGCAACCCATGCAGGTATAGCAGTCACCGTTACCCGCGGTCTCGCCCTTCGACAGCTTGAGCTCGCGCATCTTCTTCTCGGAGATGTAATCGGGAACCATGCGCTTGGCGGTGCACTTGGCAGCCAGCTGGGTCAGGTAGAAGTACGGGGAATTCTCGTGAACGTTATCGTCCTCGAGTACATAGATAAGCTTGGGGAATGCCGGGGTAATCCACACGCCGGCCTCGTTCTTAACGCCCTCGTAGCGCTGGCGAAGCGTCTCCTCCACGATCATGGCAAGGTCGTGCTTCTCCTGAGGCGTACGGGCCTCGTTAAGATACATAAAGACCGTCACGAACGGTGCCTGGCCATTCGTGGTCATAAGGGTCACGACCTGATACTGAATCGTCTGGACGCCGCGACGGATCTCGTCACGCAGACGGTCCTCAACGACCTCACGGACCTTTTCGGGAGATGCGGAAACGCCGAGCTCCTCGAGCTCGCGGGCGACCTCACCGCGAATCTTTTGACGGCTCACCTCGACGAACGGGGCAAGATGGGTCAGCGAGATGGACTGGCCGCCGTACTGGGAGGAAGCAACCTGGGCGATGATCTGCGTAGCGATATTGCAGGCGGTCGAGAAGCTGTGCGGCTTCTCAATCAGCGTACCCGAGATAACAGTACCGTTCTGGAGCATATCCTCCAGGTTCACCAGGTCGCAGTTATGCATGTGCTGGGCAAAGTAGTCCGAATCATGGAAGTGAATCAGGCCCTCATTGTGAGCATCCACAATCTCCTGGGGCAGCAGCACACGCTGAGTCAGGTCCTTGGAGATCTCGCCGGCCATGTAGTCACGCTGAACGGAATTGACGGTCGGGTTCTTATTGGAGTTCTCCTGCTTGACCTCTTCGTTGTTGCACTCGATTAGCGACAGGATCTTGTCATCGGTCGTGTTCTTCTGGCGCTTCAGACTCTGAACATAGCGATAGATGATGTAGTGGCGGGCAACCTCGTAGCAGTCGAGACGCATGATCTCGTCCTCGACCAAATCCTGGATCTCCTCGACCGAAACGGTGTGACCCGCGTTCTCGCATGCCTCGGCGACGTTTTGCGCCGCATAAACCACCTGGCGGTCGGTTAGACGAGAGCTCTCCTCGACCTCCAAGTTGGCGGCACGGATGGCATTGACGATCTTGTCGATGTCAAAGACAACCTCGGTGCCGCTGCGCTTGATGATCTTCATCCTCTTGCCTCTTTCGCGTCGTAGCCTCATTGCGCTTCAGAGCCAAACGATGCCCGGCAGGGCTTGCCCCTGTCTTGCGGCGCCGTCGCGCAATCTGTGTTCTCGATAAACCATAGGTCCTCATGCGGACAATCCTCGCGGCCGATCAAGCGGCTCAAAGGCGTGTCCAAATGGGACGAATAAGGTCTTCGTTCTCTGTCCGCCATCTATCATACGACAAAGACGCATCTATATCCTGTATTCTTTTTTTAGGTCAAACACAACATATAGTGTTTCAGCAGGTCAAAGCAATTAGTCATTTTGCAGACGCATTATAAATGAGGGGTATTTGACAAGTCGGTAAAACGTTACCAACACGGCTACCTGCATGGCAGCTATAAAACCCCCTTAGTCAAGCCGCTGACAAATCCTACTAAAACCAAGCCGCTCACGCCAAAAGAATCCAAAAGATTATGCTTGACCAACATGTTGCGGTCGAATGCCGGCGGACGGAGCGACGGGACTGCAAACGCTCGGAAGACTGTAGCCCCGGCACCCCGTCCGCCGGCATTCGATAGGCGAGGAGCTATTACTTCTCTTCGCGAGCTATCAAGCCATTGATAGAAAGAGGGCCGCCGGCATATGTCGGCGGCCCCGTTAAAACATGATGTGCGGCAAAGCAACTACTCGAGCGGTTACTCCGCCTCGCCGCTGGCCGCCATCTTCTCGGCCTCGGCAAGCTGGGCCGGAGTGAGCTTGCGATACTTAATGGCGCCAAAGACGACACAAGCCGCACAGACGATCATGCCGGCGATGAACTTCTGGTCAATCGTTGCACCAAACGGCGACGTCACGGCCTCAAACACAATGGGAGACAGTGCCATGCCAAAGTTGATGCCCGCCATGCCAATGGCGAGGTTAAACGCACGTCCCTCGGGAGCAGAGTTGCCGGCGGCAAAATTGCCCTCCAGCGGCACGTAGGTCTCCTTGCCCAGCGCAACGACAAAGCCCGCAACGCACAGCACCATAAAGGCGGGCGCAACCAGCGTCAGGCCCAGGCCAACGAGCGTCACGCCCCACGCGATCGGCATCGACAGGTTCTTGAACTTGGCAAACAGCGGGCCCACCAAAAGGCCAGCCGCAATGCCGGCGACCGTCATGACGGTCGAAGCGAGGCCAGCCTCAACAGTGCCGCCAAAGCCGCGACCCACGACAAGCAGCGAGACATTGGAGCTAAAGAGCTGGAACGTGAGTACGAACACAAAGCTCATGACCGTGATAATTGCGACCTCTTTGGGCATGTTGGCAAACACGTTGACCTTACGCTTGGGCTCAAGATGACCCTCGGGCAGGCAGACGGCCTCAATGACGATAAACACGATCATGATGAAGTACGCCGCATAGCTGTGGAACCACTCGGCAGAACCCAAGATGCCGGAAACCATCGTCCAGATAATGCCACCCAGTGCAACAAAGGTTGAGTAGATGCCCATGACAAACGAACGCTGCTTGCCACCGAAATAGTCGGCGATCAGAGCGTCGGTCGAGTTCTGCACGGCGCCAAGGCCAAGACCCATCACGGCAGAGGCCGCAAGAACCTGGGCAAGCGAATCGTGGAACACCAGCACCGAGGCGCCGGCGAGCATCACGATAACGTGGCCGACAAGCGTCGTCTTCTTCTTGGATACGCGAGAGGCGAGCTGGGAAGACACGAGCATGGCGGACACAGCCATCATGAGCGGAATGATGCCGATGATCATCTGGACGGCAGCGATGTTCTCGTTGGGAAACGCAGCAGCAACAGAGGCCACGATGGGAACGGGCACCAACATGCCCATGATGCACATGGCGGCAGCATAAATGCCCACCAGGTACTTGATCTTGGTTTTATCCATGATCCATCCTTACACTTAGAAAAAAGGGTCGGAGCGGCCGGACGTCACCATCGGCCGCCCCAAACACAGCACTATCAGTCGTTGAAACCAGTGAACACGGGCTCTCCGCTGTACACGAGCGCTTCCTCAGCGCCATCGAGCACGCGACAGGCGCCAGACGCCATCGCCTCGAGTTCAAACTCGCCGGGATAAGCCGATACGGGGGCGATCCAAGAGCAGTGCTCCTCAATCGAGGCAACGAGCTCCTTGCTGTGGACCATGCCGCCTCCGAGCAAGATACCGTCGACATCGCCCTTCAGCACACATGCCATCTCGCCAATCCACTTGCAGATTTGGTAGACCATTGCATCCCAGGCGCGAGCTGCGGCCTTATCTCCCGCTGCAGCACGTTCGCACACCTCGATGGCATCGGAGGTACCCAAAAGGTCAACGAAGCCGCCAGTCTTCATGCAATGGGCGCGGGCGACATCAAGACCGTGCTCCACGGTGTACTTTGCAACCTCAATCGCGGGAACCGATCCGCAGCGCGTCGGCGCCATGGGGCCCTCGCCGCCGACGATGTCGTTGCCGTCGACCATCTTGCCCTTAAGGTGGGCAGAAATCGAAATGCCGCCGCCGATATGGCAAACGATGAAGTTGCACTCATCATAGGGGCGACCGAGCTTTGCCGCATGGCGGATGGCGGTCTCTTTGAGATTAAGGGCGTGCAGGTGCACGTTTCGATACACGCCCTTAATGCCCGTCATACGTGCGAGGTCGCACAGCTCGTCGGTATCGGGAGGATTCACCACAAAGGCGGGCTTGCCACATTTCACGGCAAATTCGTGGGCAATCTGGGGTCCCAGCTGCGCCGGGTGCCGAACGCCATTCGCACCGATGCGGGCATGCTCGAGCATAACCTCGTTGATGGCATACGTACCACCGGGCAGCGAAAGCAAGCCACCGCCGCGACCGACAAATGCATCAAAGTCCTCGAGCTTTAGGCCCGCCTCCCCCAGCGCTCCAAGAATCAGATCGCAGCGATACGGCATCTGGGCCGAAACCCCGTCGAACTGGGCAAGGTCCTTCGCATCGTGCGCAACGTTCTTACTGAGCTTGCACTCATCGCCCTCAAAAACGCCCACCTTCGTGGAAGTGGAACCTGGGTTGATTACCAAGATGCGCCAGGGAGTCTTTTTATTGGACATGCCTTAAGCCTCCTTAAGCGCCTGGGCGCGCACGCAGCTCATCACCACGTTGCCGACGATCTCGTCGACGGGCGCAGAGCGCGAGCAATCGCACACGATCTTCTTGAAGCCCTGAAGCATGGGGCCGTAAGCATTGGCGCCGGTCAGATTCTGGATAATCTTGACGCCGATATTGCCCACGTTGATATCGGGCCAGATGACCACGTTGGCTTTGCCCGCAACAGCAGACTCACGACGCACCTTCTTGGCCGCAACCTTGGGGTTAATCGCCGAATCAAACTGGAACTCACCGTCGATGGCCAGGTCGGGACGGCGATCGTTGGCAATCTCGCGAGCACGACGCACCTTTTCGACAAGCTCATTGTCCATCGAACCGTCAGTTGAATGCGAAAGCAGCGCGCAACGGATATCCCATCCGGTCAGTGAGCGCACCGTTTCGCTCGACGAAATCGCGATCGAGGCAAGCTCCTCGCTCGTGGGGTCAACGCACACGGCAGAATCGCCAAAAGCCAAAAGGCCACCTTCGCCGCCATTCCAGTTGGGGATGTCGGCGATACCGCACGAGCTCACGGTGTCCACCCCGTCGGCAAGGCCGACGATGGTCTGACCAGCCAGGATAATATCGCCCGTGGCGTTATCGATGCCGGCGAACATAACGTCGACATCGCCGAGCACCTGCAAAATCAGGGCGCGCTCAAGCGGACGCGTCATACGGCGCGCGGCGCCCTTGGGCTTAAACTTGCAATCCGGATGCGAAAGGTAGCGCTCACAGCAGGCGGCGTTCGCCTCCTCGTCGGTCACATCGACAATCTCGATGCCGTCAAGGGAGATGCCACGCTCATTGGCAAGCTCCTTAAGCTTGCCCCCGTCGCCGACAAGCACGCAATCGGCAAGATGCTCGGCGGAGATCTTTGCGACCGCCTGCATCATGGTCTCGTTTTCGCCCTCGGGAAAAGCAACGCGCATAGGCTTGGCGGCAGCCTGCTCGCGCAGGGTCTGCATCAGGTCCATGGCTGTTACTCCATCTCTTCGGCAGTGCGCTCAATAAGCTCACCGATGGTCTTCATGACCATGACCTCGCGAACGGGAACCTCGGCATCGAGTTCGTTCTCGATCATGGAGGTCAGAGCGATCATCTTCATCGAGCCCTTGCCCAGGGTCTCAAACGTCGTCTCGGGGGTCACATCGCCGTCATAGTTGTAGGCGGACTTGGCAAAATCGCAGATCTGCTGAGTGAGTTCTTCGTTCATGATGGTGCCTTTCAATCGAAAAAGAGGGGCGACCACGGCGGGCTGGAGACATGGGTCCCGCCGTGGCCTAAGAGAGGAATCGAATTGTTGCAGGGGTGAAAACCTAGTCGTCAAGCTCGAACGTAAGCTCTTTGTAGCCCGGACGGTCGATAACCTTGGCATGGACGCCAACGGTCTCGCCCGCCATGAGCTTGGCGCGAATCTCGGGGGCCTTCTTCTTGGTAATGCCGTAGATGACGTAGGTGTACTGAGAACCCTCGTCGATATCGACGGCGCCGTAGGCGTACTTGCCATACTCCTTGAGGTAGGGCTTGTCGTTCTGCGGACCAGGCAAGGTAAAATCAATCAGATGCCCGTGACCAGAAACCTGGACCCAATCGGTCTTGTGATAGCCGCAGGCATTGCAGGCAAGGTGGGGCGGAAACTCGACGGCTCCGCACTCGGGGCACTGGCGCGCCCAATAGATGCCCTCTTCAAGACCCGTGTAGAACTTCTTGACCACGGGCTCCATATCTTTGAGTTGCATGAGAATACTCCTTATGGGAAATCGAAAACCGCGGTCGCTTAGGCGACGGTACGAAGGATCTGGCAGCGCACGTTCTGAGAACCGCCAAAACCGCGCAGGAACGCTGTCTCGGGGATCTTCTTCATCTGGGTAGCACCGGCGACGCCACGCATCTGCTTGACGGCCTCGACGATATCGGCGATACCCGATGCGCCATGGGCGTGACCGAAGTTGCAGCGGCCACCGTGCGGGTTGATGGGCTTATCGCCGTCAAAAGCGGTGCGTCCGTCAATCGCATACTTCCAGGCCTCGCCGCGCGGAATATAGCCGCACTCCTCGGCCGAGACAATCTCGGAAGCCAGGAAGAAGTCATTGCACATGAACAGGTCGATCTCATCGGGGCTCACGCCGGTAAGGTCATAAACCTGTTTGGCGGCAAGCTCAGTAGCCCAGTGCTCGTTGTGGAGCAGACCGGCCTCGACAGCAGAGGCACCCGTACCCATAACCTCGATAGGTGCATATGGGACACCCATGGCCTTGGCCTTCTCCGTGGGCATTACGACAACAGCGGCGGCACCGTCGCACTTCTTCTCAAAGCCGGTAACGCGCAGGTACTGCGTAACGCGCGGGTTGTACATGCTCTTGAGATACTCGTCGGCGGTATCGAACCCAGCTGCCTTCGCGTCCTCCTCGACCGTGGTCTCGTACCAGGCAAGGGGATTCAGGACGGCACCGCGGCGAAGGCTCTTGGTAAGGCCGTTCAGGGCATCATCGATCTGATCGGCGGTAAGGTCGTACTGCATCGAATACTCGTTGATCCAGTTGTCGAACGACACGCCAAAGGCGCCATCGAGCGGGCGACCATAAGCGCGGTCATAGATCTTATCGAGCGAGGGAATCATAACGTCGAGCGTAAAGTCCTGACGAATATGGGAGGGCATATGCTCAACGGGAAGCGTCGAAGCCAAATCGCAGGCACCCGTAAGGACAACATCGTAGGCACCGGAGGCGACTGCCATCACGGCCTGCTCAAGGGCGACGTAGCCCGTGCAGCAAGCCTCGGAATGATGGACAGACCCCTTGGCACGAACGCCAAACCAATCGGCAACCTGCATGTTTGGGGTAATGCAATCGCCAACGAGATACGGATTGGCGCTGCCGTGATAGAAAAAGTCGATATCGCGGGGCTCAAGACCGGCATCGGCAATTGCCTCGAGAGCCGCATAGCCAAACGCCTCGCCCTCGCCAATACCCTGGGTCTCGGGATGCTCCTCAAAATCCTTGAACGGGGTGCAGCCTACGCCTACAATCGAGACGCTGCGCATGTTCTTTCCGAGCGTAACCACTGAATATCACATCCTAATCATGTGAAGGTGTACGGAATGATGGCGCAGTCCAGCCGCGAGCGAAGGTGAGAGAGCGCTCGCGGCTTTTCTGTGCCGTCACACGTTGAACTACTGCAGTGGTTCTTTTGAACGTAGCTTTAGTTTACGAGGGGTTAAACGAGACGCGTGAGACAAAAAGCCCCGATGTGTCCCATCATATGGGACACATCGGGGCTAGGCGTTCCAAATAGCAGATAAATGGCCATACTTAAATCGATTCATAGGGCCGGATTGCTCTGAATCCGCAACCTATGCAACCGTTCATCCCTAAAAATCAGCCGTTCACCCGAGCGGCTTTTCAAAATCGGGAATACGTGGGTGCCAATGGCGCGAGGCGTCGTCGACAAAGAGCGGTGCGTAGAACATGCGATTGAGGGCGGCGGCAACGGTGCGCGCTTCCAAATCGGGACGGACCTCAAGCCAATACTGGACAAGGTTGTGATGTCCCGCGAGCGCAAAGGCCAGATACAGGTCAAGATCGGTCTCGTCGGAAAACGTTGAGCGCAGACGGTCACGAAAATACTCATGCATAAAAATCGTAGCCTTATGCGTGAACACGGGGTCCCCGTTTTCACTGTTGAGCGCGAGTTCCTTCGAACGATTGCGCTGCAGAATCTCCATACGCTTGATCATCGTCGGCGTCGGATCGAGCTGAGCGTCACCAAAGCGCGCCTCAAGGGCAACGTCGTTAATCTCTTGCATGTTGTGGAGCAGATCGTCCTCAAATCGCTTAACAACGTCGTCAACAGAACGATAGCAGCGGTAAAACGTCGATTTCGAGGTGTGCGCGAGCCTCAGCACATCGGTCACCTTGATCGCCTGCACCGGCGTCGTCCCCATAAGCTCAAAGACGGCATCCTCGATGCGGGCGCTGATATCGTTCTTGGCATCTAGCGGCATAACGGTCTCCCCTGTTGGCAATCAGCCCTATCCTACATGAAAGACGTGCTCTTTGAGGACGATTTGGGGCACGAAGCGCGCGGCACACGAGATGACGCTGCCATCGTATTCGGCGAACGAAACCTTCCAGCCGTCGGGCAGCCCATCCTTGCCGGGATCAACCGAAAAACCGCTCCCCTGCGCTTTGAGAACGGCTTCGATGTGTGTCCATACCTGGCACATGCGACGGCAACGCTCCCGCTGATTGCCCGCAGCGTCAATCCATGCACGCTCCTCGGTGGTTGCCATTCGACTGACCGCCAAGGGCGACACCTCATCCATCGACTCAATGTCTACGCCTATAGGTCCTCCAGATAGCCGCGCGGCTTCTGAAACAGCGAGAACGACCGTACCGGCAGCATGCGAAATCGAAATAGAGGGGGCATTGGCATCTGCAAGTTCCGGTTTGCCAAATGAAGAGCGCACGAGTTGTGCATCCTCGTTGGCACCCAAAACGTCACGAAGAAGCACACCCACACCGGCAGCCTCTCGGCGAGTAGAAATCGGAAGGTCATCGTTTAGGACACGAGCGGCATAATGAGGTGCCATCGGCGCAAGATTAATGATTGTACGGGGATCGACCATGGAAACGCGGGCAATGTGCACGGTTATAATCAAAATAATCATCTCCCCACGAGACCAAGAGGCAATTGGCGACAAATATGCTGGACAGCAATTACACCGTGGAAAAGCGGCCGTTGTCGATAATTTGATGGCATATCATGTGTATTTATAGCAAAACAGTCCAGAAGCAAAGCCTCTGGACTGCGAACATTTGGTGGGCGTTAGAAGATTTGAACTTCTGACCTCTTCCGTGTCAGGGAAGCGCTCTCCCCCTGAGCTAAACGCCCAAATGGAGCGGACAACGGGGCTCGAACCCGCGACCCCAACCTTGGCAAGGTTGTGCTCTACCAACTGAGCCATGTCCGCTTGCGGGTTATTAATTTACGCGAGTTGTCCTAAAGACGCAAGTACTTTTTTCAAAAAAGTTGCCCAAAGCAAGTTCATGCAGGTAAATAACGCCAAGTCAAGGCGCTATGCGCACGATTCCAATGCCGAGCTAAACAGCTTCACCATCCGAACACGTGTGCCGGCGCCATCTGTACGACGGGCAACTTCCACATTATCGACGAGCATGCGCATAAGCTTGATACCGCGTCCGCGTTCCTCGGATGTTACCGGTTCGCTCGCTCCATCGATAGAATAGCCAGCGCCCCGATCAAGCACCTCGAGCACAACACGGTCCCCATAGGCCTGAACCGTCAGGATGCAGCCAACGCCGCCCGCATGGTCATATGCGTTACCCAATGCCTCCCCCAACGCCAATGCAACGTCATAGCGCTCATCACGCCTCAGGGGAAGCGATTCGAGGAGCTCGGCCACACGGTGCCGATAATACGGGAGATTCTCGATGCCTCGCCTTACTTCGACGCTCTTGCTCCATCGCGGCAACTCCCCCACCGGAATGGCGGGAATCGACTCCCGCGCCGGGCCCGCGACATGAAGGATGTCGACAAGTCGGGCAATTTCCAAAAAGCGAACGACCTCATCGGAAGCGTTAACGAGCGAAAGCAGCCCCTCATGCCTCATGAGCTCTCTGGCACGTGTAAGCAAAAACGCCAAACCCGTCGAGTCGATAAAGCCCACGGCCTGGCAATTGATGACAACACGACGCACGCCCAGGTCGATCAAATTATCCAACCGTCGGCGCAGTGCGGGCACCGAGGCGATGTCGATATCGCCCGGTGGCGTCAAAACCGCTATGTCATTCCACTCATTCATACGACCATGGTTCCCCAAAAGAGCTCGCTCGATGCACACGTTTCTTCAACCGTAGGGATTTTGCCCGTCAGGCGTCGTGACCTACGATCGACCCCGTAAAAACTCAAGGGAGACCAGCGCGATGTCATCGTTCAGCGCCGACTCGGTAAAGCGATCAAGCTCGCCCAAGACCTTACCGCAGATTCCCGATACGCCCTCACCCGAGACAGAGAGCAGAAGGTCACGAAGGCGCTGCTCGCCAAAGAAAGCACCCGAGCGATCACGTGCTTCGATTGTTCCGTCGGTATACATAAATAGCATGTCACCAGGAGCGAATGTAAACACGCCCGTCTCGTAGACCATGCTCTCAAAGGCACCGATCACGCCCGATTGGCACCCAAGGAGCTCCACTTCTCCCCCGCAGGTCTCGCCGCCGCCACGCGGCGTCGACGACGGCCTAATGACCATAGTGGGAGGATGTCCCGCAGAGCAATAGGTAGCGCGGCCCGCCTTAAGATCGATCTTGGCGATAAACGCCGTCACAAACGTCTCGACCCTCGAAAAGCCCATGAGCATACTATTGAGCGAGCGTGCCATACGGGCAGGCCCTGCACCCTCCCAGGCATAGGCCGTCAGCGCTGTCTTGACGAGCGCCGACATCGACGCCGCCTCGATTCCCTTGCCGGATACATCGCCCAAAATCATAACGGCGCAATCGTCGGGAAGTCGGACAAGCGTATAGAAGTCACCGCCGACCAACGCAGAATTCGTTGCCGATAGATATACCGAATCGGTTGCAATGCCCGGAACGTCACCAAGCGAATTTCTCATGCCAATCTGAAGCGTCTGAGCGATATGACGCTCTTCGCGCTTTTGAGATTCGCCCTCATAGATCAGCTCAAAGTCATGCGCCAGATGCACCAGGTAGTCGTATTCAAGGTCGTCAATTGGTTCTTGGCTGCCATCGCGGAGCAGCAAAGCGCGCCTCGTCGGCCCCTTGGCGATATCAGCGGGAACAATCGCATCGTTGCTTCGTTTGCCATCCGCTTCCGAGTGGTAGCGCCCCGCTTCGATGCCGGAGTCGACATAAAGCCCCTGACACGGTAGGCCGTGGGCCCTCAACCATGAACCCATAGACGTGGATTCGTCCACACGTGTAAGGCGCACGTGCTTGAGGTCGTCAGCGCTCGTCCCGCCCAACACCGATGTCTCAAACCCGTCGGGGGCTGCCCCCAGGCGCGCTGCTGGCGCCGTGACAGAAAAGAAGAGTGACTCCGGATCGTCCGGCAGCGCCACACGACTGCCGCCCTCAAAATCGATGACATAGGTTTCGAGGCCCGCATCATACTCCACGGGGCAGAAATGACAATTGAGCACCGTGCAGATTTCCGTCGACACCGCTCGCGAGGCGGCAACGGGATCATCGAGATAGGTAAACAGTTCGTCGCGCAGCAAATTGAGCGAGCGGCCGAGCTCCGCCGTGCGGCGCGAACGTAAGCTCGACGCCATGCCGACCAGCTGAATAGACAGGTAATCGCAGATGACCTCGAGTACGTTCACGTCATAGGCAAGTGGCGCCTGGGGGCGTTTCCAGCCAACTTCCAACACGCCAAGGACCTGCGTGCCGTAAAACACGGGAAGACAGATCTCGCTGCGATACGGGGGCATATCCTGCACGCGCAGCAAGTGCTTGGAACGATTGTCAAAATCCATGAACATACCCGAAGCAACTCGGTCGCCCTCAAGGTCCTGCTGGATCGACAGGCGACAGGCACGCGACTCGCGAAGCACGTAGGTCGGAATGCCCGCGCCGTACGGCATAAACTCGGGCAGATAGCTGTCCTCAAGCTCCTTAGAAACACCGCGGAGCTTAAAGCCGCCGCTCTCGGAAAAATAGATAGCCGCACCGGAGGCATCGAGCGTTCCAACGAGCTGATTCAAAACGGTATCGAGCAAGCTGGGGAGCTCATCGGAGCCCACGGTACTCATAATGACCGAAAGGGTACCCGAAAGGCGTTTATTCGCCACCCTAAGCTCCGATAGCGCACGTTTGAGCTGACGATCGTGGGAATACTGCTCTTCGATGCTGTGAAGCGCCACCAGGACACGCGGTGCACGACGTCCAAAGATACGCGGAGGCGTAACGGAACCCGCGCGAACCAAGACGGGAATAAAAGACCCGTCGCTCAGCTTGAGCATCAGCTCGCTCTCGGAGCCATCGGTCTCAAACGGCAGACGATGTTCGGTCGCGCGCTCAAAGGCAGACGAGTACAGAACGTCTTTGACATCACCGCCGATGACGTCAGCGCGCTCCTCGCACATCAGGTCGAGCAAACGATTATTCACATGCAGAATGGTTCCGTCGAGCTCACAGATGATGACAGCATCGCTCGTGATCTCGACCAGTTGGGCAACGTCTGCCCACTCGTTGCGCTCAAGCGTTTCCATCGTGGACCTCACCGTCTATCGGTAACAAAAAAGCCTCCGAAGAGGCTTCTCAAATGCGATGGTGTCGGAGGCGGGACTTGAACCCGCATGACCAAAAAGCGGTCACTAGCACCTCAAGCTAGCGCGTCTGCCAATTCCGCCACTCCGACATGCTATGTTGTTGATTCGCAGTTCGTTCTGTTGGACCCGCGCGTTCAACGAGGAAGATAATAACCTATGATTCGAGAACTGTGCAAGCACTTTTTAGAAAAAAGTTTACGAATTTGTAAATGCGCAGGTAGATCTATATGTCCGGCCCCGTATCGGTGTTGCCTCCCGGCGCGTCCTCGGGCATGAGCGATATTTTGCTACGCACTTCGTGCTGCGAAATATCGCTCCCCCTGCGGAATGCGCCGGGAGGCAACACCGATTCGGGGCCTGCAAATACATACTTCAGGCACAGTTCTCAAACATGTTCTGAGGGCTGATGCAAATTTGG
>CAJMRP010000049.1 GCA_905215765.1 uncultured bacterium
GGGGGAGCCATGAACATGATGTGCGTGGGAGCGTGATTGCCGGGACTGTCCCTGCGTGCGCTGGGCAGGAGCCTGTTGCTTAAAACGAGCGCCACCAGCGGGCTGCGCGGGACGAGCGGCGGGCTGTTGAGCAGCACGCTGAGTAGGCTGAGCCGAACGCTGCGTCGGCTGCGCCGGGCGCTGACCAGGCTGAGCAGGACGCGGCGCGGGCTGCCGTGTACGATTCTGCTGGCGCGGATCAGAAGCGCTAGACATGCTGAACCTCCTCGTTTTTACGATCGAGCCATGTCTGCAAGAACAGGCTGGCGGCGATCATGTCAATCTTGCCCCTCATCTGCTTTTCGTTAAGCCCCTGCTCTCGCAGGATTCGCTTGGCCTCCTGCGAGGACAGACGCTCGTCCTCAAACTCCAGCGGAAGTTCGAGCTCGTCGGCAATCTTTTGGGCCACAGCGGCGACGCGCTCGGCCTGGGGGCCGGGCTCTCCGGCCATGGTCAAGGGACGTCCGCTTACCAGGATATCGGGCTCATAGTCCTCGACCAGGTAGCGAAACGTCTTTGCCATGCCAGTGACCTCGGCAGCAGGAAGCACCTTGACAGGCATCGCCATCTTGCCATCACGGCTCGAGACGGCAATGCCAATCCTGGTCTCCCCTATGTCCAGCGCGAGCGCAACCACAGCGACTTCTTAGATTCTTAGGCGCCGAGCGCGGTCTTAGCGGCCGCGAGGGCATCGGCGATGCCGGCAGCATTCTTGCCACCGGCCTGGGCCATGTTGGGACGACCGCCACCGCGACCGTCGACCAGACCCGCGATCTGCTTGATCACGTTACCGGCGTGGAAACCGGCCTTGACGGCGTCATCGGAGCCGGCAGCGAGCAGGGCCGGAGTGCCCTTCTCAGTCACGCTGGCGACGACACAAGCAACAGGGCCGGCGACCTTCTGATGCACGGTATCCCATACGTTGCGCAGGTCGGCAGCCTCAAGGCCCTGGAGCTCAGCGACAACGAGCTTATAGCCGTCGAGCTCGACGGCGCCCTCGATGGCGCTGGAGATGGCGTCGGAGGAGCCACCGGTCAGAGCCTTCTTGAGCTTATTGGACGTCTCGCGCAGCTCGGCCTGCAGGTTCTCCACGCGAGCGGGAACCTCATCCACGCGGCACTTGAGCGCAGTAGCAGCGGCGTCAACGAGCGCCAGGCGGTCGGCCATGTAGTCGAGGGCACCCTTAGAGGTCACAGCCTCGATACGGCGGACATTGGAGCCTGTGGAGGACTCGGAAATGATCTTGAACAGGCCGATCTCGGCGGTGTTGGCAGCGTGCGTGCCACCGCAGAGCTCGCGGGAGAACGGCTGGTCCTCGGCGCCCACGGAGACGACGCGGACGACATCGCCGTACTTCTCGCCAAACAGAGCGACAGCGCCGGCAGCCTTAGCCTCGTCGATGCCCATGACACGGGTCACGACCGGCTTGGAAGCGAAGATCTGCTGGTTGACCAGGTCCTCGACAGCCTTGAGCTGCTCGGAGGACAGGGCCTCGAAGTGCGTGAAGTCAAAGCGCAGGTGCTCGGGCGTCACCAGCGAGCCGGCCTGGGAGACGTGCTCGCCCAGGACCTGCTTAAGGGCGGCGTCGAGCAGGTGCGTGGCGGTGTGGTTGCGGCGCAGGAAGCCACGGCGCTCGGCGTCGAGCGCGGCGGTAACAGCGGCACCGACAGCCAGCGTGCCCTCGGCAACGTGCGCGACGTGGGCATACAGGCCGTTGTGGTTCTTGGTGTCGGCAACGGTCAGAACAACGCCCTCGGCGGAAAGCTTGCCGGCATCGCCCTGCTGGCCACCCATCTCGGCATAGAACGGGGTGCGGTCGAGCACAACCTCGACATCCTCGCCGGCGGCAGCGGACTCGACGGACTCGCCGTTGCGCACGATGGCGACAACCTTGGCGCCCTCGATCACATCGTTGTCATAGCCGTCGAACTCAGTCGCGGCGACCTTGTCCGAAAGCTCGACCCACACGTCGTTGAAGCTGCCCCAGGCGTCGCCCTTGGCATTGGCGCGGGCGCGGGCCTTCTGGTCCTCCATGCAGGCAGTGAAGCCGTCCATGTCGACGCCGTGGCCAGCGGTGCCGGCGATCTCGACGGTCAGATCGATGGGGAAACCAAAGGTGTCGTGCAGTTTAAAGGCGACATCGCCCGGAAGCACGGCGCCCTCGGCAAGCGCTGCCAGGGCCTCGTCCAGATAGACGCGGCCGTTGTCGAGCGTCGTGGAGAAGCGCTCCTCCTCGGAGGCGACGATACCCTTGACGAGCGCGACATTCTTGAGCAGCTCGGGATAAGCCTCGCCCATCTGAGCGTTAACCTCGTCGATGAACTTGGTCAGGAAGGCGCCCTCGATGCCCAGCAGGCGACCGTGGAACACGGCACGACGGAGCAGGCGGCGAAGGACGTACTCGCGACCCTCGTTACCGGGAAGGATGCCGTCCGAGATCATAAAGTCGACGGCACGGGAGTGGTCGGCGATGATACGCAGGGAGCGGCTGGCGCCAGAGTAATCGTCGGCGTCATAGGTCTTGCCGCTGATCTCCTCGCCCAGCTTGATGAGATGCTGCATCAAGTCGCCGTCGTAGTTGGCGGTCTTGTGCTGCATGATGGCGGCCATGCGCTCCAGGCCCATGCCCGTATCGAGGTTGCGGTGCGGCAGCTCCGGCATGGAGCCGTCCTCCTGGCGGTCATACTGGGTAAAGACGAGGTTCCAGAACTCCAGGAAGCGGTCGCAGTCGCAGCCGGGCTTGCAGTCGGGACTACCGCAGCCGACCTCCTCGCCCATGTCAAAGTAGATCTCGGAGCACGGACCGCAGGGGCCAGTGGGGCCAGCGGCCCAGAAGTTGTCGTCCTCGCCCAGGCGGGAGATGTGGTCCTCGGCAACGCCCAGAGAACGCCACACGTCGTGGGTCTCGTCGTCCTCGGTAAAGACGGTAAAGTACAGGCGGTCGAGCGGCAGCTTGAACTCCTTGGTGATGAGCTCAAAGGCCCAGGCGCAAGCCTGCTGCTTGGAGACGCCGCCAAAGGAGAAGTCGCCGAGCATCTCAAAGAAGGACAGGTGACGGCCGTCCTCGCCGATGCAATCGATGTCGTTGGTGCGGACGCACTTCTGGCAGGAGATAGCGCCGATCTCCTTCATGGTCTTCTTGCCCTGGTAGTACTCCTTAAACTGGTTCATGCCGGCGTTGGCAAGCAGCAGCGAAGGATCGTCGGGGACGAGGGACGAAGAAGGATAAAGCTTAAGACCGCGCTCCTCAAAGAAGTTGAGGAACTTGGAGCGAATCTCGGCCGTAGTCATTGACGGGTAGTCAGCACTCATAGAGGGAATCTCCTCGGTTTCACATCGAAACAGTTCAAACGTAACGATATTACCATCCCACCGCGCAAGTGCAAAAAAGAGGGCCGGCACAATGCCGGCCCTTCAGCGAAATTGCATGTTAGCGCGTATGAATATTAATCCGAATTACCCCGCTAGTTGTCATCATCGGCCATGGAGCCGTCGATGCCGGTTTTGGTGTCGTCATCCGTGTTGGAATCGTCATCCTTAGCGAAGGGGTTCTTGAAGAAGCCCGTCGCATCGGGCTGCAGACCAGAGAGCTTGATCCAGGGATTATCGAGCTCGGGCTTGGGCATGGCCTTGGCCTCGGGCGCAGTCTCGTTACCGATAAGCTCAGACTCGTAGATGAAGGTGTCGTCGCCGAGCGCGTCGTAGGCGGCGACCGGGTTGCCATCGGCATCGCGGTACGGCGTGCCCTTAAACACGGCGCCGTCATAGGCCACAAGCTGTCGGCCGGTCTCATTCTCGAAGTAGTACACGAAGATACCCTTGAGGGCCGCACAAAGCGGGATGGCAATAATCATGCCGATGGGGCCCATGAGTGCCGAGCCAATAACGAGCGCCGTGAGGCTCATGATGGGATGCACCTGTACCGAGCTCTGCATGACCTTGGGCGAAATGACGTTATCGGTGACGTTTTGCGCGACCATCGTCACGATGAGCGTCCATAACGCCAACATGGGGCTGAACATGAAACCGAGCACCGTGGCGATTGCTGCGCTCACCCAGGGACCGACGACCGGAACCAAATGCATGATGCCGGTAAAGATAGCCATGAGCGCCGCATACGGATGGCCGATGATCATAAAACCGATAAAGGCGAGGAAACCACCGCAGATGGACGTCACGACCATACCGCGCATGTAGCCGCCGACAGAGCGAGAAAGGATGGCGACCATAAAGCGGTACGAGGTCTCCTTCTCCTGACCGATGATGGTGCAAATCTCGTGGTGCATGCGAGGGTAGTCGCAGGCCATCCAGTAGGCAAGCACCAGGCCAAGGAAGATAACGAACAGCTGCGAGGCCGTATTGGTGATGAGTGGGAACACACCACGACCAAGCTCGGCGGCAATCTGAGACACATACCTCGATGCCACGGCAACCAGCGACGAAAGATTATCGTCCAAATACTCCTTGAGCGGCGTGTTGTTGAGCGTCTTGGCATGCGAGATCATCTCGTTGAGATCACCGCCCGCAACACGAAGCTGCTCGGGCAGGCGGCTCAGGACTTCCATGATCTGACCAAAGAGAATCGGCGACAAGATACAAACGACACCGACGAGCACGGCAACAACAACAATAAGCGCGATAAGCGAACCGATGCCGCGATTCACGCCATGGTGCTCGAGCCAGTTGGTGATCGGGGACATCACAAAAGCAATGATGGAGCCGACGGCAAGAAACTCAATAACCGGCGCCAGGATGCCCATAAGGTTAAAGATGACAGCGGCGATGACAATGCAGCCGACAACAGCCCAAATGCGCAGCGTCAGAATGCGGGTGTCGCGCAGCACGCGATCGGTTTGTTGGGGGTGCTCACTCATGAACGAATCATCACTCCGTCGGGGTCGATCTTGTCCTGAATCTTCTTAAGCGTGCGGCGCAGCAGACGCGAAACCTGCACCTGAGAAATACCCAGCTTCTTGGCGATCTCGATCTGTGTCATGCCCTTCACAAAGCGCAGCTCGATCACCTCGCGCTCGCGCGGCGAGAAATCACGGATGGCTTCCTCGATCACTAGGCGGTCATCGGTAAAGTCGAGCTCGTTGTCGTCGTCGGCGTAACGGTCGAGAATCGAGGGGGCATCGTCGGAATCGGACGCACCAGGAGCCTCGATGGGCACCGAGGTATAGGCCGAAGACGATTCCATAGCCTCGAGGACCTCATCGACCGTCACATCTAGATACTCAGCGATCTCCTCAACCTTGGGCGAACGCTGCAGCTCGTTGGTAAGTTTGTCAGTAGCTTGGTTGACCTTGGCCGAGAGCTCCTGCAGGCGACGCGGTACGCGCACGCTCCAGCCCTTGTCGCGGAAATGGCGTTTGATCTCGCCCAGGATAGTGGGTGTTGCAAACGTTGTGAACTCGAGCCCGCGCTCAGGGTCAAAGCGGTCGATAGCCTTGAGCAAACCCAGATAGCCGACCTGCATGAGGTCGTCGAGCGGCTCGCCGCGATTCTTAAATTTGTTGGCAAGAAACCTTACCAGGTTCATATGGGACATGACGAGCTGCTCGCGGGCGTCCGGATCACCGGTCTCCTTGTAGCGACGAAACAGCTCGCGGGTTTTCTCCTTGTCCCAAGCGGTCTTGCCGCTCCGGGAACGTTCGGTCATTTTAAATATCCGCCTTGAGGTCGAGGGAAAGCGTCAGGGGCGCCGCAGTCTTTCCGTAGGAGTCGCACACGCTCGCGAGGATGAGCTCGGCATACACCGCAGCCTGGTCGTCTTCATCGACCGTAGCCTGATCGCCAAAGGTAATAGTCATGCCAACGTGGGTCTCATCGACATCGAATTTGATGGTGATGTCATCGCAGTCGACCGCGGTACAACCAAAGATGAAAGCCTCCTCGGCAGCCATGCGGATGTCCTCGATGCGATCGACAGACATGGAACACAGAGCACCAACGTTGGCTGCCGTCATGCGCACAAGGCGAGCGAGACGCGGGTCGCCGGCAACGGTCAGCGTGATGGGGCAGGTTGCTTCGCTACTCATCGCAGGACTCCTCAGAGGTCTCGGAGGGTGTATAGGTGTAATACTGAGCCGGCTTGGCTACAGACTTCTGGCCATCATCGTCGCCCGCGGCGACCTCGTCCTCGCCAATCAAGACGCGCTCGGTCGGCTGCTCGGCTTCTTCGGCGGCAGCGGAAAGCTTGCGCTCGGCTTCAACTGCAGGAGCCTTCACCTTATTGAAGAGCTTCTGCACAGCACCGGCGGCAGAGTCGGTCACGCTCGACACAGCATTGCTGGCCTCGGCCATGCTGCCCGTAACCTCGGAAATGTCCCGAACCACGGCTTCGACCTCTACGAGATTGGAGGTAAGGGCATCAACTGCCGTCTTGCTCGACTTAAGCAGCGGCTCCATCTGGGCAAGCGCCGGCGTAAGCTCATCGACAGCGCCATCGAGCTTTGCCACCACAGGCTGAGCCTCGGCGATGGTGTTGTTGAGGTCGTTCACGGTCTTATCGAGCGAGTCGACAACGGCGCGGGTCTTGCGCAGGGTAAGCGCGAGCTCAACGATGGCCCACACGCCGGCAACAGCGAGCAGCAGCAGGGCGATTTGAATGGGACTCATACAAGCCTCCCAAAGGAATCGATATACAGACGGTTTCCATGGTACCCCAAAGGGGACCGAACATGCCATGAGCAGCAACGTGGGACAAAATTATCAGCAGCTACTTCGGTGCATTCCCGCTGCGGTCGCGTTCACTTTGCTCTACGCGCCATTCTTCCCAACCGCGGCCGGCAGGCTGCCAGAACGCGCCGCGCTCCAGTCCCTCGGGCAAATAGCGCTGATCGACCCAGCCTTCGGGATAATCATGTGGATACTTATACACACCGTATTCATCGCTGCCCGGGCGATGGCGATCGCGCAGATAACTAGGCACCTCGCGAAGCCCACTAGAATGGATATCGGCCAGCGCCGCATCGATCGAAGCCTCGCACGCGTTGGATTTTGGCGCCAAGCACACATAGAGAGCGGCCTGAGCCAGGTTAATGCGGCACTCGGGATAGCCAATGACCTCGGCAGACTTAAACGCGGCATGTGCCACCAAAAGCGCCTGCGGGTCGGCGTTGCCGACGTCCTCAGAAGCATGAATCATAATGCGACGGGCGATAAACTTAGGATCCTCCCCTGCATCGATCATGCGCGCGAGCCAATAGATCGTGGCATCGGGGTCGCTACCGCGCATGGACTTGATGAACGCACTGATAACGTCGTAGTGCATGTCGCCGTTTTTGTCATACGTAAAGCCGCGACGCGGGTTGGCGATCTTCACGTCATCCACGGTGACGGGATAGCGCTCCCCCGCCGCAGGCGCTGGCGTTCCCTCGGTATCGGGACGCGTGACGGCAATCTCGCTCGCAAGCTCGAGCGTCGTGAGCGCCGAGCGAGCGTCACCCGCTGCCAGCGTGCAAATGGTCTTGACCGTATCCTCATCGGCCGAGAACTTACCGTTCAAGCCCTGCGGTGCCTCAAGCGCACGTTCAATAAGCGTGGCGATATCCTCATCCTTCAGATGCTCAAGCTCCACGACGCGACCACGTGAGAGCAGTGCCGAGTTGACCTCGAAGTACGGGTTCTCTGTCGTAGCGCCAATCATAATGACGGTACGGTTCTCAACTGCATGCAGCAGGGCATCCTGCTGCGACTTAGAGAAGCGGTGAATCTCATCGATGAATAGAATGGTGCGGCGGTCGTACGTATTCAGGCGCGTCTTGGCCTCATCAATCACACGACGCAGGTCCTTCACGGTACCCGTGACGGCGCTGACCTCGACAAACTCGCTCTTGGTATGGTTGGCGATAATGTGGGCCAGCGTCGTCTTGCCCGTACCGGCAGGCCCGTACAGAATCACGCTCGAAAGCACGTCGTGCTCGATCGCGGCACGCAGCCATGAACCCTTACCGACGGCCTTTTGCTGGCCCACGTACTCGTCGAGCGAATTGGGTCGCATGCGCACCGCGAGCGGCGCATTTTTAAAGGAACGCTCGCGCGTCGAGGCAGAAAAAAGGTCGTCCATAGCCATCCCGTGCATCAATCAAAAAAGTTTTCCACTAATAGTATACCGAATATATACGAACTACCGTTCGTTAATATAGGTACGGTGCGGAAACTTTAATCCCGGGAACAACTTGCTCGTGAGCTCGCAGAAGTAGCCATCCGTCATGCTCGAAATGTAATCCACTACGGTCTGATCTTTATCGTCCTGCCAGGCATAGGTGCGGTCGTAGTAGGAAAGGTGCTGCTCAATGCGAGAAATGTGGTGCTTAAAGATGTACGATGACTCGTCACCTTCGTTTATATCCTGTAGACAACGGTCGTAGAGCTTTTCGAACGCCTCGCGCAGCTCCGCTTCGGAGTCGCCTTCGATGCCGCCCTTACTATAGATCTTTACGTAGTTCTCGCGCTTGGCTCGGCGGATTTCCTCAAACAGCTCCTCGCTCATCTCGATGCGCGGCTTACCATAGCTGTGCTCAACGATATCGATGGAGGCATGCGCAAGGATCCAGCTATTGTATGCCCCACCCAGGCCATCGTCAAAAGCATCGGGCGACAGCAGGCCCGCCGCAAAGGCGTCTTGGCGATCGCGTCCAACGTAGGCAAGGATATCCGAGATGCGGACCACGCAGCCTTCGAGCGTCATGGGACGCAGGTGCTCAATTGCGCTATAGCCCTTGGCAATGCAGCCCTCAACCGTCTGATCGAACTGGTCAAAGGAACCCATGTCCGAGAGCTCAAACACGCGTTGCTCGTACTCGCCGTTATGGCACAGCACGCCATCAAGCGTCTGGAGCGACACGTTGCGGCCATACAGCGCATCGAGCACGCGGACAGACTGCACGTTATGGAAAAAGAAGCGCCCGGTGTGCTCGTGATAGATATCGTTGAGAAAGCGCTCACCGGCATGGCCGAAAGGCGTGTGTCCCAAGTCGTGGCCTAAGCCAATCGCCTCGATCAGATCGCAGTTGAGCCCCAGGGCGCGACCGATATCGCGCGCAATGCGCGAGACAAGCTGCACGTGCAAACCGCGGCGCGACAGATCATCATTGCTACGGAAGCTAAAGACCTGCGTTTTGCCTGCATAACGCGTGTACGCCGGAAGATGAAGTATCTTTTCGGTATCGCGCATAAACGCCGGACGCATAAGCGTGCCTTTGTCGGCGGCGCGATCAATACGACGAATGACCTGATCGTCGTTGCAACGATACGGGTTGACATAGCCCGAAGCACGATCGGCGGCAATGCGCTCGACAAGTTCGGGCGACAACGCCAAGGGAATACGGTCCATGCGCGCCTTAATGACGGCCGTTTCTTGATTAGTTGCCATGGCATGCTCCTTAAGAAGGAAGCGCAATCGGTTACAAAGTGCAGCCCACGACCTCGATTATGGCAAAAATCGGCACCAAAAACGGCAGCAATGGCAGGGAGCGCGATTTTGTGATAACGCAGGAGAGGGCAAGGACCAGGAGCGCGACGGCAAATGCCACGATGCCACCCATAGGGTCGAGCGTGCAAAGCGCGAAGAGTGCTTTGGCGTCCCCCATGCCAATGCCCGAGGTTTGGCGAAAACGACGCCAGAGGGACTCAGTCAGCACAAGGGCAAGGTAGACGATGACCGCAAGACCGGCATGATCAAGCGCCGTGTTAACGCCTTTGTCGAGCCAAACGCCCACTAACGCCGTCACCGCACACGCACCGGCAAGCTCATTGGGAAAACGTCGCTGACGGGCATCAATCGCCGCGCCGGCAAAGATGCAAATCCAAAACGGGATATAAAACATCGAGTACCTCCTCGAGCTGCATCGCAAAAGCAAAAACCACCGCAAAGGGCCTGTCCCCTTTGCGGTGGTTTTGGTGGTGGTTATTTGGCGCCTTGCATGACCTCGTCAAGGGTAACGTTGACGGCGTGCTGCGTCGGCACCCAGTCGACCTTCAGGAACAGCGCGGCCACCGTGATGGGGATATAGCTGAACATAAAGATCGGGAAGGTAAACAGGTTAGTCACCAGACGCCACTTTTGCGCGCAGTGAATATGCTTGTACTCAAAGATAGTCGTGAGCAGCGCCAAGATGAAGAACGTCTGATACATCATGGCGAAGGTCATAATGAGCGACGCGGCGCACGCCTGCATCTCGACTTCGGTAGCCAAGAAGCCGTGCGAAAGACCGCCCACGATCAGGAACGTCGCATTGGCGAGCATGGAGATCAGGGACAGCAGCATACCCGGGGCGATGGTCATAAACATGTCGTAGGCGGCAAAGCGATGGTAGCGGAAGGTTGACTTGACCAGATGCTTACCGTAGGTAAAGAACACCTGGTAAAAGCCCTTGGTCCACCGCATGCGCTGTTTCCAGGACGCCTTAAACGTCACGGGCTGTTCGTCAAAGAACTCCGCCGGCGCATAACCGATGCGAATGCCGTGAATGGCGCAGAACGTGGTGAACTGAATGTCCTCGGTCAGCGTATGGAACTGCCAACCGTGCATGCCCTCGATAACGCTGGCGGAGATGAGGTAGCCCGAACCCGAGACAGCGCAAGAAGTCTTGCAGATGTTGCGCGCGTTGTTGAGAAAGCGCGCCTCGCGCAGGTACCAAGTAGCATTAGCTGCCGAGATCCACGAGCTGCCAAAATTCTTGGAGTTACGATAGCTCGTGACCACATGGAAGCCCTGGTCAAAGGCATCGTTCATCTTGGACACGTAATCGCGGGATATGACGTTATCAGCATCGAAGATAAAGTAGCCTTCAAACGTGTCGGGATACTCGTTAAGGATGCGGTCGAAACCAAAGTCCATGACCCAGCTCTTACCCTTACGGGCAAGGTCGTTGCGCTCATAGACAATGGCGCCCGCCTCGCGCGCAAGCTGTGCAGTGTTGTCGGTGCAGGCGTCGGCGACCACGAAGACCTCGATAAGCTCGGACGGATAATCCTGATCCTTGATGGAGCGAACAAGGTTGGCGATCACGGCCTCCTCGTTATGCGCCGCGATAAAGAAGGCATAACGATGGAGCTTTTTGGCCTTAGGGGGCGCGACCTCGCCACGAAGAGCGCCAATGATAAAGAAGACCACCTGGTACAGAAAGCAGACCGTGAGCAGCGTGACGACAATCTGGTTGAAGACCACGATGGGTGTGTTGGTTTGTAAAAAGGCGAGCATGCAGGCTCCCGAGAACGCGTTAAGTAAACAACCGTATATCTTACCGCAGGCTTACCGAGTTCAAGAAACCACCTAATACTGGCTAGGCTTCGAGAAGACCGAGCTGCGGAACGATTTCATCTCCAGCGGCCGTGCGACCGAGCGAGCGCGGAGCCAGATCGTCGAGAACCGCAGCGAGATCCCACGGCAACTCGTCGCGGCACTCAATGCGCTCCCCCGTCACAGGATGGTCGAACGCCACGCGCCAAGAATGCAGGAACTGCCTGGTCAGGCCCTGATCGGCGCGTGCATCGCACTTGCCGTAGAGTGGATCGCCCACGCAGGCGTGGTTGATATGGCGCATATGCACGCGAATCTGATGTGTGCGGCCCGTAAACAGGTGGCACTCGACGAGCGTATAGCCGTCGTCAAAACGCATGGAATCGAAGCGCTCGAGGACCTTAAAGGTCGTAATGGCCTGGCGCGCGAAAGGATCGTCAGAAACCGCCATCTTGACACGGTCGCGCGTCGATCGGGCAATACCGGTGTTAATGGTTCCCTCGTCCATGGCGATGTGCCCGTGGACAAGCGTGATATAGCGGCGGTCGAGTGTGCGCGTACGGATAAGATTTTGGAGCGCGCGCTGGGTGTCGTCGTCCTTTGCCGCAAGCATGAGACCCGAGGTATCGCGATCCAAACGATGCACGATACCGGGGCGATCCTCGCCCTGCACGGTGCCCAGATGGTCGATACCGCAGTGATAGACCAGGGCATTCGCGAGCGTACCGCTCTCATGACCATGCGCAGGATGGCACACCAGGCCACGCTGCTTGGAGAGCACAATGAGATAGTCGTCCTCATAGCGAATGTCGAGCGGGATGGCCTCGGGAATCACATCGGTGGGATCGTGCGGCTCAGGCAACTCGACCGAAATACGGTCGCCGGCTCGCACGGCGTACTTTTTAGACAGACAGGTCTCGCCATTGACACATACGGCACCGCCCTCAATCAGATGCGCGCAGGCAGAGCGCGTAGGGCAGCCGTCATTGGAGCCCAGATAGGCGTCAAGACGCTGACCAGCGCAATCGTCGGCAACGAGAATATGGATGTCGGCCATTAACGCTCATTCCTTTCGCGAATCTTGCGGGCACGCTCCCCACGCTGCTTGGCTTTGCGCTTGGCGCGTGCCTCATCACGGGCATTGAGCTCGGCAGTCGCATCGACTTCGCGGGCCGCAGGGCTCAAGAACATGTAGCCGATGAGGGCAAGCACGACGCCTACGGTGATGCCGATATCGGCCACGTTAAAGACGGGAAAGTCGATGAAGGTGGTGGCAATAAAATCGGTCACAAAGCCAAAAGTCAGACGGTCGATTGCGTTGCCAATGGCGCCGCCCGCAACCATCGCCATGCCCACGACCTCAAGATGGGCGAGCTGGGATGCACGGAGCAAGTACACGGCAATGGCGACAATGACCGCAAGCGCCAACACAGCGAAAGCGACGCCATGACCCTCGCCCATGCTAAAGGCGGCTCCGATATTGCGGACAAACACAAAATCGATCACACCGGGGATAACAGTCACATGCAAAGCGTCGCCCACGGCACGAACCGCAAGCTTGGTCAGCTGGTCAACAAGCAACACAACGAGCGCTACCCCACCAGCAACTCCCAACCGCCAACGCAAAGGCGGTGTCATATCCCCAGCACGACCCAAATCAATCCCCTACCCTCAAGATCATCGAATTACGTTGAATACAAAGAACTATCTTATATTGCCATACGAAGAACGCACGACATATCCACCAACGCAAGCGAAATAACCAGCTAAAAACGAAAGCGACATTCCGAATAACGGAATGTCGCTTAATAGCTTTCGACTAAAAACGCAAGTCGAAAGAAAGCCTCTAGCTCCAGCAATGGAAACGCCGCGTTATCGTCACCAACAGCGAAAACGTCCCTAAGCGAGCAAGGTGACGTGAAAGAGGAGGGAAGCGTACTTTGGTACGCGACCGACGATTGAACGTCAGATTGCCGCTTAGGGGCGTTTGCAGCGTCAACTGGTTACACGGTTCGTAGAACCGCGTAACTCCCCTAGCTCATCATGGCATTCATCATCTCGTTGGTTGCGGAATCGTCAGCAGACCACTCGCCGTCGTCATTGCAGGAGTACTTGAAGGTGACCTTGGTGTCCTTGGTCTTAGCAGCCTTGGTCACATCGACCATAACCTGACCGGCCATCTTGTACAGCTCGTCATCGGAAGGCATCGAATCGAGCGCAGCGACCTTCTCCTGGTACTGGGTGGCAAAATCCTCAACGATCTGGTTCATGGACTTGCAGGTAATGGTGACCTCGGCAGTTGCGGTACCCTTGTCCTCGTCGACCGTCACGTCGCCGATCTTGTAGTCAAAGCCCTCGAGATAGCTCTTGGCGTACTCCTTGGGATCGATGCCCAGCTGCTCGAACTCGTCGCCCGAGGCCTCTTCCAGGCCGGCGAGGAAGTCGTCGCCACCGTTCTTGACCTCGTCAAACTGCGTCGTAAGATCCTCGGTGATGAGCTCCTCAACCGAAGGACCTCCGCAGCCGGAAAGCACAACCACGCACGCGACCAGAACAGCCATCAGGGGCGCAAGCAGCAGCTTCTTCTTCATGACATTCCTCCCAACAAGCGGCACCGCGCTTCCCGACGCGGTGCACGTCGTAACAATAAGGCCATACTAGCCGCTAACGAACACCCCCGGCAAAGCAAAGGCGCAGTCGGCTCGATTTAACGTCCGAACGGTTTACCGGTCCGCCCAACGCGCAATAAAACGTTCCGCCGCATTGTAATAAAAAAGGGTGGTCGGACAATTCGACCACCCTTGCACATCCTTTGGATGTCGCAGTTTACTTGCGAACGACCTTAACGATGGCGTCACCAGCGGCGACGGCAGACTCGGCCTCGACGGTAAGCTCGACGTCGGCGAACTCGGCGGTGTTGGACACAGCCACGACGACGCAGTCCTTGTAGCCGGCAGCGGCGATCTTGGCGCGG
>CAJMRP010000050.1 GCA_905215765.1 uncultured bacterium
CCGCGCCGCCGATCATGGCAGGTAGGATCAGCCATGGTGCTACTTTTCGCACCAGGCTAAACAGGGCGAAGATGCCGCCTTCGTTGTGGTTATCGGCCTTCATGGCGATTACCACGTACTTGACCGTGGTCACGAGCGTCATGGTCCAGATGACGAGCGAAAGCGCGCCCAGAATCATGTCCTCGCTGACGGTGCCGATGCCGCCGTTGTTGGCGACGATTGATTTCATGGTGTACATGGGGCTCGTGCCGATGTCACCATAGACGACGCCGAGCGTTACGAGCAGCATGCCAGCGGAGAGGGGAATGGCTCCGTGCCCGCCTTGACCATGCTGGTCTTGGGGGCTTGCCTCCAGTTTGTTGTGTGCCACGTGGACTCCCTTGGACATCTGGTTATCTGTCTAGGACAGATAATCTTTATGCCGTCTTTATATATACAAGAGCAGTTTGGCACATCGGGTTATTTTAGACAATAATCCTCAGCTGGGGATTATTTATCTACGCAGGTAGCATTCAAAGCAGGGGCTTTTAAGCACGCACTGTCTGGGCGATGCCAGCCTTGGCGTTTGCGCGTTTGCCGGCGAGTTCGCAAAAAATCGCGCCGCCGATGATAAGTGCGGCGCCCGTCAGGCGGATCGGTGTTATGGCTTCGCCTAAAAGGACGGCCGAGAACACGACCGCCGAAAGCGGCTCGAGGTAGCCGACGACCGCGACGGTCTGAACGGGCAGCTTGGCGACAGCACTAAAATAGAGCAGGCAACCGATGCCGGTGTTGACGACGCCGAGCATGATGACGGCGCGCCAATCAATACTGGCGGCGACACCGGCGGACAGGAATGAGGGAGCGCCCTGCGTGATGAGCGTGAGGACCAGCGCGGTCGCAAAGGCGGCGCTCACCTGGAGCGTGGAGTTTTCGAGGCCTTCGATGTGTGGCGCACCCTTGCTGGCGATGACCATCAGCGCATGGCAAAATGCCGAGGCGATGCCGCAGGCGATACCCGCAATGGGCATATTGCCGCCTAGACCTTGCGCTGCAATGAGAAAAGCGCCGCAGGCGACGGCGATAAACCCGGCGATTTTGCCGCCGGTCAGTTTTTCGCCAAAGATGAGCGGGGAGAGGGCCATGACGATGATGGGGCCGCAGTAATACAGCAGCGAGGAAACGCCGACGCCGATCGTCTGGTAGGCTCGGAACAGAAAAATCCAGCTGGCGCCCAGCGCGGCTCCCGAGAGGAGGAGGACTGCGGCTTCGCGGGGGCGAGATGGCGCCTGCAACTTATGACGTTGGGTGATGGCGAGGATGGTGACAAGCGAGAGTGCGCCCAAAAACGTGCGCAGGAGCACGATATCGGAGCTCGGGAGCGCGATGGCGGCGGCGATGATGCCGTTGGAGCCAAACAACAGCAATGCTGCTAAGTACGTAAACAGTCCGTTGTTCATACGCTGACATCCCCTCTATATCCGAGCATGTTCACTATGGGTGAACTGGATTTAGAAGAAAAGCGAATATAATGCATGGATAGCATGAGAAAAACTCATGCAAAGGTGGAGGGGTGCCGTGGAAACGAATATTCAAAAGATGCAGGTGCTGCTGGAGACCGTGCGCGCCGGAAGCTTTACGCGCGCCGCCGAGCGGCTGAGCTATTCGCAGTCGGGCGTGAGCCGCATGGTGGCCGATCTCGAGGCCGACTGGGGCTTTAAGGTGCTCGACCGCAGTCGCGAGGGCGTAGTACTTTCTGCCGATGGACGGCAAGTTATGCCTGCGGTTGAGGCGTTATGCGAGGAGTTTGGCCGCCTGCAGCGACGCGTGGATGAGATGCGCGGGCTCATGCGCGGCAAAATCTGCATCGGTACGTTTTCGAGCGTGGCGACCCACGTGCTGCCGCCGGTGATTGCGCGCTTTCGCGCCGATCATCCGGATGTCGATTACGAGCTGCTGATGGGTGATTACTCCGAGATTGAGCAATGGGTGGCGGAAGGCCGCTGCGACCTGGGCTTTATCCCGCGT
Source organism: uncultured bacterium (assembly GCA_905215765.1). Lineage (GTDB taxonomy): Bacteria > Actinomycetota > Coriobacteriia > Coriobacteriales > Coriobacteriaceae > Collinsella. Next base: position 2,008 of record CAJMRP010000050.1, read on the forward strand.
GAGCCCCGAGAAAACGGCATGGCATCGCGGTCTTTGGTGCGCGACGAGTTGATGGCAGTAGTGCCGGCAGACTCTTTGCTTGCCACGGCGGAGGTCGTTTCTCTTGCCGATTTAGCCAACGAGCAGTTTATTCTGCTAGAACGCGGCACCGATGACGAGATTACGCCGTTGTTTCGTCGGGCGGGACTGGCGGTGCGCTCAAAACTGTCGACTTGGGATGACTATGCGATTATGGCTATGGTCGAGGACGGCTTGGGCGTGAGCATTCTTCCCGCGCTCATCTTGCGCCGCTGTCAGTTCGATGTTGCCGTGCGACCACTCGAGGGACATCCCCATCGGCAGATCAATGCCATATATCGAACGGCCGACGTTTCGCTTGCCGCCGCCCGTTTTCTCGAATACCTCTAAACGTGTACACGCCATTGTTTGCTTTGGGCAGATCTCGGAGTCCGATACATTTTCTTATGAAATTGAACTTTCGAATGAAGCGCCGCGTTATACTGCTTGCTAAATTGAACCATGGTTCAATTCGTGTTCTATAAATTGAACTTTGCCAGCAAGGAGGTTCTAGTGGCCCAAGAGACGTTTAGCGATCGCCTGCGACAGGCTATGTCCGATCGCGACGTTCGCCAGTCGGACGTGATCCGCGCATCGGAGATGCTCGGCAAAAAACTCGGCAAGAGTCAGATGAGCCAATATGTGAGCGGCAAGACGATCCCGCGGCGCGATGTGGCTGAGCTGCTCGCCCGTATTTTGGAGGTCGATGTTACCTGGCTGCTTGCCGGCGACGCCGATCAAGGCGAGGCATCATCACCCCGCAACGATTCCAAACCCGAACCCCATCCCTCAGCTCAAATTGCAAGGAGCACCACCATGCGTACTTTTTCTAAATCCACCAAGCTCGATAACGTCCTGTATGACGTGCGCGGTCCCGTCGTCGACGAGGCCGCCCGTATGGAGGACGAGGGCGAGCGCATCCTCAAGCTCAATATCGGCAACCCGGCGCCCTTCGGTTTCCGCACGCCCGATGAGGTCATCAAGGACATGCGCCAGCAGCTGCCCGACTGCGAAGGCTATTCCAACTCGCGTGGCCTGTTCTCCGCGCGCAAGGCGATCATGCAGTATTCGCAGATCAAAGGCCTGCCCAACGTTCAGATGGAGCATATCTACACGGGCAACGGCGTGTCCGAGCTCATTCAGCTTTCGATGAACGCGCTGCTCGACAATGGCGACGAGATTCTGATCCCCAGCCCCGACTATCCGCTCTGGACGGCGTGCGCTACCCTTGCTGGCGGTCATCCCGTACATTATCTGTGCGATGAGCAGGCGGATTGGTATCCCGACCTGGAGGATATGGAGTCCAAGATTACGAGCGCGACCAAAGCCCTCGTCATCATCAACCCCAACAACCCCACGGGCTCTGTCTATCCGCGCGAGGTGCTCGAGGGCATCGTCGAGATTGCACGCAGGCATCAGCTGATGATCTTTGCCGATGAGATCTACGACCGCCTGTGCATGGACGGCTACGAGCACGTCTCGATTGCCTCGCTCGCCCCCGATCTGCCCTGTGTCACCTTTAGCGGTCTGTCCAAGTCGCACATGATCGCGGGCTATCGCATTGGCTGGATGGTGCTTTCGGGCAACCAGCGCTGCATGAGCGACTTCATCATGGGCATCAACATGCTCTCCAACATGCGCCTGTGCTCCAACGTGCCGGCTCAGTCGATCGTCCAGACGGCGCTCGGCGGCCATCAGTCCGTTAACGACTACATCCGTCCCGGCGGCCGTGTCTACGAGCAGCGCAACTTTGTGTATGAGGCGCTCAACAAGATTGACGGCATCTCGGTGGTTAAGCCGCGTGCGGCGTTCTACATCTTCCCCAAGATGGATGTTAAAAAGTTCAACATCACCGATGACGAGCAGTTTGCCCTCGACCTGCTGCACGAGAAGAAGATTCTGATCACGCGCGGCGGCGGCTTTAACTGGGCCGAGCCCGATCACTTCCGCATCGTGTACCTGCCACGCATGGAAGTACTCAAAGAGTCCCTCGAAGACCTCGCCGACTTCTTTGACCATTACCGCCAGGCGTAACGGCAAAGGTAGCCTGTAATGAAACGGTCGGCCCGCAACGGATGCGGGCCGACCGTTTTCTGTCTAAGCCCGTGCTGTTAGCGCTTGTCTCGTTGAGCGGGCGAGGTTCGCGCGTGAGCGGCTAGTTCTATTCCAAAATGGAATACAATGGGCTTAAGCTGGAATTGATGTCCGGGTACCTGCTTTTCTAGAATGTTTTCAACAAGATGAAAGGCGGTTCCAACCAATGATTATCGATGCAAATTCCTACTGGTTCGACGAGCGCATCTTTCATGACGAGACGCTCTGCGAACAGTTTTTGGCCGAGGTACCCCGCGCCTATGACACCGAAGGCTATCTGACCATGAATTCCGCCGGCAAACGACAGATCGTGATCGAGATGCCCGCCGGTTCTCCGGGTCTTAACTACATTGAGGGCGACTACACCCTCGAGAAGCGCTTGGCCGATATGGATGAGGCGGGGGTCGACAAGGCGATCCTCAAGCTCCCCGGCTGTCACGAGTGGATGTCGCTCGAGATGTGCCGGCGTTTCAACGACGGTATGGCTGCTGACGCGAAGGCGTCAAGTGGCCGTCTGATTCCGCTTGTCGCTGTGCCGCCCTTTGGCACCAAAGCGAATTTGGAGGAGCTCGACCGCAGGCTCGACGATGGTTTTGCGGGTGTGCAGCTCTGCGCTCACTACGGCAAGCGCTATCTCGACGACCAGGTCTTCTCGAGCTTTTTCGAGCACCTGAACGAACGCCATGTCACCGTTTACGTGCACCATGTTCCCGTGCCGGTCGAGAACGAGTCGCTTCTCGCGTACGACAACCTTCGCCGCTCTTATGGCCGCTGCGTCGACCAAACTACGGCGATCGGCCGAGAGATCTTTGGTGATTTCTTTGAGCGCTACCCCAATATCAAGATGGTCCACTCCATGCTCGGCGGCGCATACTTTGCGTTCAAGGAGATGCTGCTGCCTCATGGCCCCAAGCGCCCTGATGCTTCTGGCCGTTTTCAGGTCGATACCGAGACCGTTTCCAGGCACCTCGAGAACAACATCTATTTCGACATGTCCCATGCTCAGCCTTGGGGCAAGACACTCCTCGCCTGTGCGGTTGACGTGCTGGGTGCAGACCATATTGTTTTTGGCACGAGCTATCCCGTTAAACGCGAGTGGCTCACCGAGGGTGTCGCCTGCGTTCGCGCTGCAAATCTGAGCGATACAGACAGCGACCTTGTGCTTGGCGGTACAGCGCAGCAACTGTACGGTGTCGAGTGAGCGGCAATCAGAGGGGAGTATCTGCCATGGACGAAGGAGAGATGAGGGCTGGGGCCGCTCGTGTGGCCATCGATCTTGGGGACGTGTTGCCGTTCGACGGTTTCGACGAACTCCGTCATGAGGTCTTCGCCCGTGCCCTTATCATCGAGGGAACGGGGCGACGCGCCTGCGTCCTTTCGCTTGAGGTCACCTCGATCGCTCCGGCTCTACTCGCCGATCTGCGTGAGATTGTTGAGGATGCCGCCAATTGCAGCGGTGCTTATTCTTGGGTGGTTCCTACCCACACGTTTTCCATGCCTCACGTCCGTACTCCCGGGCATCTTGCCGACGATGCTACCCGCAATCGCAACGAGCGCTATCGCGCAGCACTCGTCGCTGCCGCCCGCACGGCTGTCGAGCGCGCTGTTGCGGGCATTCGCTCCGTCACTCTCGCCACTGTGGAGGGCGAATGCCCCGTGAACGTTAATCGCGACATCGAGACGCCTGCCGGCTGGTGGTTGGGCTCGAATCCCAGGGGGTTTGCCGACCACACGATGCCCGTACTCGCCATAAGGGATGCCGGGGGCGAGTATGTTGCCGTGCTCGCGACGGCGGACGTTCAGTCCTCCGTGCTCGACGGGTCGCGCGACTCCGAGGGGAGGCGCATGGCGAGCGGAGACCTCTTTGGTTTTGCCGCCATGTCACTCGAGCGCGAGCTGGGCGGCGTTGCCCTGTTGCTGCCAGGCGCCGCGGGCGACCAAAGTCCGGCGGAGCGCGCCATGAACGTCATGTTCGATGCGGCCGGCGTTAAGCAGACGGTCGATGCCCATGAGGACGGATACCGCATGTTGCACCAGCAGGGGCAGGCCTTGGGCGATGCTTTAATCGAGACCGCTCGCATGGCGCGTGAGGATGACGCTACCGGCATCGATGCCCGCACGGTCGACGTTCTCCTGCCCGCTCAGACACGCGCCGATTTTCACTCTTTGGCTCCGCACCGAACGTATGAGTTTCATGCCGCTGGCGAGCAGCGCACGAGGGTCTATCTGCTCCGGCTGGGAAACGTCGAGCTTGTCGGCGTACAACCCGAGGTCTCGAGTGCATTCGGCGCCACTGTGCGCGCCGCTCGGTCCGGCTCTGTGTTCTTTGCCACGCTCGTCAACGGCGGACAGAAGTACCTACCGGCTCCCGACGCGTACGAAAAGATCACCTATGAGGCCATGAACTCCGGTTTTGCCGCCGGATCCCATGAGCGCCTCGTCGAAATCATCATTGCCGCCTTGAATGCGGCGTGACACAGAAGGAGAACGTGCATGAACATTGGACACGCGCGCCGCAAAATCACCCCACAGGGCGACATCTACCTGATTGGCTACCGCAATCTTCCCAACCGTCTTGAACCTGCGACGGGCGTCCATGACGACGTCTTCGCCAACGCCATTCTCTTCCAGCAAGGCGAACGTGAAGTGTTTCTCTTTAATGCCGATGTCCTCGAGTTCGAGGAAAGCATGGCCGAGGAAGTCAAGACAATGCTCGCCGAGCGCTACGGCATTGACCGTGATTGCGTCCTGCTCTCGGCGACGCACGACCATACTTCAATCGTCGCTTACCACCGCAGCTGGTGGACGGGAAAATTCGACGAGAACTACTACCGCTGGTTCCTCGATACCATTTGCCAATGCTTTGAGGAGTGCCGCGCCAACGCACAGCCCGCGATTTGTCGCTTGGGCAAGCGGGTCATCACCGGTTTCTACGACAACCGCATCATCCCAGGTGAACTCGCCGACAATGAGGTCATTGTCGTATCGTTCTTCGATACCGAAGGCAAGCCATTTGCGGGCTTTGTGAACTGGGCGGTGCATTCCGCTTGCGTCGGACCCGACTGCACGGAGCTCACGAGCGAACTCGCCGGTCTCACCGGCAAAAAGCTCGCTCAGAGTCTTGGTTACTATCCGGCCATGGTCGTCGGTGCTGCTGGCGACTGTAGCGACCGCAATTTTCGCCAGGGACGCGGCATTCCCGAGGTCGAGCGCGTTTCGACCGGTCTTGCCGAGGCGATTTCCCAGATCAAGCTCGATCGCGAGGTCGTTCTCGACCGCATCGAGCCTCAGACGTTCTATCACACCGTTGCCCATGACGACTTTTCGCTCACGCTTAAGTGTGCCGTCATCAGTTTGGGCGGCCTGCATCTCTTTGTGTTCCCGAGTGAGCTCGGCAGCGACTTGGGTATTCGCATGAAGCGCGAATGCCCGGTCGAGGGAATAGTTTGCGGTTACACCAACGGCTATTTCGAGTATTTCCTTCCGGCACGCGAGTACGGCCTCTCCTTTGAGACCGAGCGTACTCAGATTCCCCAGGGCGAACCGGAACGTCTGTGTGACAAGTTCTGCCAGACGACGAGACTTCTCGGCGCAGCAGATTCGCGTTTGTAGGCCTGATTGCGTGACATGGGCCAATGAGGCTCGCCGCCATGTGATCGGCATCTTCCATCTTCTCTGCCGTTTCGCATCCCGGGCGTACGTGCGTCCGCGGATTTCAAAGGGGGAAGCGGGTTCCTTGCCCTCCCACGTCGACTACGGAGGCATGAAATCGATGCTATACCCCGCTCAGAAAAAGGAGAATTCCATGAAATACCAGAAGCTTTGCGATGAAATCATCACAAAGGTCGGTGGTCGAGACAATGTGTTAGACGTGAGCCACTGCATTACGCGTCTCCGCTTCCACCTCAAGGATGAATCGCTCGCCCAGACCAATGAGCTTAAGGCGACGAAGGGCGTCGTTGACGTCATCCAGGCCGGCGGACAGTATCAGGTCGTGATTGGTGCCACTGTCGAGGCCGTCTACAACGACCTTGTTCAGATTGGCGGGTTCGACTCCAAACCCGCACTCGATATCGATGAAGGCGACGACGTCAAAAAGGGCGATCCATTCTCGCGTCTGCTGGCCATCATCTCCGAGATTCTGCAACCGGTTCTTGGCGTGCTTATGGCCGGTGGCTTTATCAAGTCGATGCTCGCGCTCTGCACGGTTGCCGGTTGGCTTGCCAAGGACAGCAATACGTATGTGACGCTCTCGGCAATCGGAGATTCGGTCTTCTATTACTTTCCGCTAATCATTGGCTGGACGTCGGCCAAGAAGTTCGGACTTAAGCCCGTTATGGGAATGGCGCTCGGCGGTATCCTCGTCTACCCGACGCTCGTTGGCCTTATGGGCGGAGATCCGCTCTACACGCTCGGCGCCGGCACGGTCTTCGAGTCCAATGTCTACGGTGATATTTTTGGCATCCCGCTGATCATGCAGAATTACTCATCGACGATTCTGCCTGCGATCTTTATCGTCTGGATTGCCTCCAAGGTACACAAGGCCCTTTCTAACGCGCTGCCCGCGCTTGTGAGCTCGTTCTTCTCCAACATCCTGACGCTCCTCATTTGCGGCATCCTTGGCCTGCTTGTGGTCGGTCCGGTCATGACGGTCCTCTCCAATATCGTTGCCCAGATCATTCTGATGCTCATCAACTTCCAACCCGCCATCGCCGGCTTCGTCATCGGCACGTTCTGGAGCCTGCTCGTCATGTTCGGCCTGCACTGGGGTATCATCCCGCTGTGGTTTCTCGATGTCGCAACCTACGGCTATGACCTCATTAACCCGCTCGTGTATGCAGGCGGTTGTGCCATCGCCGGCGCTGTGCTTGGCATGATCATCCGAACCAAGGACTCCGAGGAAAATGCTGCCGTCAACATTCCCGCCCTTGTCTCTTCGATTTTCGGTGTCAACGAGCCTGCGCTTTACGCCATCTTGCTGCCGCGTAAGCGCCTTATGTGGGCAACCTTTATTTCCGCTGGTGTAGGCGGCGCCATTGCCGGCCTCATGGGTGCCAAGCTCTATGCCTTCGGCGCCTCCGGCCCGCTCGGTTTCCCGAGCTTTATTAACCCTGCCGGCATCGACACGGGTTTTATCGGCCTTGTCATCTCCGGTGTGGTCGCTTTCGTTCTGGCTCTTGTCGCCGCTATGGTGATCGGTACCAAGAAGGACGAGGGCGGTAAGGCACTCAACATCTCGGTGGACTAGTCTTTCTGCGCACTTTAACTAAATATGCCTCGGCGGCGACGTGCCGCCCGAGGCATATTTGTATTATGTGCCGTTGTCAGCGTGTTTGCGGACACAGGTCTGCGGTTGTGGAGCAGCGGGGATTATGACGGTCGTGCCGCGGTGGAAGATGTACGGTCGCCCTGCAGGAGCTGACGGTAGGGGAGGAAGCCGATGAACGAGACGACCGCCTGCGAGTGCGCGGCGTTCCGCTTGAGGTAGAGCCTGACCTCGGAGGTCGTCGCGGGCTCAAGCGGCACCAGGGCTACCTTTCCGCTGGCAAGCGATTCCGCCGGCTTGCGCATGAGGAATGAGACGCCGGCGCCGCGCGCGACAAGGGAGATGATGTTCTCGGCTCGTTTGCCGGTGAACGTAACACGTGGGCCAAATTCAGCTTCGCGACAAAGGGAAAGGACGAGCTCGCTTACGAACGAGCCTTGGGGAAGCATGAGGAAATTCTCGTCGATAAGGTCGTCTATCTCAACGGCGTCACGTTCGGCGAGCGGATGGTCGAGCGGAAGGACGGCCACGAGCCGGTCGGTCGTAAAGGGAATCTTTTTGAACTCCGGCTCGATGGCGCCGCCGTCACGGATGAAGGCCAGGTCAATGTCCTCGTGCAGGAGCATGCGCTTGAGTGTGTCGCCCTCGCCCTCGATGAGCTCAACAGAATATGAGGGGTTCGCCTGCTGAAAATCGATGACGGCGTCCGTGATCCCATAAGGGGCCATAATGGGGATAGAACCTACGGTGAGGTGCTCGAGCGGCTCACCTGCGCCTATTTGAATGGCGGCAAGATAGCGGTGCTGAAGCGTCGCAATTTTTTGCGCATAGGGGAGGAGCGCTTCACCTTGCGCGGTGAGTGTTACGTGGCGCTGGCTTCGATCGATGAGCTTGCAGCCGAGTTCGTGCTCCATTGCCATGATGTGCTTGGAGAGGGTTGATTGCGACATGAAAAGCAGTTCCGCCGCATCAAGAAACGTGCGTGACTGCGCTAAGATGGCGAATTCGCCAAAGCGGCTGATATCCATAGGGAGGCCTCCGGTACCCTCATTTTGGCAGGTGGCCTAAACCACGACGCCATTGCAGTGGTCGATTTCGTGCTGGATGATCTCGGCGGTGTAGCCCGAGAAGTTTTTGATGCGGTGGACGAAGTTCTCGTCCAAATACTCCACCTTAATGCGGCGATAGCGGGTACAGGGACGCTCGCCGATTAGCGAGAGGCATCCTTCGCTTGTCTGATAGGCATTGACCTGCTCAAGAATTTGAGGGTTGTACATCAGGAGCGTCCTGTTGCCGTCCTTTACGCAGATGATGCGTTTGCGCACGCCGATCATGTTGGCGGCGAGGCCCACGCACTCGCGCTCATGCTCGTGGAGTGTATCTAGGAGATCCTGCCCGGTCGCGGCGTCATCGGGGCCCGCGTCTTCGGAAGGCAGGCGCAAAAAGAACTCGGATTTCATGATGGGCTTAATCATGGCGGGCTCCTCATGTCTTATGCTTTCGTGGACTTTTAATAATAGCGCGGAAGGAAAGCTGTGCGTCCGCGTTACAATCTTTCGACGTTGGACCATGTTGCCAGATTCGTCGTGTACGGCGTCTGGCGTAAGTCTAGGGCTCATTTTTCGCCCTGGACTGTTCCTCTGGGGCGATGCGACTGTCGTTCCAAGAGGAAGGAAATGCATGGGGAGCAAATCTCAGCAACAAGTTCAAGTAGCGCCATCGGCCACTGCGGCGATTCTCGTCGTAATGTATATTGCAGCCTTTGTTGCCGCGTTTAACGAGAACATCATTAACGTGGCGTTGCACGACATTATGGCAGCCTTTTCGGTGAGTGCCACCACGGCGCAGTGGCTCGTCTCGGGCTACATGATCGTGACGTCGATCTTTACGGCCATCATGGCCTTCCTGTCCGGCCGTTTCTCGACGCGCAAGCTGCTGTTTTTCGCATGCGGATGCATGGTCGCCGGCGAAGTTCTGTGTCTGGTCGCTCCGTCGTTTAGCGTTTTGCTGCCAAGCCGTATTTTGCAGGCCGCGGGATCGGGTATCTTGTTCCCGCTCATGATGAACGTGGTGCTGTCTTGCGCCCCGCGCGAGAAGCTTGGTCTGTATCTGAGCCTGGGCGGTGCCTGCATTACGCTGGGGCCGGCGTTTGGACCCGTGATCAGCGGTCTTATGTGCACGTTGTTTGGCTGGAGGGCGGTGTTCGTAGTGCCGCTGGTGGGCGGCATTGTGGTCGCTGCGGCGGGCGTAAAGCTTGTTCAGAATGTCGGAGAGCGTTCGAACGCCACGCTTGATATTCTGTCGGTTGTTTTGCTCGCTGCCGGTATTACGGCATTTGTGTATTCCGTAGGCGAGTTCTCAACCAATCTGATTGCCGGCATCGCGACGCTCTTCGCCGCCACTGTGCTGCTCGGCCTGTTTGCGGCCCGTCAGCTCAAGCTCGAGCATCCGGTGCTTAACGTGCGTCCCATGGCGAGCGTTCGTTTTTGGCCTGCGTGCCTGCTTGTGGTGGTGTCGATGATGACGACGTTCTCGATGAGCGTTTTGTTGCCGCTCTATTTTGAGGGCGCATACGGCATGACCGCACTTATTGCGGGCTTGCTCATTTTGCCGGCGATTGCCTGCAACGCCGTGACCTCGATTGTGGGCGGACGCGTGATGGACGCCCGTGGCGCATGGCCGCTGCTGCCGATCGGCTTTGCCCTGATTGCCGTGGGGCAGACTGCCATCTCGATGACGGCGGCAAGCATGAACATCGGCGTCGTCGTGGCACTGACCGTTGTGGTGTATGCCGGAGTCGGTTTGGTGCTGAGCCCCTCGCAAACGGCCGGCTTGGAGACGCTGCCTGCCGCTGAACATCCTCACGGAACGGCATTGCTTAACACGTGGAACATGATTGCCGCATCGTTTGGCCCGTCGCTGTTTATCGGCCTGCTCTCGAGTTCTGCGGCGACTGCCGGCGCGGCTGGCGCTGCGACCGACGTTGCCCAGGCGATTGGATTTTCAGCTGCCGTGCGTGTGGCGGCTGTAATTGCCGTGGTCGGGTTCGTGGTGTCGCTGGTGTACGCTCGTCGCGAGTCGCACATGTCGCATTAATGTGTGCACATAGATTCTGCAGCTAGATTGGATGGCGACACCATAAACTAATGGACGTTTTGCCGAGAGGCATGAATGTTTAAAGCGCAAAGAGTGCGCGACGGGCCCCGCGAATGGGGCGATGATGCCCGAGAGGGCCAAGAAGGAGTCTCATGTCCGAGAACGAAGAGATCATGAACGAGACCGAGAACGAGACCATGGCTGCCGAGGTCGAGGCAGTCGAGACCGTGGAGACCGAAGCTGCCGAGGTTGAGGCTGCTGACGAGGTTTCCGCCGAGGAGGAGGCCGAGGTTGTCGAGGCCGCCGTTGATTACGATGACGAAGAGCTGATGGACAAGATGCAGAAGGCCGCCCGCTTGCTGCGTAGCCGTCGCTTTGCTATTTCCAAGGAGGAGGAGGCCAAGGCCGAGCGCATGGCGAACATCGAGCGCGCCATCAAGCTCCTTGACCTCAAGCCCAAGATGGAGCAGAAGGAAATGTCCGACCTGCTGGGCATGCGCCTTCGTGAGCTCGACGGCCTGATGGCCGAGGCCGAGGCTGCCGATCTGGTCGGCCGTGTGCCAGACAGTGTAGTGCACGGTCTGGGCAAAGCTGCGCATCAGGCTGGCCCCCAGCAGAAAGCCTGCAGCCGCCAGCAGCCACGCCGCGCCTGCAGGGAGCCACCGCGCCGCGAATTGGGCCAGAAAGCTCACCTGGATCTGGGCAAAAACGGCAGGGTTCCAGTCCGGAACATCCCGGGTCTGGCGCACGGCCAGCACGAACAGGGCCAGCGTGGAGAGGCCGTTGGCCCCCAGAAAACCCAGCGCCGCCCGCTCCCCTCCGGCGGGCCGGTGCAGGGTAGGCTTTACCAGAGGCATCAGCTGGTCTGCCACCGCCTCGGCATCGGCTTTGGGCAGGCAGACCGAAAGGGTGTGCTTTTGCGCCGCGCCCACCGGGTAAAGGGTCAGGCGGCTTGCCCCGGCCATCCGGTAGAGCAGGGGCCGGTCGATGGTCAATGCCGCCAGCATTTCGCCCCGCAGGGCACGATCCAGCCGGATGCCCAGCCGCCAGTGCAGATGAAAGACTCCGGTGTCATCCATGCTCCAGCTGCTCACACGCAGGATGCCCCAGCTCACGGCGCAGAGCAGAAGGAACAGCAGCGCATCCTGACGCAGAGCCGTGTGCAGGGCTGTCCAGTTCCGCTCAAACAGCACCTGAACCAGCGGCAGCAGATAGACCACCAGCGTCTTGCGCAGAAACCGCAGGACGGTAAAGGGGTGCAGGCGGCGTTCATTCATCGGATCTCCTCCGCAAGGGCATGGGTGAGGGCAGCGGCCTGCTCTGCCGGGACCGCC
>CAJMRP010000051.1 GCA_905215765.1 uncultured bacterium
ACGGCTGGCGGTACACGATGTGCGCCGGCAGGCCCAGAGCCAGACCAAGCGCGCGGACCTCGTCCTTAAAGAAGTGATCGAGCGGCTCGATAAGATCGAAGCTCACGCCCTCGGGGAACGGAATCAGATTGTGGTGGCTCTTGATAGTCGAGGCCTTGCCGCCCGTCTTGCGTGCACCGGACTCGATGATGTCGGGGTAAATGGTGCCCTGGGCTAGGTACTTCACGGGCTTACCGTCGGTCTCGAGCTGCTGAGCAACCGCGAAGAATTCCTTCCAGAACTGCGTGCCAATGATGCGACGCTTCTCCTCCGGCTCGGTCACGCCGGCCAAAAGCTCGGCATAGCGGTCCTCGGCGTGCACATGGATGAAGTCGACGTCAAACTGCTTGGTGAAGACTTCCTCGACCTGCTCGGGCTCGCCCTTGCGCAGCAGGCCGTGGTTAACGAACACGCAGGTCATCTGCTTGCCGATGGCGCGGGCGCCAAGGGCGGCGACCACGGAGGAGTCCACACCGCCGGAAAGCGCCAGGATGACGCGGTCCTCACCGACCTTCTCGCGGAACTCGGCCGTCATGGTCTCGACCAGGTTGTCCATGCTCCAGTTGGGCTCCAGGCCGCAGATCTCAAACAGGAAGTTGCTCAGCAGCTGCTGACCATACTCGGAGTGCTTGACCTCGGGGTGGAACTGCGTGGTGAAAATCTTGCGCTCGACGCACTCCATGGCGGCAACCGGGCACACGTCGGTGCTGGCGGTAACGGTAAAGCCCTCGGGCACCTCGGAAACGGCGTCGCGGTGGCTCATCCACACGGTCTGCTCCATGGGCGTAGAGTTAAAGAGCTTGGCACCAGCCGTGCGCGTGATGGTGGCGCGGCCATACTCGCCCACCTCAGAGTGGCCGACCTTGCCGCCGAGCGTCACGGCCGTGATCTGATGGCCGTAACAAAAGCCCAGGACGGGAAGGCCCAGGTCAAAGATGGCGGGATCGATAGACGGAGCGTCCTCGGCATACACGGAAGCCGGGCCGCCGGAAAGGATGAGCGCAGAGGCGTTCATCTCGCGAATCTCGTCGGCCGAGATGTCGCAGGGGACGATCTCGGAATACACGTTGAGGTCGCGGACGCGACGGGCAATGAGCTGACCGTACTGCGCACCAAAGTCGAGTACGAGGACCTTTGCGGAAGCCTTTTGATCCATGGTTCCCCCTCTTGTTGGCGGGGAGCCGGTGCCCACCCGCGTGAATGAACGAAAATAACCTCCATAGTGTACACGTTATATGGGGTTTCTCGCCCCTCGCAGCCATCAGCGCACGGCAAACGCACGACCTGGGCCCCTATTTGACGGCAATTGAAGTGTTTTCAAACGTTACAGATGATGTAATACGTTTGAACATTGGACGCCCTGTGCCACAATACTGCCGAACGACTCCGCCCTCGCGGCGGCAAATACGATAGGAATACCAGCATGAAGCGCATCCTTCTCATCGCCACGGGCGGCACCATCGCATCGACCGAGGACGGCAACGGCCTCTCCCCCGCCCTGACCGGTGAGGAGCTCGCCCAGAGCGTCCCCGAGATCTCGGGGCTCTGCGAGCTCGACGTCGTGCAGTCCATGAACATCGACAGCACCAACATGCGCCCGAGCGACTGGATGCGTATCCGCGACGTCATTGTCGAGGGTTATGCCGACCACGACGGCTTCGTGATTCTGCACGGCACTGACACCATGAGCTACACCGCAGCAGCGCTTTCCTACCTGATTCAGGACAGCCCCAAGCCCATCGTGCTCACCGGCTCGCAAAAGCCCATGGGCAATCCCTTTACCGACGCCAAGCTCAACCTGTACCAGAGCCTGCTCTATGCACTCGACGAGCATTCGCACGATGTGTCGATTGTGTTTGGCGGCGTCGCCATTGCCGGTACGCGCGCCCGCAAGCAGCGCACCATGAGCTTTAACGCATTCATTAGCGTCAACTATCCGCCCATTGCCTACATCCGCAATGACCGTATCGTGCGCAACGGGCTTCACGGCACGCATCAGGACGAAAACCCGGTGCATTTCTACGACAGCATCGACCCGCGCGTATTTGTACTCAAGCTTACGCCCGGCGTAAACCCGGGCATCCTCGACGCCCTAGCCGATAGCTACGATGCTGTAATCCTTGAGACCTTTGGCATTGGCGGTATCCCCGAGTTTGGTGAGTCGGGCGAGTCGTTCCAGGAGGCGATTTTCCGCTGGGTTGATTCGGGTCGTACTGTCGTTATGACCACGCAGGTCCCCGAGGAGGGCCTTGACCTGGGTGTTTATGAGGTCGGCCGTGCCTATGCCGATCATCCGGGTATTTTGCGCGGCGACGACATGACCACCGAGACGCTCGTGGCCAAGACCATGTGGGCACTCGGCCAGTCACGTGATGCCGCCGAGATCCAGCGCCTGTTCTACAGCCAAGTCAACCACGACCGCATCCCGATGGCGTAATCCCTAAGGCAGTTCCACTTATCGCAGCCTCAAACGACAGGTGGTCCCCCTCGGGCCGTGCAAAAATCGGAGTATTCTGCAATTTCTCCGCCGGAGGCATAGAATCGGCCGATTGTTAGACGAACTTTTAGGGCGAAGAGGCCGTCTAGTAAATATTTATTCCACATTTTTATTAAGGGTGTGGATTAACTACTGTCAAAAAGGCAAAGCCAGCCGCGCGAGCTACCATCTACGGCTGAACAGGTGCTGAATACTCGCGATTTTGCACATCGCAACCAGGGGGACCCGCCCAAAGAGCGTCAATTAGCAGCGGGGAACGCCCTATTCGATACCCTCGAGAAGCTCTGACACCGTCATGCCGAGTGCGGGTGCGATCTTAAATAGAACCTTGAGCGTGAAATTTGCCGTTCCATCTTCGATTCGGTCGAGGTAGGGTCGGCTGATTCCTGTCGCCACACAAAAATCAACCTTGGAGATACCAAGGTCCTTGCGTGTCTCTTCGACCCGCCTGCCAAGAATCTGTTTCGCACGTTCGTCCATGCAGCCGAGTTTGAAATGGAGCCGAACATAAACGTAAACTATAGTTTACGTTTTGCCGAATACACAGGAGTTTTCTATGTCGGGTTCTTCGGTCCGCATGTACCGAGCCACGCTTCGCACAAACAGCGCGCCGCCCAAGCTCGTCGTCGTTGAAGCAGAATGCCTTTCGCCCGATGAGCGCACAGCATTTGCATTGCTATCAAGTCGCGTCGCCGCCGTTCTGGTCCCTTGCCCGGCGCAAGGTGAACTTGCCATCCAATGCCAAGCGCACAGCTGCTCGCTCAATCAAGCTGCCGTAATCGCAACCAGCCAACACGGTCTGCCCCTTCTCCTGGAAGCCGGTATCGCACTTGCTCTTCGCGGCGCCGGATACGAAAACGAGGCCGCCGCCGACATGGTCTTTAAACCACGATCGAGCGGCGGCCTCGCAGCAGCCATTGAATATGTGTGCAGGCTCGTTGCCTAAAAGGACAAGCTAGAAACCAAAGCCAAAGCCCGTTCCGGTAATCGCCGAATACATAAAGTAGACGTTGATTACGTTGAGGAACACGCCCGTGATGCAGCCGTTGCGCAGGTAGCGCTCGCACACGATGCGCGCCATGGCGGCAGAGTCATCATTGTTTTTTGCCTGGCGTCCCGCCGTAAAGTACGTCGCCACGCTCAGCAGCAGGTTGAGCACCGGCAGTGCCAGCAGCTCGTAGCTCTTGCCCCAGCGCGTCACCTCGCCGGCTGCGTTAAACTTCGTTGCCACCTCGGGGCCAATGTTGGGGATAACACACGCTGCAACCACCAGCGGAATCACTGCAAGTACGAGCAGCGCAATACCCATGTAGCCAGCTTTTTTGCCATATTTAAACATATGCGTCGTCCTTACACGTTAAAGCGGAAGTGCACGACGTCGCCATCGGCCATGACATAGTCCTTGCCCTCAATACGCAGCTTGCCGGCGGCCTTGGCGCCCTGCTCGCCGCCGAGCTCGATGTAGTCGTCGTAGCCAATGACCTCGGCCTTAATAAAGCCGCGCTCAAAGTCGGTATGGATGACACCGGCAGCCTGCGGAGCGGTCGCGCCCTGACGAACCGTCCAGGCCTTGACCTCCATCTCGCCAGCCGTAAAGAACGACTGCAGGCCGAGCAGCTTGTAAGCTGCCTGCGCGAGCACGTCCAGACCGGGCTGCTCCAGGCCCAGGCTCTCCAGGTAGTCGGCGGCGTCCTCGGGATCGAGCTCGGAAAGCTCGGCCTCGATCTTGGCGCAGATGGGCAACGGCTTGACGCCATCGATGGGCGCCAAGTCCTCGTTGAGCATATCCTCGTCCACGTTGGCAACATACAGGATGGGCTTCATAGTGAGCAGGAACAGGCCCTTGGCGGCGGTACGCTCCTCGTCGGTCATCTCCATGGATGCGGCGCGCTTGCCCTCGTTGAGCCAGGCAAGCAGACGCTTGGCCACCTCGAACTTGGGCATGAGCTCCTTGTCGCGCTTGGCCTCCTTCTCGAGCTTGGGCAGCTGTTTCTCGAGCGTGCCCATGTCGGCCAGGATGAGCTCGGTCATGATGGTGTCGGCATCGCCGGCGGGATCGACGAACTCGCCCGTACGGCCCACCTCACGCATGACGTTGGGGTCCTTAAAGTAGCGCACGACCTCGCAGATGGCATCGGTCTCGCGGATGTTTGCCAAGAACTGGTTGCCCAGGCCCTCGCCCTCGTTGGCACCCTTCACCAGACCTGCAATGTCGACAAACTCGACCGTAGCCGGCACAATGCGGCCGGGGTTAACGATGTCGGCGAGCTTTTGCAGGCGGCTATCGGGCACATCGACGATACCCACGTTGGGGTCGATCGTGGCAAACGGGTAGTTGGCGGCAAGGCCGGTCTTTTTGGTAAGCGCGGTGAACAGCGTCGACTTGCCCACGTTGGGCAGGCCCACGATACCGATGGAAAGGGACACGACAGCTCCTTTTGGTACAGGTACTTCAAACTGCATAAGTATAGCGCCGCCGCAGCATCCGGGCGAATCCGGACGCCACGACGGCGCAAATGAAGCAGAGATGCGTGAGGGTTCGAGACAGTAGTCCTTACTTAAGCTCGGGCCAGAAATCCTTGTTGGCCTCGATGAGCTCGTCCAGGATCTGCTTAGCAACGCTCGCCGAAGGAATGGTCTTGGAGAGCGTGAGTGCCTGCCAGAGCTTCTGGTAGCTGCCCTCGACCCAAGCCTGGACAACGAGCTTCTCAACGGAAACCTGCTGCTCCATCAGGCCCTTCTGGAACTGCGGAATCGGGCCCTGGCAGATCTTCTCAAAGCCGTTGGAACCGACGATGCAAGGCACCTCGACCATGGCCGTCGGGTCGAAGTTGGGCACAGCGCCATCGTTGGGGACGATCAGCAGGAAGCGCTCGAGCGTGTTCTCGGCCAGTGCGCAGGCAAGGTCGACGATGTAGTTGGCATGTACATCCGGCTCAAAGCCGCCGTCCTTGGCAGTACCCTTGGCGATGATGTCGCGGCAAGCGCCAAAGACCTTCTTCTCGCGGCCGTCCATAACCTCATTGGCGCGAGTGTAGTTGGGGTCAGACGTCTCGACGACATAGTCCGGATACAGGTAGTACTTGAGGTAGGTATTGGGAATCGTCTCGGGATCGACAGCATAGACATCCTTGGCCTTGCCGAAGGTGTGAATCCAGCTCTCCTCGACATGCTGCTCCTTACCGGCCTCGTGCTCGATGCCGTCCAGGTAGCCGTTCTTAGCCATGTGCTCCTTAATCTGCGGCATGAGGTCGTTGCCGTCCTTGTCGTAGATCTTGCTCCACCAACCAAAGTGGTTAAGGCCGTAGTAGCTATACTGCAGCTCGCGACGATCCTTGATGCCGCACATACGGCTCATCTTATCCATAAGGTCGATAGGCATGTCGCAGATGTTGATGATGCGACTGTTGGGGCGCAGCACGCGGCAGGCCTCGGCGACGATGGCCGCGGGGTTGGAGTAGTTGAGCATCCAAGCGTTGGGGCTGTACTTCTCCATGTAGTCGAGGATCTCGATGACGCCGCCGATGGAGCGCATGCCGTAGGCGATACCACCGGCACCGCAGGTCTCTTGGCCAACGCAGCCGTACTTGAGAGGAATCTTCTCGTCGAGCTCGCGCATAGCGTACAGGCCAACGCGGATGTGAGCAAGCACGAAGTCGGTCCCGGTGAATGCGGTCTCGGGATCGGTGGTGTAGTTGAACTCAACCTCGGGGGCGTTCTCGTGGAAGTAAATCTCGCAGGCCTTGGCCACGGTCTCCTGGCGCTCGGCGTTGTTGTCGTAGAAGGTCACCTTGTTGACCGGGAAGCGGTCGCGCTCCTCAAGCAGCATCAGAGCGATGCCCGGAGTGAAGGTAGAGCCACCGCCGGCAATGGTCACGGCATAGTTTTTCTTGGACATGATGTCCTCCTCATTCTGGCCGCTTGCTCAATCCATCCCCGCACGCGGCCTGTACGGTTTGGAATTGTTACCTAGAAGTGGAGTTTTTTATCTCTAGAATCGGCCTTGCGGTGCATACCGGCTCTGCAAGGCCGATTGTTTCGATGGACGATGGTTTACAGAAGACTCTCGAACTTCAGAAGACTCTCGAACTTCTCGCGAACCTGCGGGACGGTAAGGCCGATGATGACCTGGATTGACTGACCTTGGACCACCAAGCCATGCGTACCGATCGCCTTGAAGGAAGCCTCGGGTGCAACGACGCCCTTGTCCTTGACGTTAACGCGCAGACGGGTAGCGCAGTTAGTTACATCGATGATGTTATCCGCGCCACCGAGCAGATCGAGGATGTTCTCGGCAAGCACCAAGCGCTCGTCATCTTTACTCTGGGCGACCGATTTGCCAGCAGCAGCACCGCCCTGCTTTTGCTTGTAGTCGGCCTTGGACTTGAGCTCGACCTCAACATCGTCATCCTCGCGACCGGGGGTCTTAAAGTCGAACTTGACGATCAGGAAACGGAAGACCACGACCCAAAGGGCGGTAAAGCAAAGACCGACAAGGATGGAGATGGCGTACTGCAGACCGTGTGCGGCCCAAAGGGGCAGCCAGTCCCACGAGAGCATCGAGATGATGCCGCCGTCGAAGATGCCCACGACGCCAAGGAGGTTTTGAGCCATGCAGCCGAGCGCTCCGAGCACGCAGTGGACGACGAACAGGCCGGGCGCGATGAACAGGAAGGTGAAGTCAAGCGGCTCGGTAATACCGCAAAGCATAGCGGTAAGGGTGACCGGAATCAGCAGAGCCTTGACGCGCTGCTTGCGCTCGGGTTTGGCGGTCATATAAAACGCAATGGCGACGCCAAGCGAGCCGAAGACCTTAGTCCAACCAGGGCAGGTATAGGCAGCCCAGGGTGCGGCATCCTTAAGAGCAATGCTCGGATCGGCAGCCAGTTGGGGCAGGATGTTAGCCCAAGCGGCAAAGATGCCGCCATTGACCGCCGCGTTGTCGTAATAGAACGGCGTATAGATAAAGTGGTGAAGGCCTGTAGGAATCAGCACGCGCTCGAAGAAAGCAAAGACGCCAACGCCGAACGTACCGGCGGAAAGGATGAATCCCTGGAAGGCGGAGATAGCAGCCTGAACATGCGGCCACACCAGGCAGGCGATAAGAGCGACCGGAACCATAACGAAGAAACCGATCATATAGATGAACACGGAGCCCGAGAACACGCCCAGCCACTCAGGAAGTTCGGTGTCGAAGAACTTGTTATGCAGCATCGTGGCGATACCAGAGATAATGAGCGCGCCCATGATGCCCATATCAAGCGTTTTGATGCTTGCGATAGTGGCAAGACCAGTACCACTGCCCGCCTCGACAGAGTAGTCAACACCAAAGACAGGGCCCCACTGCCCCAAGATTGTGCTTACAAAGTAGTTGAAGGTAAGGTAGATGGCCAAAGCCTCCATGCAGCAGCGAGCGTTCTGCTTGTTCGCGAGCGAGATTGGCAACGCTACGCAAAACAGCAACGGCATCTGGTTAAAGAGCGTCCAACCACCCTGGAGCAGCACATTCCAGCAATCAAACCAAAGATGGCCCGCAGTGGGGCCATCTCGCCAAAGATCGCCTCGGTGGTAAACAACGTACCCAGGCCGACGACGATTCCGGAAAATGCGAAAAGAATTGCAGGCGTGTACATTGCACCGCCGAAACGTTGTATCTTTTGCATCATGACGGGGAATCCCCCTCTCTTCATTCGGAGCGACTGCGGTTTTGGCTTCACTCGAGACCGCAGACGCGCCGTTTGCGTGTACCTCGTGCAATAGGACGGGTGGGCCCGCTTCCCTGACTTCTTGCGCTTCTATTTTTATCATATCACTTATCTAGACAAGTTAGCATAAATACTACGGTCGGTAAACGGTTGATTATTGGCCGTAAACGGTATGAGTCCAGTGTTTTGCCTGCTAAATCTGACATACCTTATGGCTGCATTTAAAATTTCTTTTCTACTTGTCTAGATGTGCTTGTCTATATCTATAGACATACCTATACTTCATTACAACATTCACCGCCACGTTAAGGAGTCACCATGAAAAGCGCGGTCTTCTATGGAAAGCACGACCTCAGAGTCGAGGAATCGGCAAAGCCGGCCGTGGGCAGGCGCGACGTTCTGATCAACGTCAAAGCTTGCGGCGTCTGCGGTACCGACGTTCATATCTATGAAGGCGACAAGGGTGCAGCCGACGTTGCCCCGCCCACGATCCTTGGTCATGAGTTTGCGGGCGTTGTCGAGGCCGTGGGCAGCGACGTCGCTGGCTTTAAACCGGGCGATCGCGTGTGCATCGACCCAAACCATCCCTGCGGCTGCTGCGAACCCTGCCGCGACGGAATCAACCACTACTGCGAGCATATGACCGGTTACGGCACCACCGTTAACGGCGGCTTTGCCGAGTACTGCTCCGTCGATATGCAGCAAGTCTACAAGTTGGGCGATCACACCAGCTTTGAGCAGGGTGCTATGACCGAGCCCGTCGCCTGCTGCCTGCACGGCATCGATATGTGCAACATCAAGCCCGGCAGCACAGTTGTCGTTATCGGCGGTGGCATGATCGGTCTGCTCATGATGCAGCTTGCTAAAAATGCCGGCGCCACCAAGGTTGTCTTGCTCGAGCCTGTCGAAGGCAAGCGCGAGGTTGCGCTCAAACTCGGCGCCGACCTGGCAATTGATTCCATCCACGAGGACGTCCCGGCCCGCCTGAAGCAGGAGGGCGTCGGCAACGTCGATGTCGTTATCGAGTGTGTTGGCAAGCCCGTCACCATCGAGCAGGCCATCCAGATCGCCGGCCACAAGGCTACGGTCATGATGTTCGGCCTCACCAAGCCCGATGAGACAATCACCGTCAAGCCCTTCGAGGTCTTCCAGAAGGAGCTTGTGCTTACCTCGTCCTACATCAACCCTTATACGCAGCGTCGCGCGCTCGAGCTCATCGACTCTGGCAGGCTCGACGTATCCTCGATGGTCGCCAAGGTGGCTTCCCTCGACGAACTCGGCGCCATCCTGTCAGACCCAGCTCTGCGTGCCATGGGTAAATATATAATCGACCCCAGCAAGTAAATCGATCGACACCTGCGCGAGCGGTCCTCATCCACCGCTCGCGCACTCAGCTCTAGGAGACCGTCGTGGCGCGAGCCATCTTCCAAACTATTTATGACAACGTGAAGCAGTCGATTGACGACGGCACATACGCCTATCAGAGTTATCTGCCTTCGGAGACTGAGCTCACGCAGCTGTTTGACTGTTCGCGCATGACGGTCCGTCGCGCCATCTCGATGCTTGCGGCAGATGGTTACGTGCTCCCCCAGCAAGGCAAAGGCATGCGCGTCATTCGCAACATCAGTGACGAGAAGAGTCGTGGTGGCGGCGGACTCGAGACCTTTAAGGAAATCGCGGCCAGCCGAGGCTTTGAGCTCAAGACTGTCACCACCGTTTTTGAGCTCCTCGTCTGTAGCAAGGCACTCTCCGGGATTACCGGGTTTCCCGAAGGCTGCGAGCTCACACGCGCCAAACGCATCCGTTACGCAAACGGACACGCCGTGTGCTCCGACGACTCCTATTACCTAAGCTCACAGGTACCGGGGCTGACACCCGAGATTGTCAACGACTCGATCTATCGTTACCTCGAAGAAGATCTTGGCATTAAGATTGCCACGGGCAAACGCGATGTAACGATCGAGCATCCCACGCCCGAGGATACGCGCGTGCTCGATCTCGACGACTTTAACGCACTCGCCGTTATACGCGGACAGACCTACAACGCCGACGGTATCCTTATGGAATACACCGAGACCAAACAGGTTCCCGGGTTCTTTTTGCTCCATGAAACCGTGACACGCAACGGTACCGGTCGAACCGGCCACCAAAGCAGCATGAACTAACCATTTATTAGTTGCGGTGGGATAGTTCCTAGAATTGCCAGCTTAAGGGCAAAACAGGAACTATTCCACCGCAACTTTTTTGGCCGGCGGGGCAGTACCTGTCCCACCGGCCATCATTTACGCTCTTTTAGCTAGTCCGCGAGCTTCTCCACCTGGTCGAGCATCTTGTCCAGCTTGGCCTTTGCCTCGGCCTTGACCTTCACAGCTTCTTCGTGAGCCTTCGCCTTCTGGGCGGCCTTTTCCTCGGCTTCGGGATCGACGACGACCAGATTGGACGCGTCGTGCTCAACAAGCTTGAGCGCATGCTCGGGACAAACCTTGACACAGGCGCCGCAGCCTAAACAATACGTGGACTCCAACGCAAAGCGGCCGCTTCCCACCAGATCACAGGCAAACGTGGGACACACGTTGACGCACTCGCCGCACGACGTGCACTTTTCAAAATCGCACTCCGGCGTGCTCACCTGCATATTCTGGGCAAGCTCGGGATGGTTCTGCAGTGTCGAGAGCACCAGCTGCCGCCCATGGGTGAGCGAACGGCGACGCTTGGTCGTCGTGGTGCCGCACATGGTGTTGAGCGTGCGCTCCAGCTGGGTAATCTGATGGCGATGGGCCTTGAGCTTTTGCGTCACCGAGGCCAGCGCCGCCGTCGCCGGGTTGAGCTTGGTCACCGTCAGGCCCGTGGTGCGGGCAATCTTTTCCATGTACTCCTTGCGCTCGTACTCGCGGCGCTTATGGCACTTGAGGCTCTTGGGGTCGACCTCTAGGCCCATACCCGTGCCAGACCACTCTTCGGCCTTCGCAATCGCCTCGCCCAGAATATCCTCACCGCCGGTGTTGCGGCATTTATCGCATACGCCCAACGGCAGGTACACACTCACGTTGGGATAGTCGGCCAGTACCGAAAACCAAGTCTCTGCCGTAATATCGCCCACGCAGGCGACGACGACCTCGTTCTCGCGCGGCATGCGCTTAAGGGCACGCGTACAGGTAACGTAGGCGGTCTCGTGGCTCGTAGCAGCAGAGACGATATCGTCATACAGGTTTTTAGGCGCCAGGCGCGGCGAGATGATCGCCTCGGTCGGGCAGGCAGCGGCGCACAGACCGCACTTGCGGCAGGAGTCGAGGATCTCGATGGCGTCTTCCTCGACCTCGATAGCGTTGACCGGGCACACGTCCATGCACGCGGTGCAGCCGCTCTTTTCGTTTTTGCAGGTCAGGCACGGAATGGTATTGCCGCGCGGGCGCTCCTTGTAGTCGGCAGGATTCCACTGCGGCGCCGACGGATCGAGTGCATCGGTCACGCCGCCAAGCGGGTTTTTAAGAAAGTCGAAACCCTTGCTGATCTCGATAATGTCATCAAACAGATCGTGTTCCTGCGCCATGCGCGGCCCCTCCCTGAGCAGTGCAAACAAGCAAGAGATAATGATACGCTATCGGTCCACGCCTCGGGCAAATTACACGCGGCGCATCTTTGCGGCAAATAGCCCATGGCCCATCGCCGCCTCGATTGCACAAGGTCAATCAAGTGCCAAGCTATGCCTCGCACATGAACTGCACGAGCTTTAGTTTGGTCACCTTGGCCTGTTCGTTAGCCATATTGCGCTCGTTTCTAAAGACCGCATCTGCAACACCCTGCAAATCGGCATCGGAAATCTCGCTGCACGGACCGTCCATCGATGCCGCCGTGGGGCATACGCACAACGGCAACTCGGCATAAAACGCAACGGCCTTGGCGATATCGAGCATTTTGCCGCCGCCAATACCCACTACCATGTCGCAGTACTCGGCCTGGGCTTCCTTAGCCATTTCGACAACGGCCTCTTCCGTACACGGACCGTCATAAATCTTAAAGAACGGCTCGCTTAGATCTTCGTCCAGAAATCCATCGACGATCTGCCTGCACAGCCGATCCTCGGTGCCCTGGTCAAACAAGACATAGGCAGCGCAGCCCAACCATGACAAATACCTGCCTTGACGCGACAGTTCGCCCGGCCCCTGAACATACCGGCCGGGCGCCGTAAACCATAGGAAGCGCCATACGAGAATCCGCCCTTCATCAAACAACGATTGGTGCAAAGTAACCTGGCCCCTTTGCACCAACTTGGTGCGAAGGGGCCAGGTTAGTTTGCACCATAGCAAAAAGGGGCAAAGTCATCTGTTAGCTTTGCCCCTTCCTTAGCTTGATTTACTCATCCATGAGATAGTAGTGGCCCAGCGCGTCGGCCCCCAGGATGGCGTTTGCGACCATCTCGGGCGTCACCTCAAAGGGCATGTTGCACATGGTGTCATCGGGTGCGCAGGCGGCCTCGGCAACAATCATGGCCTGCTCGCGCGTAAGCTCGGCAACGCCAAGTTCCTTCATCGTGACCGGCAGGCCAAGCTCAATGCAGAAGCCCAAGACTTCCTCGAGCTTCTCGGTCGGGGCATCCTCGAGTACCAGCTGGACGATAGTGCCGAAGGCGACCTTCTCGCCGTGATACATGCCGTGGCACTCGGGCAGCATCGTCAGACCATTGTGGATGGCATGAGCAGCGGCAAGGCCCGAGCTCTCAAAGCCAATGCCCGAAAGCAGCGTATTGGCCTCGATGATGTGCTCGACGGCAGGCGTGAGCGCGCCCTTCTCCAGCGCAACCTTGGCCTTGACGCCATCGGCCATAAGCGTCTCGTAGCAGAGCTTGGCGAGCGCCAGGCCGGCCATGCCGCCCTTGCCGCCAGCGCAGGTGCCGCCGTCGGCATCGTGCGTCGCTTGGGCCTCGAAATAGGTTGCGAGCGCATCGCCCATACCGGAAACCGTCAGGCGCACCGGGCTCGCCGCGATAACCGTCGTATCCATCAGGACAATGTTGGGGTTTGCCTTAAGGAAGAGGTACTTGTCGAACTGGCCGTCATCGGTATAGAGCACCGAAAGTGCCGAGCACGGGGCATCGGTCGAAGCAATGGTGGGGCAAATGATAACCGGGGACTCCAGGTAATAGGCGACGGCCTTCGCGGTGTCGAGGATCTTGCCGCCACCGACGCCGACGATGATGTCGCAACCGTTGTCGCGAGCGAGCGCAACCAGGCGATCGACCTCACCCTTGGAGCACTCGCCGTTAAAGTCCTCAAACAGCAGCTCGGCCTTAGCCTCGGCAAAGCCGCCCTCGATCTTGGCACCGACGCGCTTCTTGCCCGAAGGCGTCACGATGACGAGGGCCTTAGCGCCGAGCGGCTCGACATAGGAGCCGAGCTTGGCCAGCTCGTCCGGGCCCTGGATGTACTTGCTGGGGCTATTGAAAATTGCAGCCATAACTATCCCATTCTCTAAAAAAGAAAGGGGCTCCGTACGGATACGTGCGGAGCCCCTCGTTACGATAACAAGAGTCGATTAGAAATCGATGTCGGTGTCGTAGTAGCAGGCCTTGAGGATCTTCTCGAAGTCGGCAGCCTTGGTCT
>CAJMRP010000052.1 GCA_905215765.1 uncultured bacterium
TGGGCCGGAGGAGCCCCTCCAGGGGGGACACCGCGCCGTCGGTGGCGGCGGAGAGCAGATAGCCGTAGATGCGGCCCTTCTGCTCCTCGTACAGATCCAGCTTTTGGTAGAGCTCCTTGTACGCGGCAAAGGTCTCCTTCTTGGCGGGCGCTGCCGTCTCGGCGGCATCCTTGTCCGCATCGGAATCGTCATCGACGGCAGTCTTCTTGGGCTTGACCGGTGCCGAAGCGGCCTCACTTACCGGATCGATAATCTCAGACTGAACAACGGCCGTCATCTTTTCCTGCGTCTCGCGGAACTGACGGATGGCACGGCCGATCGTGCGGCCCATCTGTGGGAGCTTATCCGGGCCAAACAGCAAAAAGCCGAAGACCACGATGATCGCGAGCTCACCCTCTCCAATACCAAACACACATACCTCCAAGGCTCGATGTGAGTCGAGCCCGCACCGCGCCATTCGGCCGGAACTCGTCTATTCATTCGGTCAAGTATAGCGCCCGGACGCCAAAACGTCCGAGCGCATCACAAACATATGCCAAACGGCACGCCCTTTTGGGGGCAAAGATTATGCAGCGGTGATCGAAATCTCCTGGTCGACACCCAACAGCTGAACCACGCGCATTACCGGGGGCTGCACATTGGTGCAGCTAAAGCGCTTGCCGTGGTCGACCGCGTGGTGCGCGGCGCCCACGAGCACGCCAATGCCCGTCGAATCGATGTAGCTCACCTGGGCAAAATCGAGCTCAACGGCCTCGGTGGGCTGCTCGAGCGCCAGGTCGATGGCATTGCGCAGGCTATCGGCGTTAGAGATATCGATCTCGCCGGTTACCTTAATGGTGTAGAGCTCTGGCGTGGGGTTGGTGGAAATACCCAAATCCATGTATACGCTCCTTTACGTATCGAAAGTGCGGATAGTACGGGAAGCCGCGCGTTAGGCGCGCTCGGCACGCGCAAGCTCGGCAGCGACGAGCTTGACGGCCAGCACCAGCACATCGAGCGCGGCCTCCAGGTCCTCGACCGTGGGATAGCTCGGCGCGATGCGGATGTTGGTATCGCGCGGATCCTTGCCATAGGGCCAGGTAGCACCGGCCGGCGTGAGCTTGACGCCCAGGTCGGCACAAAGCGCGGCGACCTTTTGGGCCGAGCCCTCGGGACCATCGAAGCTCACAAAGTAGCCGCCGCGAGGATGCGTCCAGGTAGCGCAACCAGTATCGCCCAAGCCCTCGGTGAGCTTGCGCTCGACAGCCTCAAAGCGCGGGCGCAGGAACTCGGCATGCTTTTTCATGTGCTCCTTGACCGCCTCGATGGTGGGAAGGAAGCGCACGTGACGCAGCTGGTTGAGCTTGTCGGCACTGATGAGGCCGGCCTTCAGGCGCTTGGAGAACTCCGCGATAACCGCGGGGCTCGCACCGATAAAGCCGATACCGGCACCCGGGAAGGTGATCTTGGACGTCGAGGCGAATGCCACCACGCGGTCCTCGGTGCCCGCCGCGCGAGCGAGGTCGAAGATGTTTGCGAGCTCGTCGGTCTCGTCGTACAGGTCGTGCACGCAGTAGGCGTTGTCCCAGAAGATGCGGAAATCGGGTGCGGCCGTGGGCATCTCAACCAGGCGGCGCACAGTGTCCTCGCTAAAGGTGATGCCCGTGGGGTTGGAATACTTGGGCACGCACCAGATGCCCTTGATGGAATCGTCGGCGGCAACCAGGCGCTCGACCTCGTCCATGTCGGGGCCGTTGTCGGTCATCGCGACGGGAACGTTCTCGATACCCAGATCGGCGGTGATGCCAAAGTGGCGGTCGTAGCCGGGAACCGGGCACAGGAACTTGACCTTCTTGCCGTCGTGCGCGGCCTCGTAAGCCTCCCAAGGGTCGCTACCACATGAGCCGCAACGCCAGAACATACCGGCGATATCGTGCTCGATCAGCAAACTCGACGAACCCAGCACGAGCGTCTGCTCGGCGGGGCAACCCAGGAACTCCCCCGCTAGCTTGCGTGCCGAGGGAATGCCCTCAAAGCAGCCGTAATTGGAACAGTCGACGTTGCCGTCGTGCAGATCGGCATCGGCATTGAGGATATCGAGCATGGGTCGAGAGATGTCCACCTGGGAGGGCGACGGCTTGCCGCGGGCCATGTCGAGCGCCAGGCCCTTGGCCTTGACCTCGGCGACCTCGGCCTTGAGCGCCTCGATGGCGGCATCGAGTTCGGTGGTTTCCATCTTCTGGTAGATCGTCTGCATGGGTGCGACCTTTCACGAAGCGGTACGTTGCAATTCTTCTAAGTATAGACCGCCACCGTCGCAACGTTATGAAGCCGTGATAGATTAAGTCCATCGCAATGAATTACGAATCGCCGCGCATGCCGGCGTGAAGCGCCCAAGGAGGCACTATGGAGTACGGATCGTTCCAGGCCGAGGAATTCGGCGACCTGCAGCGACTGGTCGACGGACTATTTTACGACCGCCACGCCATCGACCGCCTGGATCTCATCGTGCAGGCCGAAATCTTGGACCTGGCGCCCGATCTCATGGAAATCGTCAACCTGCTACCGCCCGGCTATTACGACCGCCAGTCACTTTGCGACCAGCTCAACTCCGCCTTGGCCGCCCACGGCTGGGGCGCCGTCTACGGAACGGTGGAATAAGCCTCGAGGCCGACTTTGGCCCGTTTCGCGACCCTGGCGAGGCTTGTTTTAGGGCTTGTGGCCAAAAAAGGGCAAATATGAGTACTGTTACCTTTTTAGTAGCAGCGATTCTTGGTCGAAATCGGCAAAACTCGACTTGAAACTCCCTAATCACCGTCAGCTAGCGCCAAATTGGAAGTCGATAGTCACTCATTAACGTACAGTTCTTATAACTTTGTTCATTATTTTCCACACCTAAAATGAAACGCCGTTTGTGACAGTACTCACAAACGGCGTTTTTTGACCACGGGGGTATCTGGCAGGGGGCCAGTAGCACCCGGATCCGAGTTTCGAACGCATCCAAACCGGTTCTGGTGTCTTTTTTTCGAGCTTTTATTCGTCCTTGGGCGCCGGGTGCTTGCAGACCACACTCATGTAGATCATGCCGAGCACGGCCGCGGTGACAGAACCGGCAAGAATGGCGGCCTTGGCAGCCAGAACCTCAAACTGGGCCGTCGGGAAAGCAAGGCCGCTAATGAGAATCGACATGGTAAAGCCGATACCGCCCAGAATGCCCACGCCGGCGATCATATGCCAGTTGACGTTGTGCGGCAGCTCACAAGCCTTGAGCTTAACCAGGGCGAACGTCATACCAAAGATGCCGATCGGCTTGCCCAGCAGCATGCCAAAGTACACGCCGAGCGTCACCGGGTCGGTGAGTAGTGTGCTCATGTCCACGCCCACCAGGCGAACCTGCGCGTTGACAAACGCAAAGATCGGCAGGATCACAAAGTTAACCGGCGTGGAGATCAGGCGCTCCATACGGATGAGCGGCGGGGTGACGCGGTGCATGACGCGCTCGACCTTGGTGGTCGAGACGGTAAAGTCGTGCTGGCCCAAGATGTGTGCCTCGTCGTCGTAGCGGTCGTCGAGCAACGGCAGGCACTCGCCCAGCCAATCGGTGAGGCTATCGAGCTTAACGCCGCACTTGGCCGGAATGGTGAAGGCCAGGATGACGCCGGCGAGCGTAGCGTGCACGCCGCTCTTGAACATGCAGAACCACAGCAGCAGGCCCAGTACCGAATACGGGGCAAGGCGGTAATGCTGCGTCTTGTTGAGCCACACGAGCGCGCAGGTCACAAGCGCGGCGGCGCCCAACCAAAACGGATTGGGGCTCTGACCGTAGAAAATGGCGATGGCGGCGATGGAGATGAGGTCGTCGGCGATGGCGAGCGTCGAGAAGAACACGCGCACGCCGTTGGGCACGCGATTGCCCAAAAGCGACAGCACGCCCAGCGCAAAGGCAATATCGGTTGCCATGGGGATGGCCCAACCGTTGCGGGCGCCGGCATGGTTAAAGATCAGGTAGATGCAGGCGGGAACGACGACGCCGCCCACGGCCGCCAGCATGGGAAGCATGGCCTGGCGCGGGTTCTTGAGCTCGCCAACTGTCATCTCGTACTTAAGCTCAATGCCCACGAGTAAAAAGAAGATCGCCATGAGGAAGTCGTTGACGAAAAGCTCGACGGTGAGACCGGCCGTCAGGTTGCCCAGACCCACATACAGCGGGGTCTCCAAAAAGTGATGGATAGCCTCGTAGGCATCGGTATTGGCGCAGATAACGGCGGCGATAGCGGCGAAGACCATGACGGCGGCGGAAATAGTGCCGTTCTCGGCAATGCGCTCCCAAATGTCGTGACGCTCAAAGCGTTTGCGCTCACGAACGTTAAACAGCTGCTCGGGTGCTGCCATGGGCGGCTCCTTTCACGGGAAGGCTCCCGTCTTAAAAAAGCACGGCCCGCCCAAGTGGCGGCGCCGCGCTCCAACGTATTACGCTTGCATCTAGCCTACCCTGCACGACAAGCGCACAAGCACGGCCGAAAAGCGGAACCACAGGTTGAACATTATTTGCTCAACGGCGCGGGCACGCCTGTCCAAGAGACGACGCGGCGCCGCGCACAAAAAACGACCGGAGCGCGGGGCGTCCGCGATCCGGTCGTCGGTGTTAGGTCAAAAGAACCTAGCAGGCGGCCATGATGGGGGCAGCGACCTGCTTCTTACGGGAGAGGACGCCCGGCATCCAGACGCCGTCATGCTCGTCGGCAATGCCCAGGCCCTTCTGAGCGGCCTCGGTCTCGCCCTCGAGCAGGACCTGCGAGCCCTCCTCCATGATGTCGGTGATGCACAGGACGATGCCGTCGGCACCCTTCTCGGCGGCGTAGGCGCGCATGGCCTCGCGAATCTCGTCGATCATGCCGAGTGCACGGCTCTTGTCGACGGTCTCGTACTGGCCAATGAGCAGCTTCTTGCCGGCGGGCTCGAACATCTTGATGTCATTGCCGACCATCTCGGCAGCGGTGAAGGAGCCGGACGGACGGGTGAGGAAGACCTCCATGCCAAACTTGACCGGGTCGACGCCCACCTGCTCGCCGAGCTTGGCGGCGACGGCGCGGTCGACATCAGTGGTGGTGGGGCTCTTGAGCATGAGCGTGTCGGTCATCATGGCCGAGAGCAGCAGCTTGGCCTGGACGTCGGAAAGCTCAACGCCGAGCACGCCGGCGAGCTTGGTGACGATGGTGCAGCTGGAGCCCCAGGGCAGGCAGATGTAGTGCAGCGGGCCGGCGGTCTCGAAGTCGCCGATGCGGTGATGGTCGACGACGCCAAAGACCGTGGCGTCCTTAAGGCCGGCGACGGACTGGGCGGACTCGTTGTGGTCGGTGAGGACAACGAGCTGACCGGCCTCGACGGAATCAATCATGCGGGGCTCGGCAATGCCGGCGTCGGCGAGCAGCTTGGCGGACTCTGCCGGAAGCTGGCCCAGAGCGCAGGCCTCGTAGGTGTTGCCGGCATACTCAACCTGGTTGAGCAGCTGGGACAGGACGACGGCGCTCATGATGGCGTCGTTATCGGGGTTCTGGTGACCAAAGACAAGAACGTTTGCCATGGATATCCTCCACTTGATATGTGTACTTGGACGTAGCTATGGTAGCACGCTGGCGCCGAACCTTATGAGACGCAAGGGCCGCGGCGCAATTTGGGGCGAGCCTGGGGGCGAAGTCTGCCCCCTTGTACCACCGCCCTCCTGCACCGACTATTTACCGGCGGCGCGCAGGGCTACGTAGGCGGCACCGATGATGCCGGCGTCGTTTCCGAGCGAAGCGACCTTAATGGGCGTCTCGCGCGAGGCAGAGAGCGCGTACTGCTTAAAGTGCTCGCGAACCTTGTCGAGATAAACATCGGCCGAGGCAGACGCGCCGCCACCGATCAGGAACATCTCGGGGTCGACCACGTTGGCGATAAGCGCCAGGGCGCGGCCAAGGTAGTCGGCCATGGTGTCGGCTGCGGCCAGCGCAAGCTTGTCGCCCTCGCGGCAGGCCTGGAACACGTCCTTGGAATCGGAGGGGCCGGTGAGCTCAATGGGCTCGACGCCCGCCTTCTTGCACTCGGCAAGGTAGTTGCTCACCACGCCGGTGGCGCTGGAATACTGCTCCAGATGGCCATGGCCGCCACAGCCGCAGGTGCGCTCCTCGGCCGGGTTCAGGCACATGTGGCCAATCTCGCCGCCGGCGCCCACAACGCCCGATACCACGTCGCCGTTAACGATAACGCCGCCGCCCACGCCGGTACCGATGGTGACCATCACCACGTTCTGCACGCCCTTGGCAGAACCGAGCCAGGCCTCGCCCATGGCAGCGGCGTTGGCATCGTTTTCATACTTAACGACCGCATCGGGGCAGTGCTTCTGAATGGCGACCCTCAGCTCGGGCAGGTTAATGGCAATGTTGGCCTTGACCTTGGCATCGCCCGACGCCGGGATGGGGCACGGAACGGCCAGGCCAATGCCCGCCACAAAGGCACGCGGAATCTGTGCCTTGGCGACCACCTGGTCGATAGCCTCGGTCACCGCGGCAAAGCCTGCGGCGTCAACGATAGGAGGCGTGGGCACGCTGGCCTTGGCAAGCAGGTTGCCGTCCTCGTCGAACAGGCCCTCCTTAACCGAAGTGCCGCCGACGTCGATGCCGATGTAGTACTGCTTAGGTTCCATGGGAGCCCGCCTTTCTCGTTTAAACATTGCCTGTATGGTACCGCTCCCAAGACAAAAACCTACCAAAAAGGGACAGGTTTATTTTGGCAGGTTTTATCTGGGGAAACGCAAATGGCTGCCCAACAGACCGCGCAAGACCATCCCCAAAAATAAAGGCGCCGGGAGGCGGAGGCTCCCGGCGCCCGTCAAAGGGACTATGTTGTCTGTTGGACTGCACGGCCCATCGCGGCGATAACGCCGACTAGGCCTGAAGTGCCTGTAGCTGCTTGTGGATCTCGATGAGCTCCGTCGCCATGACGCGCATGGTCTCGGTGCCGGCCATCTGGTCCTCGGCATGCAGCAAAATCAACGGGGCCTCGCCGTTACGCTCGCCGTTGGCCTCCTTCTTCAGAAGCCCCATGTGAACATCGTGGCCACCGTTATAGGCCTCGTCGCCCTGCTTGATAAGCTCCTCGGCGGCGTCAAAATCGCCCTCCTTGGCCTTTTGCACGGCATTGATGTACATGCTTTTGGCGGTACCGACGTAGCTGATGATCTCAAAGCAGGTCATCTGCAGTTCGTTCATATCCTCCATGCAGAGCACCTAGCCCATCACGCTGACGCAGTGGTCGATGATGCCGGCAGCGTTCATGCGGCCGTAGTCGACCATGTTGATAACCTCGACCGGGAAGCGGCCGGCGGCCTCCTTCTCAAAATCGCCCTTGGTGTAGCCGATCTGCGGACCAAGCAGCAACATGTCGCACTCGTCCAGGTGATCGTGGGCCTCGTTCATGGGACGAGCCTCGACCTCAATATCCAGACCACGGTTTGCAACCTCGGCCTGCATCTTCTGGACCAGCAGGCTCGTGGACATACCGGCATTGCAGCAGAGCATGATCTTCTTCATGGTTTCCTCCTTATAACTGCGCGGCGCGCAGACGACAACTGGTTTTATTCCTTGCGGCTATTGTGCCCACCCCCCTGCATCTTTACACAAGGGAGAGAGCTGCGGGCACCGGCACCGCGTACCGGCGCCCGCAAAGGTGAAAGGGACGAACGTTAGGCGTTCTACTCGGCGAAAGCCTCCTGCTTGGCTATTGCCTTCTCGGAAATCTTCATAAAGGGCAGGTAGACGGCCATGCCAATGACAATCTCGATAGCCTGCCACACGCCGGCGCGCCAGTCAAAGCCCGTAGCGAGCAGGGCATTGATGACGGGAGGCATGGTCCAGGGCACCTGGGCGATGCAGGGGCTGATGATGCCTGCGCAGGTAAGGCCATAGGTGATGCCGATGAACAGATCGGGAAGAAGAACGAACGGGATCATGAGCGGCAGGTTGTACACGATGGGGTAACCGTAGATAACCGGCTCGTTGATGTTGAACAGACCAGGCAGGATAGCCATCTTGGAAACGGTCTCGGAAGCCTTGTTCTTGGAGAACAGGAGCGTGTCGAGCAGGAGCATGAGGGTGCAGCCCGAGCCGCCGATGAGGGCGAAGCTGTTAACGATCTGCATGTTCATGTAGTGATCGGGCTGGATGGTGCCACCGGCGGCAAAGGTAGCCATGTTGTCGACGATGAGCATGGTCAGGATCGGCTCGACGGTAGCGCCAGAGATGGTGGACTGGTGAATACCGACGCAGAACAGCAGGTTAGCAAGGGTGTAGATGAGGATAACAGCCCACGGACCGGCGTTCATGATGCTCTTGAGCGGGTTGGAGATGCACGTTGAGATGATGGTGCACAGATCGGTGCCGGCGCACACGGCGAGCAGGGCTGCAGCAAGAGCGAAGATCGCGAGGTTAAGCAGCATCGGGATCATGACGTTGAAGGAGTTGGAGACCGCGGGAGGCACGCCCTCGCCCAGCTTAACCTTGAGCCTCTCGACGCCAGAAATCTTGATGAAGAGCGAGACGGAAAGCAGGGCGATGATAATAGCCGAGAACAGACCGTTGGTGCCGGTGTTGGCAGTCGAAAGGGCGCCCGTGACCTCGGCGGAGGTGATCTTGTCGGTGAGCAGTGGGCTCGTGGCGGCAAGCGAGGCGGTGATCTGCTGCGGCATCATGATGACGAAGGCAGAGATGGCGACGACCACGCAAGCGAGCGGGTTATCGAAACGCTTGTTCTTGGCGAGGCTGTAGCCAATCAATCCGGCCAAGATAATGGCAGAGACGTTGAGGGTGCCCAGCGTAATTGCCGAGCCCCACGTCTGAAGGTTGGCAAGGCCCGCCGCATCGAGCGGGAACAGAGGGAACACGACGTTGTTAATAAGAACCGCGATACCCGCAAGGATATAGAGCGGCGTGATGGTCGCGAAGGCGTCACGCAGGGAACGCAGGTGAACCTGGTTTCCCACCTTCGCAGAGACCTCGGCAAACTTGTCGAGGAAGCTCTTTCCGTTGTCACTGGCCATGATTGCTCCTAACTTTCAAATCCGGCCTTTTCCTATGCGCACGGTGGTCTGTCGCCCTCTGCCACCAGATGTGCCATGTGTTGCGCGCGGCGGCGCGCGGTCTGGGCGTTCGCCCGGTCGCTAATCAACCACGTGGGTCGTGGCGACCTGTTTGAGCCAGGCCGCCGACTTCTTAAGGCGGCGCTTGTAGCCGTCCATGAGATCGACCTCGACAAAGCCATAGCGATTCTTAAAGGCATTGGCCCAAGACCAGTTATCGATGACGGCCCAGTAGTGATAGCCCCGGCATTTGGCGCCCTCGGAGATTGCCTTGGCAACCCACTCCAGGTGCTGGCGCACAAAGTCGACGCGGTAGTCATCCTGGATGGTTCCTTCGGCATCGCGGTTCTTGTATTCGTCCATGATGCCGATGCCGTTCTCGGAAACGAACCACTCAAGATCGGGGTAGTTCTTAGCGCAGTCCATGCCAAAGTCGTAGAGGCCCTGCGGGTAGATCTCCCAGCCGCGGCTCTCATTCATAACGGCATCGGGCCATACGTACTCGTCGGCAAAATGCGGCAGGCCGTACTGGTCGACCTTGCTCGCCGGTGCCTGAACACGCGTGGGGTGGTAGTAGTTGCAGCCGAGCCAGTCGACAACACCCTGCTTGAGAATCTCTTGGTCGCCGGCACGGAACGGGAGCTTAACGTCGCCCTCGGCCAGGCTGTCGAGCACATCGGCAGGAAGCTCGCCCTTGGTAATAAGGTCGAGCCACCAGCGATTGTTGATGCCGCTGGTCATACGCACGGCCTCGAGGTCTGCCTCGCTGGGGTTCTCCTTGGTGTAGACCGGAGTAAAGCAGTTGATCATGCCGATCTTGGCATCGGCGCGAATAGCGCCCTCGTCATAGGCCTTACGATAGTTGGCCACGGCCAGCGCGTGCGCCAGCGAGATGTGATACTGCACGGTGCGGGCGCGGTTGAAGTCGTGGAGCTGCGGGAACCACACGCCCTCCTGATAGCGCTGTTCGGGCTCGACGATGGGCTCGTTAAAGGTGAACCAGTACTTAATCTCCTGGCCAAACTCGTGGAAGGCGACGTCGGCGTAATGCGCGTAAGCCTCGACGACCTCACGGCTCTCCCAGCCGCCACGGTTAAAGAGGTAGGTGGGCATGTCAAAGTGGTACAGGTTGACGAACGGCTCCAGACCAGCCTCGCGAGAGGCGCGGAACAGCTCGTGATACCACGCGGCGCCCTCCTCGTTAAGGTTGCCGTCGGCATCGAGCAGACGGCTCCACTGGATGGAAGTGCGATAGGTATTCAGGCCCAAGTCCTTCAAAATGCGAAAGTCTTCCTGGTACTTGGCCATAAAGTCATTGCCGGCATAAGAGCCAACGCAGTTGTAGAACGAACCCAGATCCTGGATGGACCAGGTGTCCCACAGGTTCTCGAGCTTGCCGCCCTGGTTCCACTGACCCTCAGTCTGCGGGCCGGACATAGCAGCGCCAAAGAAGAAGTCGTTGGGCAGCTGATACTGTGCCATCAAAGTCCTCGCTTTCGTGTTCTAGAGCTTCCGGTTGGAGACGGGTTTGCTTTGGCAGGTTATCCGGCGCGGGCGCGCACCGGTCATACCGATATCCAACCCGCCAAAACAAAACCGTCCCCAAACGGTCGATCCTGTTGTGCGGAAGGATTCCGTTCGTTGCTTAAACTATAGCGCTCTAATTTTAAAAGTAAAGCGTCTTTTTCTTTTTTCTTTCTCGAACTTCTTAGATAAAAGTAATATGGGTGCCCTGTTGAGGGTTATACTTACTTTTGTATTCATATATGTCGGAAAGGAGGTTCCATGATTCCCAAATACGAGGCGATAGCTGCAGATATTCGTCGAAGTATCGAGGATGGCGCTCTTAAACCGGGCGACAAGCTTCCCACCGTCGTTGAGTTCTGCGAGCTCTATAGCGTTTCCAAAATCACCGTCAAACGAGCTATTGAACAAATCACCGAGGAAGGTCTTATTACCAGCCGACGCGGATCGGGTACCTACGTTAAGGACACGGCGGGGCTTCCCGGCCAGGCGTTTTTCCAGGGCAAAAACGACCGTGCCCAGGGTTTTTCGTATGAGCACCGCGGGGAGAAGGTGACCTCGGTGGTCTACGATTTCTCGATCGTTAATCCACCGGCGGACATCGCAGCCCAGCTGGGAATTGCCGAGGATGACTTTGCCTATCACGTCGTGCGCGTGCGTCAGGCCGATGAGAAGCCCATCGTTATCGAGTACACCTACATGCCCCTCGAGCTGATTCCGGGGCTGAAAAAGAAGGACCTGTACGGATCGCTCTACCGATTCATCCGCGAGCAATGTGGGCTGAAGATTTCGAGCTTTCACCGTACCATTCGCGCCGTGGCAGCAACCGAGGAAGAAGCTGAGCGCCTGGATACCAAACCCGGCTCTCCCCTGCTCGAACTCAACCAGATTGGCTTCTTGGATAGCGGCGCCGCCTTTGAGTATTCGATCTCGCGCAACGTTGGCGATCGCTTTGAGTTGCACAACGTAACGTTGGCATAGGTTTTTGTAGTCACGCGGGCGCTCGTTTTGAGCAGTTTTACGCGGCGCCCACGCAGCACAATGGGAGTATGAACATGTCCGATTTGATTAAACTGACGCCGATCTTCCACGAGAAGATCTGGGGCGGCCGTCAACTCGAAACCGTATTTGGTTACGACATTCCCGATGGTCCCATCGGTGAGTGTTGGGCCATCTCGGCCCACCCCAACGGTGACTGCCAGATTGCGGAGGGCCCGTATGCAGGCCACACGCTTTCGTGGCTGTGGGCCGAGCACCGCGAGCTCTTTGGCAACTGCGAGGGCAAGGAGTTCCCGCTGCTCATTAAGATTCTGGACGCCAAGGACGACCTTTCGATCCAGATTCATCCCAACGACGAGTACGCCGCTGAGCACGAGAACGGTAGCCTGGGCAAAACCGAGTGCTGGTATGTGCTGGATTGCGAGCCTGGCGCCACGATCATCGTCGGCCAGCGCGCGCATGACCGCGCCGAGGCCGCACAGATGATCAAGGACGGCCGCTGGGACGACATGCTCAACGTACTGCCGATCCACAAGGGCGACTTTTTCCAGATTGATTCCGGTACCGTGCACGCCATCAAGACCGGCACGCTCATTTTGGAGACGCAGCAGTCGAGCGACGTGACGTATCGCCTGTACGACTACGACCGTCCCGGCACCGACGGCAAGCTGCGTCCGCTGCACATTGAGCAGAGCCTCGACTGCATAAACTTTGATGCTCAGGCTCCGACCGACGGCACGATAACCGCGCCCGAGGTGGACGGCGTGACCGAGCTCGAGTCCAACCCCTGCTACACCGTCGATCGCGTGCGCGTCAACGGCAGCAAGACCCTCGACCAGCGCTGGCCCTTCATGTGCCTGTCGGTCATCGACGGCAAAGGCACCGTCTGCGGCGACCCCGTCCACAAGGGAAGCCACCTGCTGGCCCCCAGTACCGTGGACAAGATCGAGCTCGAGGGCAATATGGAACTGATTATCAGCCACCTCTAGGTCGCAACAACAACCCAAACGCAACAAGGGGCTCCCCCGTTCTTCAACGGGGGAGCCCCTTGCCATGTCTAAGTATTCAGCCCACCCGGCTCTCCAGATCAAAAAGCGAACGAGCAAAGCGACGTTCGTCCAGCAACGTTACCCAAGGACCCGGGCGGGCGTATGGGGCAACATCGATCGCGAGTTCCGCACGCAAAGGAGGCCACTTAATGTGGCCTCCGTCTTGCGCAGGACTGCCCGAGCAGGCGATGTTGCCCCATACGCCCGCCCAGGTCCGCCGGGATCACGACAGCTTGACGATCGGTGCAAAACCTTTCATAAGCTTTTTGGTCTGGCCGGTCTTTTCGAATTGAACCTCGATCATGTCTCCGGCGACCGAGATCACGGTACCCGTGCCAAAGGTCTTGTGGCTCACGGTATCGCCTGCGGCAAAGTCCTGCGATGCGCTGGCGCGATCGACCTTGCGCTCCACCGTCGGGGACACCTTGGACGAGGGCTTTTTGGCTCGCGGTGCGCCCGAGCCAAAGGTCGAGGCAACACGGCCAGCGTCGGGCGAGACCCCACGATGGCGCTCGGTCCCGTAGCTGCTGCCACC
Organism: uncultured bacterium; assembly: GCA_905215765.1. Taxonomy (GTDB): domain Bacteria; phylum Actinomycetota; class Coriobacteriia; order Coriobacteriales; family Coriobacteriaceae; genus Collinsella. Next base: position 13,202 of record CAJMRP010000052.1, read on the forward strand.
AAAGAAATCGTCAAAGCTCGATCCGCCGCGCGAACCGGAACCGCCGGTCGAGCGCGTATGCGAACCAAATACCTTGCCGCCATACATATCCGAACCCATGCCCGAGCCAAAGGTGCCGTGACGGTCGCCGCGCTTCTCCCAGCCCGTGCCTTCAAAACCGGCAGAACCGATACCGCTAAACTCGATATCCTCAAACGGAATCTCGTTGAGAAAGCGCGAGCGCGGGTTGGCAGAGGTCGAGCCGTAGGTGCGACGCGTGGCCGCATAGGTCAGGAACAGGCGCTTACGGGCACGCGTGATGGCGACGTAGGCCAGGCGACGCTCCTCCTCGAGCTTGCCCGGATCATCGCTGCCGCCAAAATCGTGCACGTGCGGGAAGATGCCCTCCTCCATACCGGCCACGAACACCGCGGGGAACTCCAGGCCCTTGGCGGAGTGGATGGTCATCATGGTGATGGCATGCGTCTCGCCGGCCAGGGAATCCAAGTCGGAGCGCAGGGCCAGCCACTCCATGAGTG
>CAJMRP010000053.1 GCA_905215765.1 uncultured bacterium
CCGGGATACGTCGGCTACGACGAGGGCGGCCAGCTCACCGAGGCCGTGCGCCGTCGTCCGTACTCCGTGATCTTGCTCGACGAGATGGAGAAGGCTCACCCGGATGTCTTCAACGTGCTGCTGCAGGTGCTTGACGACGGCCGTCTGACCGACGGTCAGGGTCGCCAGGTGTCCTTCAAGAACACGATTATCATCATGACGAGCAACGTGGGCTCCAAGGCTATCGCCGAGCTTTCGGGCAAGGACGAGGAGGAGATGCGCCATCAGGTCGACGCGGCCATGGCTCAGACCTTCCGCCCCGAGTTTCTCAACCGTATCGACGATATCGTGGTGTTCCATCCGCTCGGAATGGCGCAGATCGAGAAGATCGTCGACATCCAGCTCGCCGACGTCCGCGCGCGTCTGGCCAAGGAGCGCATGACGCTTGCCATCACCCCGGCGGCCAAGCAGATGCTCGCCGTGGGCGGCTTGGACCCGGTCTTTGGCGCCCGTCCGCTCAAGCGTCTGGTTCAGCGCGAGGTCGTGGATGCCATCGCCGCCGCTATCATCGATGGCACGGTGCGTGAGGGCGATCAGGTGACGGTCGATGTCGACAAGGACGGCGGCTTTACCGTCGTGTGCGACAACACGCCGGCGGCCACCTACGAGGTCCCCGACGCCGAGTAGGTTTTGGGCCATGCCTTAAAATCTGCCTTTTGAGCCGAACGCCAAGGGCGGCGGATCCGATTGGGTCCGCCGCCCTTTTTCGTGCGACAATCGATGGTGTTAAACGTGAGTACATGGCAAGGAGCTATGCAGATGAAAGACGAGAACAAGACGAACGCACCGGCGGCTGAGGCAGCGCCCGCCGCACCCAAGCTTGCACCTAAGCCGGCGCCCAAGCCGCGCGACCCCTACATCCGTGCCGAGAACGAGGACGACGACGGCTACGATCCCTACAGCGATCGCCGCCCCGAGCGCGAGCCGCTGTTCGAAGCCGACCCCTGGCGCTAGTTGCATCAAGTAGCTAATTTGGCGATGATTTTCTGGGACGGGTAGTCAAAAAAGTCCCGTCCCAAATCGACTGTCCAGGGAGTCGCATTCGAGCTTGGTTGTCCTCTCAGCCACTCGGCATCCTTCGAGCAGTAATAGTGAAAAAACTTGCCTAAGTGTTAATCAAGTAAGACACAATCTTGCTCTTCAATTAATCAAGAATAGGTATAATTTTGATTAGCTAGAGAGCAAGATTGGAGAATCATGGCATTCAACGACTTGATCGCCCAGAAAATAAAGGACTTTGAACAGCAGGGGGTTCCGCAGGTCTTTGAGCGAGACCTTGATCTAGGAAACCCACAGGAGCCAAAGCGCGACAACATCGTAAATGTGATTGTGGGAGCCCGCCGTTGTGGAAAGACGTATCGCCTGTATCAGGAGATGCAGCGGCTTCAGGGCCGGGGCGTCGAGCTTGACCGGATGCTTTACTTTAATTTTGAGGACGAGCGCTTGCGCCCGTATGAGTCATCGCTGCTGGCGGACGTGCTCGACACGTTCTATGCGCTGTATCCTGCTGCTCGAACCGAGGGCGCTTACATTTTCTTTGACGAGATCCAGGAAATTCCCGAATGGGGTGCGTTTCTGCGGCGTGTAGTCGATACGGAGAAGGCGACCGTCTATGTGACGGGATCTTCTTCTAAGATGCTGTCCTCAGAACTTAAGAGCGAGTTCAGGGGTCGTTCTCTTATACGGGAGCTTTTTCCGTTGAGTTTTTCGGAATACGTTCGGTATAAGACGGGGAGCGTTTTCGAGCCAGATGCGACCTTTTCCCCAAGCGATGCAGCGCTGCTTCGACATCATCTGATCGGATATCTTGAACGAGGGGGATTCATCGCGACGCTTGAGCAGACGCCCGCAGACGCGATTCAGCTGCTACAGGAATATGCTTCGCGAACGGTCGCTATGGACGTCATTGAACGGTACGACGTCAAGAACCCTCGCCTGGCATCGCTGTTCCTAACGCGGTGTATGGCATCTTCGGGACGAGAGCTGTCGGTGAACAAAGTGTACAACGAGTTCAAGAGCAGGCAGATACCCGTCAGTCGTAATTCGCTCAGCGACTTACTTGAGTATTACGAGGATGCCTATCTGCTGTTCTCCGTGCCGGAGTTCACGCGTTCACTGGCAAATAACATGCGGTCTGCGTCAAAGGTCTACGCTGTCGATCCTGCGATGTTTGGAGCATTCTCTCCCGCATCAGCATTGGACCAGGGCCAGAGGCTCGAGACCGCAGTGTTCAATGCGCTAAGAAGAAGGACTCCCGCGGTGAGGACCGGCTCGGTCTGCCGCCTGCTGATCAAAGAGAAGAGCAAAAGCCATGAGGTGGACTTTGTGGCTGGGGACGCGCTTCTCATGCGGGCTTATAGCCTGATTCAGGTGAGTGCGGATATGGCAAGTGAGAAAACGCGCGAGCGCGAAATTGCCGCGCTTGATGCCTCGATGGCCCAGTTTGATCTTGGCGAGTCGGCAATCGTTACCATGGATGAACAGACCGATATTCCATGCGAGCACGGTGTGGTACACGTTATGCCCGCATGGAAGTGGCTCCTTGCCTAATCATCTATGGACCTGTGGGGTCAGGACCTCCTGGCTCCTTCATCACAGTTGGGGAGCACCTTGCTGCGCCAGGCTAGTCCTGGGCTTTGATGCTCGGCAGGAGAATCTGGGCGAGGTAGTCGGTCTCGAGTTTGGTCGCGGCGTCGGCCTTGCCGTCTTTACCGACCAGGTCGTTTTTGATCTGGCTGTATGTGTAGCGGTTGCCGGTCGTCAGCTCGACAAGCTCAATGGCCGTGTCCATGGGGTAGGTTGACACGGGGTTCTGCGTCCGTCCGTTGATGGTCTGGGGCACCACGTACGGATAGACGGGGCCGCTGGCGTAGACGGTATAACCGTTGCCTAGATTGGCCGCGCCCAAAACCGTATCGCCTTCATCGGGCGTAAAGCTCTCGCCCTCGCGCACCGCGACGAGCGTCACGAGCGGCGTATTGGCGTCGTCGCCCAGATAGATGCATAGCGTGCTTCCGTTTTGCCAAGTTGCGACCTTGCCGTACCACTCGACGGGAATATCGAGCTGGTAGAGGTCGGTTGCCTTGTGGCGAGCGTCAGCATCACGGGACGCCTGTGCCTTTTGCGCGCTCACGGCATTGACGGCGGCGTCGCGCCGCGCGGTTGCTGCCTGCTGGAGCACTTTGGCAGCCGCGGCGGAGCTCGCACCGCCCTCCTCGGCATACTTGGCGGCGGCATCGATCTGGTCGTCAGTCACCGTGTCGGCCGAAGGCACCTTGAGCTTAAAGGTGGCCTGGGCACTTAAATCCTGTCCATCGCTCTTAACGGTGACCTGCGTCTTGGTGGTCGGGACGGTATAGATGGTACCGTCGGCTGCGATGGGGGACCCAGCGATGGAGAGCGTATAGTCACCGGGCAGCAGCTTGATGCCGCGACCGTGCTCGTCAACGTAGAGCGTTTCGCTCACAGAAGAGCCGTCGGAGTCCTGGCCGCTCACCTGCACGGGGATCTTTGAGCCGGTGGAGCAGTCGAGCCCCGCGGCATGTACGCCAATTTGCACCGACATCATGGTATGGGCGTTTGCGGCAACCACGGCGGCCTGCTCTTGTTGGTATCCGTTCCAAGCCGCATAGCCCGCGCCGCCGGCGACGAGCGCGACGGCAACAACGCCTGCCACCATCAGGTTGCGTCGCTGGGGCGACATCTTGCGGTGACGGGCCTCGGCCTCATGTGCCGAGGGAACGGACGGCAGGGGAATATCGCCCATGGCGATGGTCTCGTCCACGGCAGGCGCGGAGCCCAGGCCGGGAAGCTCGCGGGTGAGCGAGTCGTCGGCAGGCAAGCTGCCAAGCAGGACGGTCTCTTCTCCCGAGTCGGATTCCGGCTGGTCGTCGCCCTTGCTATCGTCCGCTTCGGCTTCGGATTCGTCAGGAGTGTCTTTGGCGTCGCTGCTTTCGTGCTCAGTGTCTTCGTGCGCCTCGTCCTGCGCGTCGACGGCCGAATCGCTCAACGAGAGCTCGTCTAGCGCAATCCGGTCAAGGCTCTCCAGGGCCTCGGCACAAGCTTGTGCATCCTGGGCCGCATCCTCGCGGCCACGCGTCTCATCGCTCATATATCCCCCAATGCAATATCGGCTCAACACTGTACCCAAAAATGGAGCCATATAAAGCGCGTGCGAAATATAAGATCCGATTTAACTCGAGCGCATCGTTCGGCCGCATCCTCGCGGCAGCAAAAGGCCCCCGGAACGCGAACGAATCACATTCCGGGGACATGCAATACGTTGCATTGCGCGGAGTCGGCCAGGCGGCTTCACATTCAAGCGGCGTTTGCGTCAGGCGCGTTACTCGGCGTGAGCGTAATCAACCTTGGCGCGGCGAGCGGTAGCCTTCTCCCAATCGCTGGTGCCCTCAAAGACATCCTGCTTGTAGGGATTGCGGCCGAGCTTCTTGGCGCGGTAGGCGATATAGATGATCGCGGCGACGTTGGCGATCAGCGCGGCAATCGAGACCGCGGTGGCGGCGCCGGGGTCGAGCGTGGAGTGGGTCACAAAGATGGACTCCTCCTGGAAGTACGGGAACACCTGGGCGAACATGCACCAAATGGCCAGCGTAAAGGCGCGGTTTTGGATCCAGCCGCCCTTGTTCCAGATAAAGGCGGCGACGGTGGGCGCCAGCAGCAGCGCAAAGCCGCAGAACCAGGAGTGGGTGGGCAGGCAGTTGTAGGTGTAGCAGAAGTTCCAGATATCGTAGGCGATGATGTAGACCCAGGTCATGTCGGGCCACAGCATGTCGGTCTGATCCTCGGAGGCGTAGACGCTCCACCAACCGGTCATGCAGAAGATGTTGATGATACCGGCGATGCCGTTGAACACGTTGTTCCAGCCGGCCAGCTGCGTAGCACCTTCGGAGGTGACCCAGGTGGACTCGCCCAGGACAAAGAAGTGGTAGGCGCTCTCGAAGTCGGACACGACGGCGATCATGATGTTGATGGCGACGATCACAAACGGCCATGCGCGGAACCAATGCGCCTTGCCGATCTTTCCCCACTGGTACTTAATGGCAATAAAGCCCCAGCAACCGGCCAGCGCAGCGTATACCTTGGCGTAGTGGAACCAGCTGTTCTGGTACACATGGGTGGGGTTGGTGAGCGCCCACTCGGCACCCTGCGAAACGCCGATGGCGATGGCGACGCAGTAGATGGTCATGGCCAGCGGAGCCACGCCAAAGATGATTGCCGCGCCCAGCTTAGTGCGGCGGCCGACCTCGTTGAGCACGATGAGGCCAATAAAGACCATGGCCCAGCCGGCCCAGTGGATAAGGGTATCGCTACCCCAAACATCGAACAGCATGCTGCTCTCCTTTCACACGCCCGCGGCCCCTCTTCTGATCGCGGGCAGTTTGGCCAAATGTCGTCAGTTCTGGGGCTTGCGCTCCGGATACTTGGCGGTATAGCCCTCGATGTGGAGTGTCGAGGCGATGATTTCCTTGACCGTCTCGTCGGGCACATCGGGGTGTGTGCGGATATACATCAACAACCCCATGATGAGGGTGTAGAACGTTTCGTAGACATGGTCGATGCGTAGCTCATGATGGGCGACAAAATCCACCACGGTGGTGTCGCAGATATACTGCGCCACGCGCTGGACCACGTTGTGCAAAAAGCCGCCGTAGAGCGCGCCGCTGCTCGAGGTGAGCGTACTCGGCAGCTCGTGGCCGCTGACGACCAGACGCTTGAAGAGCGGGGCGACGGTGTCGAGTGCGCCCTCGATATCACCGACGATGCGGCTGGCATTCCACTGCTCGAGCTCGGCGATAAAACCGTCGATCGCCTCGTCCATGACGGCGGTGACGGCGGCGTCCATGTCGGCGAAGTAGTGGTAGAACAGCGAGCGTGTGCAGCCGGCCCGCTTGGTCACGGCCGAGACGGATAGATGGGACACGCCCAGCTCGGAGCTTACGGTGCGCACGGCATCGAGGATCTCGCGACGGCGTTCGTCGCCCGTCAGGCGCTTTGTCGCGCTATCGGAAGCAGGGACGGCATCGACCACAGAGGTATCTGCTGTGTTGTTGCCCATATCTTGCCGCCTTTCATCCTCTTTTGCCTGACCGTTCGCCTAACAGTCTTGAATATTGTTGACGGTTCGTCAATACTATTTTTGACACAATGTCAACAATGGCGGGTGAACGGCATGGGGGCATGCCCGGCCTGCAAAAAAAGAGGGGCGCTGCGGCCTCGTCGGGCTGCGGCAAGAGAAGGGACAACCATGATTCTCAACGGACCGGGAATTGGCTACACCGAGCCCGATATCGGTTCGGAGTTCGTGCCGCCGCTGCCGGAGCATCCGCGCGAGGCCATTGTCAAGCTGTGCGAGCATTGCACCAACCGACTGCTGCATCGCGACGAGCTGCTGGGCTACGAGTACTGGTCGTTTGCCGAGGCCGCGACCGACGAGCAGGCCGAGGTGCTCTGCAAGATGAAGATGCGCCGTCCCTACACGCTGCCCGAGATGGTCAAGCTCACCGGCATGCCCGAGGCTCAGATCGAGAAGATGCTCGACGACATGAGCTACACGGGTCTGCTCGAGTACAACTGGGAAAATCCCGAGCGCGCCAAGCAGTGGGTGCTGCCCATGCTGGTACCGGGTTCCGCCGAGTTCCTCAACATGCGCGTGAGCCAGCTCGAAGAGCACCCGGTCTACGCCAAGTTCTTTGAGCAGGCGTCCAAGGGACCGCTGTCCAAGGCCACGCCGATGGTGCCGCCCGGAGGCGCCGGTATCGGCATGCACGTCATTCCAGTCGAGAAGGCCATCGACGCCGCGAGCACCTCGGTGCCTATTGAGCATATCGAGCATTGGCTCGACAAATACGATGGCAAATATGCCGCCAGCACCTGCAGCTGCCGCGCGAGCCGTCGCGTGATGGGCGAGGGCTGCGCCGACGACCCGGCCGACTGGTGCATTGCCGTGGGCGATATGGCCGACTACGTGGTCGAGACCGACCGCGGCCACTATGTGACGCGGGAGGAGGTCTACGACATTTTGCGCCAGGCCGAGGACAACGGCTTTGTGCACCAGATCACCAATATCGACGGCGAGAACAAGATCTTCGCCATCTGCAACTGCAACGTCAACGTGTGCTACGCCCTGCGTACCTCGCAGCTGTTCAACACGCCCAACTTGTCGCGCTCGGCCTATGTCGCCAAGGTCGAGAAGGACAAGTGCGTGGCCTGCGGTCGCTGCGTTGAGGTGTGCCCGGCCGGTGCCGCCAAGCTCGGCCAGAAGCTCTGCAGCAAAAAGGCCGGCGGACAGGTGCCCAAGTATCCGCACCAGGAGCTGCCCGATGCCACCAAGTGGGACCATACCAAGTGGTCGCCCAACTACCGCAACGATAACCGTATCGAGACGCACGAGTCCGGCACCGCGCCCTGCAAGACGGCTTGCCCCGCGCACGTTGCCGTTCAGGGCTATCTGAAGCTTGCGGCGCAGGGCCGCTATGACGAGGCGCTGGCGCTCATCAAGCGCGAGAACCCGCTGCCCGCTATCTGCGGCCGCGTGTGTAACCGCCGCTGCGAGGATGCCTGCACCCGTGGTCGCGTGGATGCCGCCGTGGCTATCGACGAGGTCAAGAAGTTCATCGCCCAGCGCGATCTGGATGCCGCGACCCGCTATGTCCCACCTGTGGTGACGCCGACGCGTGCCGGCGGCTTCGACCAGAAGATCGCCATCATCGGTGCCGGTCCGGCCGGTCTGTCCTGTGCTTTCTATCTGGCCGAGAAGGGCTACAAGCCCGTCGTGTTCGAGAAGAACGAGCGCCCGGGCGGTATGCTCACCTACGGTATTCCCAGCTTTAAGCTGGAGAAGGACGTTATCGAGGCCGAGGTCGAGATCATTCGCCTGATGGGCGCCGAGTTCCGCTACGGTGTGGAGGTCGGTCGCGATGTGACGCTTGACGAGCTGCGCGAGCAGGGCTTTAAGGCCTTCTACGTGGCCATTGGCTGCCAGGGCGGTCGCCTTGCCGGTATTCCGGGCGAGGACGCCGAGGACGTGACCGTGGCCGTCGACTTCTTGCGCGAGGTCAACAGCGGCAAGATTGACGCGCTGCCCGGCCGCACCATCGTGGTGGGTGGCGGCAACGTGGCTATCGATGTCGCGCGCAACGCCTGCCGCCTGGGCTCCGAGCACGTTGAGATGTTCTGCCTGGAGAGCGAGGCCCAGATGCCCGCCAGCGAGGAAGAGCGTCGCGAGGCCATCGAGGACGGCGCGCACATCAGCTGCGGTTGGGGCCCCAAGGAAGTTCACCTGGACGAGGCCGGTCGTGTGTGCGGTATCACCTTCAAGCGCTGCACGCGTGTCTTTGACGACGAGGGCCGGTTTGCGCCCGAGTACGACGAGAACGATCTACGCCGTGTCGATGCCGACCGTGTCGTCATGTCGATTGGCCAGTCCATTGTGTGGGGCGATCTGCTGGCAGGCTCCAAGGTGGAGCTTGGCCGCGGCCAGGGCGCCCTTGCCGATCCTCAGACCTATCAGACCGCCGAGCCCGACATCTTTGTGGGCGGAGACGTCTACACCGGTCCGAGCTTTGCCATCGACGCTATCGCCGCCGGTCACGAGGCCGCTGTGTCCATCCATCGCTTTGTACAGCCGGGCTCCACGCTCACCATCGGCCGCAACCAGCGCCACTACACCGCGCTCGACCGCGACGATGTCGTGATTGAGAGCTACGACAACGCGAGCCGCGAGGTGGCACATGTCGACCGCGAGCGCGAGAAGGCTGCGCCCTTTAGCGAGTACGTCGAGACCTTTACCGAGGAGCAGGTGCGCGCCGAGACCGCTCGCTGCTTGGGCTGCGGTGCCTCGATCGTCGACCCCAACAAGTGCATCGGCTGCGGTCTGTGCACCACCAAGTGCGCGTTCGATGCCATCCACCTGGATCGCGATCGCCCCGAGTGCTCCACGATGGTCAAATACGAGCAAAAGCTCCCAAGCCTGGGCAAGTATGCTTTGAAGCGCGCCATCAAAATCAAATTCGGGAAGAAGTAAAAGAACCTAACAAGAAAGCGAACGGCGGAAGAAAAAGTGCATGAATTGGGAATCGTCTATCACATCATTCGCGATGTCGAGAACGTGGCGCGCGCCAATGGCGTGAGTCGCGTTTCGAGCGTGACGTTGCTGCTGGGCGAGGTCTCGGGCGTCGTTCCCGACTTGCTGCTCGACGCTTGGCGCTGGGCGGCAGATAAAAAGCCCATCGCGCAGGGCGCGGAGCTTATTGTGGAGCCCGTCGAGGCCGTGACGCATTGCAAGGTGTGCGGCCGCGACTACGCGACGGTCGAGCACGGCAAGACCTGTCCCCATTGCGGTAGCGGCGAGACATACCTGCTGCAGGGCCAGGAGGTCATGATCAAGCAGATTGAGACCCCCGACGAGGAACCGGCAGACGCTGTCCCCAACGGCCCTTCCGACGTCCCCGACGCCGTCGACGCCGCCAACCCCCTCCACATCGCCTAGGATTCCCTATAAGTTGCGGTGAAATAGTTCCTAAATCCAGCCTTCTGGCTCTTAAACAAGAACTATTCCACCGCAACTTTTTTTGAGCGGTTTCGTAAACCATAAGACGCGCAAATAGTCAAGTCACGTCTGTTTAAACAAAATAGCGGCAGTACAAGCGCATTCGCGCTTTCCTAAAATCGATATTAATGAACAGCCTGCTTGTATCTGTAAAATGCATGGCTTGATAAGCGACGCTTTAGTGGGAAATGAGTCGAAAAACAGCAACGTAATCAAATTGTAACAAAGATAGACGTTTAAACAAATTATCCAACCATTCGTATTTTTCCCTATAATTTTACAGGACGAACAGCTATACTCCTTTCATGTCGTGTAGGAAATACGTAGACAAAAAGGAGGTTATGTGATGGTAAGTATTGTTCTTGCTAGCCACGGGGACTTGGCAGCTGGAATCAAGCAGACGGGCTCGATGGTCTTTGGCGATCAGCCGTCTGTTGCCGTGGTCTCGCTCGAGCCGAGCATGGGCCCCGACGACTTCCGTGCCAAGGTCGAGGAAGCAATCGCTTCCTTCGAAGACCAGGAGCAGGTGCTCTTCCTCGTTGATCTGTGGGGCGGCACGCCGTTCAACCAGATCAGCGGGCTCATCGAGGGCCACGATTCCTGGGCTATCGTCACCGGTGTCAACCTGCCTATGCTCATCGAGGCATATTCGCAGCGCTTTGACGCAAAGAACACTGCACATGCGATCGCAAAACATCTCGTGACTGAGGCTAAGGCTGGCGTGCGCGTCAAGCCCGAGTCTCTGGAGCCCGAGGAGAAGAAGCCGGCTGCGGCCGCTGCTGCTCCTGCAGGCGCCATCCCTCCGGGAACGGTCATCGGCGATGGGCACATCAAGATCGCCCACGTCCGTATCGACACCCGTCTGCTTCATGGTCAGGTGGCCACCACGTGGACCAAGCAGATCAGCCCCAACCGCATCATCGTGGTTTCCGACGGCGTTGCCCACGACGAGCTCCGCAAGACCATGATCGAGCAGGCTGCCCCTCCGGGAGTCCATGCCAACGTCGTGCCCATCAAGAAGATGGCCGAGGTCGTCAAGGACACGCGCTTTGGTGACACCAAGGCCATGCTGCTCTTTGAGAACCCGCAGGATCTGCTCAAGGCCATCGAGGCCGGCGTCGACATCAAGGAAGTCAACATCGGTTCCATGGCTCACTCCAAGGGCAAGGTCGTCGTCACCAACGCCGTCGCTATGGGCGATGAGGACGTTAAGACCCTCGAGGCCCTCAAGGCCAAGGGCGTCAAGTTCGAGGTCCGCAAGGTTCCTTCGGATGCTTCCGAGGATCTCGACGCCATGTTGAAGAAAGCTAAGGCCGAACTGGCCGCTCAAGCATAGTAAAGGAGGGTCCGATACATGTCTGCAATCACTATTCTGCTTGTTGCGATTGTCGCGTTGCTTGCCGGTATGGAAGGCATTCTGGATGAGTTCCAGTTCCATCAGCCGCTCGTGGCATGCACGCTTATCGGTCTCGTAACCGGTCACCTTCAGGAGGGTATCCTCCTGGGCGGTTCGCTCCAGATGATGGCCCTTGGCTGGGCTAACGTCGGCGCCGCCGTCGCGCCTGACGCCGCTCTGGCCTCGGTCGCTTCTTCGATCATCATGGTGCTCGCCCTCAACGGCGGCGCCACTGATTCGGCCAAGGCCGTTACCGCGGCCATCGCCGTCGCCGTCCCGCTGTCGGTCGCTGGTCTGTTCCTGACCATGATCTGCCGTACCATTGCTACCGCTATCGCTCACGCCATGGACGGTTGCGCCGAGAAGGGCGACTTCTCCGGCATCGAGCGCTGGCAGTACGCTGCTATCCTCATGCAGGGCCTTCGTATCGCCATCCCGGCAGTGCTTCTGTGCGTCATTCCGGCCGAGGCCGTTACCAACGCGCTTAACGCTATGCCCGACTGGCTGTCCGGCGGCATGGCCGTCGGCGGCGGCATGGTCGCTTCCGTCGGTTACGCCATGGTCATCAACATGATGGCCACCAAGGAGACCTGGCCGTTCTTCATCCTCGGCTTTGTCCTTGCTGCCATCCCTCAGCTCACGCTGATCGCCCTTGGCCTCATCGGCATCTCCCTTGCCCTCATCTACCTTGGCCTTAAGGATCTGGCAAAGCAGGGTGGCGGCACGGGCGGTGGCTCCGGCGACCCGCTCGGCGACATTCTGAACGATTACGAGTAGGAGGGGAGTGATACATATGGCAGAGAACAAGATTCAGCTCACCAAGGCTGACCGTAAGAAGGTTTGCTTCCGTCATCAGTTCCTTCAGGGCTCGTGGAACTACGAGCGTATGCAGAACGGCGGCTGGTGCTTCGCAATGATCCCTGCGATCAAGAAGCTCTACACCAGCAAGGATGACCAGATTGCCGCTCTTAAGCGCCACCTGGAGTTCTATAACACCCACCCCTATGTTTCCGCCCCCGTCATTGGCGTTACCCTCGCCCTCGAGGAGGAGCGCGCCAACGGTGCTCCGATCGATGACGTCGCCATCCAGGGCGTCAAGGTCGGTATGATGGGCCCGCTCGCCGGCGTCGGTGACCCCGTCTTCTGGTTCACCCTTCGCCCGATTCTGGGCGCTCTGGGCGCTTCCCTGGCCATGTCCGGCAGCATCGTCGGTCCGTTGCTGTTCTTCTTCGCGTGGAACATCATCCGTTACGCTTTCCTGTGGTACACACAGGAGTTTGGCTACAAGGTCGGCTCCTCTATCGCCAAGGACCTCTCCGGTGGTCTGATGGGCAAGGTCACCGAGGGCGCTTCCATCCTGGGTATGTTCATCATCGGCGCCCTGGTCGAGCGCTGGGTGTCCATTTCCTTCACCCCGATCGTCTCCACGGTCAAGCAGTCTGCTGGCGCCTTTATCGACTGGGCTAGCCTGCCTTCCGGTTCCGAGGGTATCAAGGAAGCGCTGACGATGTACAACTCCGTCGGTGCTACCGCCCTTGATCAGATGAAGGTCACCACGCTCCAGGGTAATCTCGATCAGCTCATCCCCGGCCTTGCCGCCGTGTGCCTGACCCTGCTGGTCTGCAAGCTCCTCAAGAAGAAGGTTAGCCCGATCGTCATCATCCTGGCTCTCTTCGCCGTCGGCATCATCGGTCGCTTCTGCGGCTTCATGTAAGCACGCTTCGGCTTAAGACCGAGAGTTGCTAGGTAAGGGCTTTTGAGCCATTGAAACGGACCGCACCCGGTGGGTACACTGGATGCGGTCCGATTGTTTTAATTGGAGGGCGAGGCGCGTATGGCGCAATCTCAGAACAGCACGGTCGATCTGGCAACGCCGGCAACCTGCCTGATGGGGCTTACCAGCCACGGTAACGTGATGGTGGGCAATAAGGCGTTCGAGTACTATAACGAGCGCAATCCCGAGGATTATATTCAAATCCCGTGGGACGAGGTCGACTATATTGCCGCCGAGGTTTTGCGCGGCACCAAGAAGATCACGCGTTTTGCCATCTTTACCAAGGATAACGGCCACTTTACGTTTACGACGCGCGATGACAAAGAGACGCTTCGTGCGGTCCGTAAGTACGTCGATGAGGATAAGCTCGTGCGTTCGCCCGATTTTATCGATGTGACTGCCAAGGGCGCCAAGAGCATCCCCTCCGTTATCAAAAACCTCTTCCACAAAGGCAACTAGCTCTTCACAAGTTGCGGTGAAATAGTTCCTAAATACGGCTTTAGATGCTTTAGGCAAGAACTATTCCACCGCAACTTCGAAGTCTAGTCATGCGACGAATTGCGATGCAGTAAATCTGCTACACTAGTACAACATGCCTCCGTAGCTCAGGGGATAGAGCACCGCTCTCCTAAAGCGGGTGTCG
>CAJMRP010000054.1 GCA_905215765.1 uncultured bacterium
TGCCCACCATCTCGCGCGGACGCGTGACCTTTGTCGATGCCGCCCTGCCGCAGGGCGTGGTGGTGCCCGATGCCAACCTGGCCGTGTTCTCGATCGCCGACCTCAACGCCCGCATGGACGCCAACCGCGCGCGCAGCCGCCGCAAGGTGGACATTACGCAGATCACGTTCCCGTTTAAGCCGGGCGACTACGTGGTGCACGCCACCCACGGCATCGCGCTCTTTAGCGAGATTGCGCGCCAGGAAGTGGGCGGCAAGGAGCGCGACTACTTCTTGCTGGAATATGCCGACGGCGACAAGCTCTACGTGCCGCTCGAGCAGGTCGACCGTATCACGCGATACGTCGGTCCCGACGGTGACAAGCCGCGCCTGACCAGGCTCAACACAGCCGACTGGACGCGTGCCACCAACAAGGCGCGCAAGAACGCCAAAAAGCTGGCGTTTGACCTGGTCGATCTGTATACGCGTCGCTCGTCGATTACCGGTATCGCCTGCCCGCCCGACACGCCCGAGCAGATCGAGATGGAGGAGAGCTTCCCCTACGACGAGACGCGCGACCAGCTGGAGGCCATCGCCGACATTAAGGCTGATATGGAGGCGCCCAAGCCCATGGACCGCCTGCTGTGCGGCGACGTAGGCTTTGGCAAGACCGAGGTCGCCCTGCGCGCGGCGTTTAAGTGCGTGGACTCCGGCCGCCAGGTCATGGTGCTCTGCCCCACGACCATTCTGGCCCAGCAGCACTACGAGACGTTCTTTGAGCGTTTTGCTCCGTTTGGCCTCGAGGTCGAGGTGCTCAGCCGCTTCCGCACGCCGGCGCAGCAAAAGCGCGCGCTCAAGGCGTTTGCCGAGGGCACGATCGACGTACTCATCGGCACGCACCGTCTGCTTTCGGCCGATGTGAACCCCAAGAACCTGGGCATGGTGATCATCGACGAGGAGCAGCGCTTTGGCGTGCAGCACAAGGAGCAGCTCAAGAACCTGCGCGAGCAAATCGACGTGCTCACGCTCTCGGCAACGCCGATTCCGCGAACCATGCAGATGGCCACGAGCGGCGTGCGCGACATGAGCCTGATCACCACGCCGCCGACTGGGCGTCGTCCCGTGATCGTGCACGTGGGGGAGTACGACCCCGATGTGGTGAGCGCGGCGATTCGCCTGGAGGTGGGTCGCGGCGGCCAGGTGTACTACGTGTCCAACCGCGTCAAGACCATCGACGACGCCGTGGCGCGCGTGCACGAGGCCGCGCCCGAGGCGCGCGTGGGCGTGGCGCACGGCAAGATGAGCCCGCGCGAGGTCGAGGACGTGATGATTGAGTTCGCGACCAAAAAGATCGACGTGCTCATCGCCACGACCATCGTGGAGAGCGGCATCGACAACGCGACCGCCAACACGCTGATCATCGAGGATTCGCAGCGCCTTGGCCTGGCGCAGCTCTACCAGCTCAAGGGCCGTGTGGGCCGCTCTGCCACGCAGGCCTATGCGTACTTTATGTTCCCGGGCGAGCTGCCGCTCACCGAGGAGGCGACGGCGCGTCTGACCGCACTTTCCGAGTTCCAGGACCTGGGCAGCGGCATGCGCATCGCCATGCGCGACCTAGAGATCCGCGGCGCCGGCTCGCTTATGGGAGCCGAGCAGCACGGCAACCTGTCGAGTGTGGGCTTTGACCTGTTTACGCAGATGCTGGGCCAGGCCGTGGCCGAGGCGCGCGGCGATGACGACGCCGGCGTGGAGGCGGCGAGCGTGGGCATTAACCTGCCGGCCGACTACTTCTTGCCCGAGGAGTACCTGCCGGCGGTGGATCAGCGCGTGCTCGTGTACCGTAAGCTCGCGGCTGCTGAGGACCTGGAGAGTATCGACGAGGTGCAGGAGGAGACCGAGGCTGCGCACGGTGAGCTGCCGTTGGCGGGGCTCAACCTGTTCAACCGCGCGCGTATCCGCATCCGCGGCGAGCGCTTGGGGCTCGAGAGTGTCACGCTCAGCGGCGGACGCATCACGTTTTTGGGCGTCGAGGTGCCCAAGAAAGTGGCCTTTGAACTTAAGACCCGCTATGGCGCGGTGAACTTCCCCAAGAGCCGCAAGCTGTCGGTGCCCTACAAGGCGGGCGCCGGCGCGGGCAGCGGCCTGGGCCGCGGCCTCGACGCCAACGACGGCACCGGCCCGGTGGCGGCGGCGCTCATGCTGCTGCAACAGCTGGGTGCCAGCGACGACGACTAACGGGTCGACGCTGCAAACGCCCCATTTGGGCAATCTGACCCTCACTCGTCGGTCGCGTACGCAAGTACGCTTCCCTCCTCCTTCGGGCCACCTTGCCACAAATGGAACGTTTTCGCTTACTTATGCTCAACCTGTAAGGGTATTTACGGGACAAAGCCATCTTCGTCTCACCCACATTGCAGGTTGACCGCCCTTCGCCCGACCGAAAGGAAAGCATGTTCGGATACATCTATAAGAAAGATGTCGCCATTATCGCGGTTGTCCTGTGCCTTTGTCTGGGCGTGGGCAGTTTCTTCGATTACCAGATCTCGAGCGCGCTGTTCAACGTCGGCAGCATGTACGGCCGCTTTATCGAGGCCGCCGGCGAGCTGCCGTTCGAGCTGACGGCGAGCATCGCGGGCGTTATGCTCGTGCGCGCGGTGCGTCCCGACTCCAGGGGGAGCAAATGGCTCGCCGTGCTCGGCATCCTCGTCAACATTGGCCTGGCCGGCTACGAGATCGTTTCGTCCCTGCGGGTTGGCGGCAAACTCATCGCGGTTCAGTTGGTGCTGACGTTTGTGCTGGTCATCGCCGCTAACCTTGTCGTCTATCGCCTCACGCGCACGACCGAGCCCGACGAGCTCACGCGCTGGGCGTTGATGGTGCTTGTCGTGTGGGTCGCTCAGGCCATCATCCTCAACGTGATTGTCAAGCCGCTGTGGTCGCGCCCACGCATGCGCGTGATCGAGGTGACGCAGGGACTCGAGTTTCAGCCGTGGTGGGTGATCGGCAACCCCGACAAGTGGGCCTATATTGCCGCCGGTGTAGTCAAGGACGGCTTTAAGTCGTTTGCGAGCGGACACACGGCGCACGCGGCAATCGGCCTCATGCTCGCTGGGCTTCCCGCGACGGCCTTTAAGGAAAAGCCGTCGCGCCGTCGTGTGGTCTTTTGGACGGCGGCTGTGGTCGCGGCGCTCGTCGCGTTTGGCCGCATCGTGATCGGAGCGCACTTTTTGAGTGACGTGAGCTGCGGTTTTGCTCTGGTACTGGCACTTGAGTGCCTTGCCGCGCGCATTGCCTATCCCAGCGGCGTACAATAGCTCCGTTTGAATCATCTGGCCGATACCCGGTAAGAGAGGATTGCCATGCTCGCGTTCAACAACGATTATTCCCACGGCGCACACCCGGCAGTGCTGCAGGCGCTCGTCGACACCAATATGGAGCCGCAGCCCGGCTACGGTACCGATGCGCATACCGAGCGTGCCAAGCACCTTATTCGCGAGGCCTGCCAGGCCCCCGATGCCGACGTGTTTTTTCTGGTGGGCGGCACGCAGGCCAACGCGACGGTGATCGACATGCTGCTTGCGCCCTACGAGGGCGTCGTTGCTGCCGAGACTGGCCACGTTGCCTGTCACGAGGCGGGCGCCATCGAGTTTGGCGGCCACAAGGTGCTCACCATCCCCGGCTACGAGGGCAAGATGCACGCCGAGGACCTCGAGAACTATATCCAGGTGTTCTACGAAAACGAGAGCTACGAGCACACAGTGTTCCCGGGTGCCGTGTACGTGAGTCTATCGACCGAGTACGGCACGCTGTACTCCAAGGCCGAGCTCGCGGCGATTCACGCGGTGTGCCAGAAGCGCGAGATTCCGCTGTTTGTGGACGGTGCTCGTCTGGCCTATGCGCTGGCGGCCGATGAGTGCGACATTACCCTGCCCGAGCTGGCGCAGCTGTGCGACGTATTCTACATTGGCGGCACCAAGTGCGGCGCGCTTTGCGGCGAGGCTGTGGTGTTCTGCGGCGTGCACGCCCCGGCGCATCCCATTCCGCGTATTAAGCAGCACGGCGCGCTGTTGGCCAAGGGTCGCCTGACGGGCGTGCAGTTTGAGGCGCTCTTTACCGACGGCCTGTATTTTGAGATTGGCCGTCAGGCGATCGAAACCGCGCGGGCGCTTCGTCGCGTGCTGCACGAGCACGGCTACCGGTTCTTCTTGGAGACGCCCACAAACCAGCAGTTCGTGATTCTGCCCAACGAGGACATGGCCCGCATTCGCGAGCATGCGGCGATCGAGTACTGGGAAAAGTACGACGATACCCACACGGTGGTGCGCTTTTGCACCAGCTGGGCCACGACGCAGGAGGACATCGACGCGCTGGCGGCTGTCCTGTAGTCTGATGTAATGACAAGGGGCCGCCCTGTGCCTGGACTTGGCGCAAGGCGGCCTTTGTTTTTGAGGGAGAAGGGTTGTATGACCGAGATGTCCGAGCCGACGATTCGCCTGGCGACGCCCGAAGACGCGCCGGCGTTGCTTGCCATCTATGAGCCGTATGTGCGCCAGACGGCGATTACCTGCGAATACGAGGTGCCGGGCGTTGAGGAGTTCGCCGGGCGCATCGAGCGTACGCTCAAGCGCTATCCGTATCTGGTGATGGAGCTGGACGGGCGTCCGGTAGGTTATGCCTATGTGAGTCCGCTCAACAGCCGCGAGGCATATGACTGGTCGGTCGAGACGTCGATCTACCTGGCGCGCGACGTGCGTCACGGCGGGCTGGGCCGCAAGCTGCACGATGCGCTCAAACAATGCCTGATCGCGATGGGCATCACCAACATGTGCGCGCTCATTGCCGTGCCGCACGATAAGGACGATGAGTACCTGACGCACAACAGTCAGGATTTCCATGCTCATATGGGATATCGCCTGGTGGGCACCTTCGATCGCTGCGCCCAAAAGTTCGGCCGCTGGTACGACATGTGCTGGATGGAGCTGGTCCTAGCCGAGCGCACACCCAACCAACCCAAACCAACCTGGTTCCCCGACCTCCCCAAACCTATCATTTAGGGACAGGTTTATTTTGGCAGGTTAGCCGATTGGCTCGGTGTATTTGGCGCGGTCGGTGCGTTGGATGCGCTTAGAGACATGGAGCGGTCGGCCGTCGGTGTCGTAGACGTAGTCGGTGATCAGGATCAGCGCCTGCCCGCGCTCGACGTTGAGCAAAAACGCTTCGTTTTGCGAGGCATAGCACACCTCAAAGGTCTTATGTCCCTGTGCTGGCGCGCGATGGAATTCTTGGCGCAGCGTCGCGTAGAGCGAACCGTTGATATCGCGGTCGATGAGCGACTCGAAGCTTGGCGGCAGGTAGGTGGTCTCCAGGCACAGCGGCGCATCGTCCAGATAACGCAGGCGGACAAGTTTGACGAGCTTGCTGCCCACGGCGGCATCAAAGAACTTAGCTATGCTGCCGCCCGCCTTGGTAAAGCCCGAGTCCACCGTGCGCGTGGTGGGCTTCATGCCCTGGCCTTCGACCTGCTTGGTATAGCTCGAAAACACCAGGTTGTTTTCGTGGAGCGCGGGCGTGTCGGCCACAAAGGCGCCGCGCCCGCGCTCGGTGCGCACCAGGCCCTCATCAACGAGTACCTTAAGGGCGTGGCGCACGGTGCTGCGCGACAGCCCCGATTCGTCCATGAGTTCCATCTCGGATGGCAGCTTGTCTCCGCGTGCGTAGATACCGGCGGCGATGCGGTCACGCAACATGCCCGCCAAGCGCTCGTATTGGCTCAGTTTCTTTTTAGACGAAGCGTTCATGTGATCAACCTGTATCTAACTTGTATGAGAGTCTAATCAAGCATGTATTCAATACAACAACAAAACTGCTGGTAACGAGAAGTCGAAAACCTTACTAGCAGAATTTCTAAGTCAAATATAGCATACAACTAGTCGACATAACCAAAACATGTATGTAACTTGTATGCCATCGAGAGCATCAAATGAGAAGAAAGGCTGATGCACGATGACTACTCAGGAACAGGTTAAGGATGTCGTCTCCCAGGTTTTGGCTGACAAGGCAGACAAGGGCGGCATCAAGCGCGTCGTGTGGATTGGCGCCGGCGGATCCAACGGCGGCAACTATCCTGCCCAGTACTTTATGGAGCACGAGGCCACGCAGGTCGTGAGCTCCAGCTACACCAGCAACGAGTTCGTGCACGCAACCCCCGCCTACGTTAACGAGAACACCCTGGCCGTCGTCGTGTCCATGCGCGGCACCAAGGAGACCATCGTCGCCGCCCAGGTCGCCAAGGACCACGGCGCCAGCACCATCGCCATCTATGTTGACGAGTCCGGCCTCACCGAGGTCTGCGACTACAAGATCCAGTACGACAGCTTGGCCGTCGACGAGTCCTGCATGGGCCGCACCAACTCCGCCGTCGTGACCATGATCGCCATGGAGCTTACGCAGCAGACCGAGGGCTATGCCGAGTACGAGACCGCTATGGCCGCGTTCGACTTGGTCGACCCCATCTATCGCAAGGCCGTCGAGTACACCCGTCCGCTTGCTGCCAAGTGGGCCGAGCAGAACGCCGACAAGCCCTGCATCAACGTCATGGCTCAGGGTCCGCTCTTTGGTGCCGCTTACGTCTTTAGCATCTGCAACGTGCAGGAGATGCTGCAGATTGACTCCTGCACCATCAACACCTGCGACTTCTTCCACGGTCCCTTCGAGATCCTGGACAAGCGTACCTCGCTGTTCCAGCTCATCAGCGTCGGCCGCAGCCGCTGCAACGACGAGCGCGGCATCCGCTTCGTCAACCAGTACGGTGGCGAGCGCGTCTATCAGCTTGACGCCAAGGAGCTCGGCCTCAACGACATCAAGGACAGCGTGAGCGAGTACTTCAACCACCTGATCTTTGCCCCGATCCTCAACAACGTGTATATGCGTGCACTCTCTGCCGTTACTCACAAGGACTACATGACGCGCCGCTACATGTGGAAGCTGGATTATTAGTTACGGCGTTTTACCAAACGCCGTAACGGCTCGACGCTGCAAACCCACCTGAGCGGCAATCTGCCTTTCAGCTTCAGCGGCATGACCAGAAGGTCAATGCCGCTTCGCTTCAAGGCACCTTGCTCGCTCAGGTGGGTTTTCGCTGGCGTTGCCAAAGCATCGGCGTCGCCTTGGCCCAGATGCGGCACTTGGAGACGTTCGGCACTTGGGGACAGTCCTAGTCATTGGGGACAGGTTACTTTGCACCAAGTTGGCGCATATGAACCTGACCCCCTTGCACCAATGGGTTGTAGCGGTAGAGCAGATTTTTCCGCTCGCCGATTTGTGTCTTGAAAAATGTATATAACGACTATAACGTAGTATGAAACATATTGGAAACAATACCGAGGAGGCTGCGTTGAAGAAAAGCAATCTGGGCTATGTGCTGGTGCTGATCGCCGCGCTTATGTGGGGCAGCATCGGAATCTTTGTAAACGGCATCTCGGCCATGGGCGTTTCGTCTCAGAGCATGGCGGCCTTTCGCCTGTTGTCGGGTGCCGTCTTAATGGCTCCGGTCTTGGCGTTCATGGGTTGCCAGGGAGGCGATCGTGAGGGAAAAGCATCGGGTCCCCTGGCACTGTTCAAGGCAAGTCCTAAAGAGCTTGTTCCCTGTGCGCTTCTTGGCATTATCGGCCTCGCCACCGCTAACACGCTTTATTACGAGTGCATGGGCGAGGTGGGCATGTCCACGGCCTCGGTGCTGCTCTACACCTCGCCGGTGTTTGGCGTCATGCTCGGCCGCGTGCTTTATCGCGAGGATGTGACTCCCAACAAGCTCGTTGCCATCGCTTTTAATATCGGTGGCTGTGTACTTGCAGTGACCAATGGCGACCTTTCCGGTTTCCATTTTTCGGTTTGGGGCGTCACGTCGGGCGTGATCGCGGGCTTTTGTGGCGCGTCGCTCGCGGTGTTTAGCCGGATAGCAACCAAGACGGTCCACTCGCTGGCTGTCACGTTTTGGGGCCTTGTTTTTGGCGGTGCGGTTATGGCGGCTATCGCGGCTCCGTGGCCAGATGTCGCCGCGGCAATGTCGCCACAGCTGCTGCTGCTGTTCTTTGGTTTTGGACTCATCCCTACAGCCGTGGCCTATGTCTTATATATGCAGGGTCTGTCCATGGGGCTCGAGACGTCGAAAGTTCCCGTCGTAATGTCATTCGAGACGGTCGTCACCGTACTGGTGGGCATTGGTGTCTACGCCGAGCCCGCCGGCGCGATTAAAGTCCTGGGCATCGTGCTGGTGCTCGCGTCCATCCTGATTATGAACACCGACTTCTCCAAGCTGCGCAACAGTGTGTTTGTCGGTCATGTCATTGAGAGCATGACCTTTAAGCCCAACGCGTGGTGGACCGAAAAATCTCAGGACATGGATCTGTTTAAGGAACGCACCGGCATTGCGCTGGAACCCACCGTACAGGAAAGCCCCTGGTACTTCGTGCGATAGGGGATTGCGCGCAGGGTCTGACCTGGGGTTATCCAGCTAGCGCCGGCCTACCTAGCCAAACGTTTCGAGTACGTTAAACCCGTCAACGGTCGATTTTCACCCGCGAACGGTCTTTATACTAATTAGCAATATAAGCAACGTATAAGACGTTATAATGACCATAACGAAAAGGAGGAGGCAAGATGAATCAGATCATTCTCGCATCTCATGGCGGCCTGGCCGCAGGCGCCAAAGACACGCTCGAGATGGTTCTCGGCGACGTGTCGAACGTCCACGTCGTGTCGCTTGCTCGCGACGACAAGGAGCCCATCACCAATAAGGTTGAGGCTATGATCGCCACGTTCAACGCGGACGACACCGTCTATGTGTTGACCGATATGCTCGGCAGCTCGGTCAACAACAACATGGTCGAGCTTTCCAAGAACGGCACGAAGTTCACGGTTGTCAGCGGTTTCAATATTCCGCTGGCGCTGACGCTCGCTATGAGCCCCGCCCCCATCAAGGGTGCCGAGCTCGCGGCCCTCATCAACGAGGCCCGCACCGGTCTGACCAACCCCAACGCACCGGTCGAGGTCGCCGCGGCTCCCGCCAAGAAGGCCAAGACGTCCCGTCACAGCTCCGGTCCCGCCAAGATCGTCCTCGCACGTCTTGACTACCGTCTGCTGCACGGCCAGGTCGTCTTTACCTGGACTACCAAGGTTCAGGCCGAGCGCATCATCGTCGTCGACAACGCTGCCGCCAACGATGACATCAAGAAGGGCGCTCTTAAGCTGGCCAAGCCCCAGGGCGTGCGCCTGAACGTCTTCACCGTCGAGCGTGCCCTCGCCAAGATGGACAAGCTCAACACCCTCGGCGAGCGCGTCATGTTCGTCTTTGGCAACACTGCCGAGATGCTGCAGTTCTGCCAGGGCTACAAGCTCGACGCCATCAACCTGGGCGCCACCGCCAACCACGACGGTGCCGATCAGATTGGCGGCAAGGACAGCTCCGTCTTCTTCGACGCCACCCAGAAGGCCGACGTCAACCAGCTGCTCGACATGGGCATCAAGCTCTACGTCCAGCAGACCCCTACGTATCAGAGCGTCGACATCGACGCCAAGCTGTAATCAACCAGGCTTTTGCCTGACTGAAAGGAGAAGGGTATGAATACGTTCATCAGTGCGGTGCTCGTCGGCCTCGTCGGCGTGTTCTGCATGTGGGACTCCCGCCTGCTCGGTCGTCTTAACTTCGAGCAGCCCCTCGTTGGCGCTACGCTCGTCGGTCTGCTGCTGGGCGATGTGCCCACCGGTCTTGCCGTCGGTGCCGCCGTCGAGCTCGTGTCCATGGGCCTGGTGCAGGTCGGCGCCGCCGTTCCGCCCGATATGGTCCTGGGCGGCATCGTGGCCGCTGCCTTTGCGTGCCTGACCGATGCTTCCGCCGAGACCGCCATGACGATCGCCATCCCGGTCGCCGTCCTGGGTCAGCTCCTCGGCATCGTGTTCCGTTCCATCATCGCCGTCCTCACCCATGTGGCAGATAACGCGATTGATAACGGAAAGTTCAAGACCGCCTACCGTATGCACATCTGCGCCGGTTCCGGTTTGTACGCCATCATGTACTTCCTGCCGATCTTCCTCGCCGTCTTTGTTGGCACCGACCTGGTTCAGGCCATCGTCAACATGGTTCCCGAGTGGCTGTCCACTGGTCTTAACGTTTCGACCAAGATCATGACCGCCTACGGCTTGGCCCTGCTGCTCACCATGATGATCAAGAAGGGTATGACTCCGTTCCTGTTCATCGGTTTCCTGCTCGCCGCTTACCTCAACCTGTCCGTCATCGCGGTCGCTCTGATCGGTGTGTGCCTGGCTGTCGTCTTCATGGGCTTCAAGTTCAACGGTTCCCATGCAGCCGCCGGTGTCGATTCCGACTACGATCCGCTCGAAGACGACGAAGACTAAGGAGGAACACACTATGGCAACCGCAACCAAGGACGTGTCCCTGAACAAGAAGGTCAGCCAGTTCTTCTGGCGCTCCTGGGCCATCCAGGCCTCTTGGAACTACGAGCGTCAGATGAACATGGGCTTCCTCTACGGTATGGTTCCCACGCTCGATCGCCTCTATCCGGACGAGTCCGACCCCAAGCAGCTTGCTGCTAAGAAAGAGGCTTACCACCGTCACATGGCGTTCTACAACTGCACCCCGCAGACGAGCGCTTTCATCCTGGGCCTCGCCGCCTCCATGGAGGAGGAGTACGCCAAGGATCCCGAGAACTTCAACCCCGATTCGATTAACGCGGTCAAGACCTCCCTTATGGGCCCGCTTTCCGGCATCGGTGACTCCTTCTTCCAGGGCACCATCCGCGTTATCGCCTTTGGCTTGGGCGTTCAGCTGGCTCAGCAGGGCTCCATCATGGGCCCGATCCTGGCCCTTCTCATCTCCATCGTCCCCTCCGTGCTGATTACTTGGTTCGCAGCCAAGATGGGCTATCAGGGCGGCCACGAGTACCTGAGCAAGCTTCAGGGCGGCGACCTCATGGAGAAGCTCATGTATGTCTGCGGCATCGTGGGTCTTATGTCCGTGGGCGGCATGATCGCCACGCTGATCGGCGCCACCACCCCGCTGCAGTTCGCTGACGGCACCGTCGTGATCCAGGACATCCTGGATGGCATGATGCCCCAGATGATCTCCCTCGGCCTCACCGGCCTTATGTACTGGCTCATCAAGAAGAATGTCAACACCGGTTGGCTTCTCGTGATCGCCATCGTGGGCGGCATCGCCCTCTCCGCGGCCGGCATCCTGGCCTAGTCGCGACCAAGCGTCTAATCGCTTTCCCCGGGGAGCCTGCCTGGCATCCCATACCCCAGGCAGGCTTCCATCCCCAAAATGCGACAATGGGACAGTCCCTTTGTCGCATCCTCAACGGGCCGGCGACTCGGTCCAAACCACGGTAACCCTGCGAGCGCCCGGCAATGTGGCGCCGCAAAAATTGAAAGGAATGTGTCAGATGTACGAGATCGACCTTAACCTCCCTAAGCAGATCGTCGCTGACGTCCTGTCCAACCACGAGATCCACAGCGTCGCTTTCGTCGGCTGCGGTGCTTCCATGTCCGACCTTTACCCCGCCAAGTACTTCCTGGCCAACAACACGGACAAGCTGAACGTTCAGATCTTCACTGCTAACGAGTTCAACTACGACACGCCTTCCTGGGTCAACGAGCACACCTTCGTGATCACCTGCTCCCTCGGTGGCTCCACGCCCGAGACCGTCGAGGCCAACAAGACCGCCAAGAAGCACAACTGCCCGGTCGTCTCCCTCACCAACAAGGCTGGCTCCGCTCTGACCGTCGACGCTGACTACGTCATCGTTCACGGCTTCCACGCCAACTTCGCTGCCAAGTGCGAGAAGCCTGGCTATGCCATCGCTCTTGCTGTCGAGATCCTTCAGCAGACCGAGGGTTATGACCACTACGAGGACATGATCACCGGCCTCACCAACGTCTTCGAGCTCTGCGAGAACGCCGCTCAGTCCTGCAAGAAACTCGCCAAGAAGTTCGCCGAGGACTTCAAGGACGACAAGATGATCTACTTCATGGCTTCCGGTGCCTCCGAGAAGATGGCTTATTCTCACGCTGCCTTCCTGTTCACCGAGATGCAGTGGATCGACGCCGCCGCCTACAACACCGGCGAGTACTTCCACGGCCCGTTCGAGGTTTCCACCGAGGGTAAGCCCTACGTCTTCTTCATGTCCGATGGCGCTACCCGTCCGATGGACGCCCGCGCCCTCACCTTCCTTAAGCGCATGGGCGCCAAGGTCGCTCTGATCGACTCCAAGGACTACGGCCTGGCCGACGCCGTGCCCGCGAGCGTCGTCACCTACTTCAACCCGCTGCTGCACCTCGCCGTTATGCGCGAGTACGGCAACCAGATCGCCGAGGCCCGTCAGCACCCGCTGACCATGCGTCGCTACATGTGGAAGCTTTCCTACTAATCACAAGTAAGTAGACCTTACGGGTTGATTGAGAGGGGATGGGGTTTGCGCCCCGTCCCCTTTTTTGCTCTGGGGAGGGCGTGTTCGTCGCCCCATAAAACCCCAGATAAAACCTACCAAAATAAACCTGTCCCTTTTTGGCAGGTGGGAGGAGATGCGTATGATCAAGGCAGTGCTGTTTGACATGGACGGTGTGCTGGTCGATACCGAGTGGTTCTACAACCGCCGCCGCGTGGCGTTTATGGAAGAGAAGGGGTTCCACTTTGATGAGATTCCCGATCTTTCGGGGTCTAACGAGCCTGCCATTTGGGAGGCGCTGGTGCCCGACGATGTTGAGCTGCGCGAGCGTCTGCGCGTGGAGTACAAGCAGGTCTATAGCCCGGACCATCCCGTTCCGTATGCCGAGCTGCTCAACGAGCAGACGGAGCCGGTGATGCGTGAGCTGCACGAGCGCGGCGTGAAGTGTGCCATCGCGAGCTCGTCCTATCGCGAGCTCATTGACGAGCTGGTGGAGATTGCCGGTATCGCCGACGTGCTGGACTACACCATCAGCGGCCACGAGTGCAGTGCGTTTAAGCCCGACCCCGAGATCTACCTGCGTGCCATGGAGGCGCTGGGGGTGGAGCCTGCCGAGTGCCTGGTTATCGAGGACTCGCCTTTGGGTATCGAGGCCGGCAAGCGCTCCGGCGCTCGCGTCCTGGCACTGCGTCCGCACGAGGGCGTCAACCTGGACCAGTCCGCCGCCGACGTTGTCATCGACAGCCTGACCGACATCCTATCTGCCATCTAGCAGCAAAACCACCACAAAGGGGACAGTGAACTGCCTCCCATTTCTTGGACATCGGGAAATGGGAGGTTTTCCATGAGTAT
>CAJMRP010000055.1 GCA_905215765.1 uncultured bacterium
TGGCTCGTGCGGAACTCGCGATAAATCTCACAGGCCGCGCGCGGGCCCCTGTGGGCGAGCAAGCTGCGGAAACTCAGTCGGTCCAAAGTAATGTCGGCTGAAAGGAATTCTGGCTGATGATCTGTTCGCGACAAGGACTCGATAGGCGGCCCCCTCTATGCCCTTTTATAAGTTGCGGTGAAATAGGGACTGAATTTGGGGTTGAATCGTTTAAACAGTCCCTATTTCACCGCAACTTATGGGAGGGATAGAAAAAGGCGGGGGCTCCTGGTGGAGTCCTCGCCTTTTGTACAGAGGGCGATGTTATTCGCGTACCGTGGAATTAGACCAAGCGGGCGTTGATCGTCTTGGCGATCTCGGCGGCGTCGGTGGAACCCTTGACGGTGGCACGGAAGTCCTCGTCCATGAGCGCCTCGGCGACCTTGGACAGGATCTTGAGGTGCGTAGTGCCGGCCTGGGCACCGGGGATGAGCAGGGCGATAGCCACGTTGACGGGAGCGCCGTCCATGGTGTCCCAACCGGTCACGCCAGACTCGTCCTTGACGACGATGACGGCAGCCTCGGTAATGGCGTCGGACTTGGCATGCGGGATGGCGAAGCCCTCCATCATGCCCGTGGTGCCCTCGGCCTCGCGGGCCAGGAAGGCGTTCATCACGGCGTCGGCGTCGCTGGCGATACCGGCCTTGACAGCCTGGTTGGAAACGAAGCTCAGAGCCTCGTCGCGAGAAGCGAAGTCCTCGGCGACAAAGACATTCTCGACCTTCACGAAGTCGGCGGTCTCGGCCTTGGGGGCCTCGACGGCAGCGGCCTTGGGGGCCTCAACCGGCTTGGCTGCAGGAGCGGCCTTCTGGTTCTTCTCGAAGTCGTACTTCTTGAAGGCCACGAACAGGATGCCACCGACAACAGCGCCGATGAGGATCGCGAGGACCCAAAGCGGACCGTTCTCGACAACGGGCAGGACCAGGAAGCCACCGTGAGGCGCCGGATCGTGAACGTTGAACATAATGGTCAGGATCGAAGCGATAGAGGAACCGAGCATCATGATGGGCATGACAGGCCAGATGTTCTTGGTCATGAACGGAATGGCGCCCTCGGTGATGTGGGTGCAACCAAGGATGAGGTTGACGACACCGGCGTCGTGATCCTCCTGGCTGAAGTACTTCTTGCCGACAACGACGGCAAAGGTGGTGATCAGCGGCGGAACGATGCAGGCGGCGGAGACGGCAGCCATGAAGTTGGTGCCGAAGTTGTAGGTATCGGTGCCAACACCAGCAGCCAGAGCCTCGGTGAGCATAGCGGTACCGGTGACATAAGCAGCCTTGTTGACCGGGCCGCCCATGTCAAAGGCGCACATGCAGCCAATGGCAAGACCCAGGACAACGGCGCCAGAGGCGGACAGGCCCTTGAGGAAGTCCATCATGGCGGTGTTGATGGCAGCCATGGGGCCGGAAATGCCGAGCATGACCAGGCCGACGATAGCCGTCGAGAACAGCGGGTACAGGAAGATAGCCTTGAGGCCGTCCAGGTTCTTGGGCAGACCGGCAAAGACCTTCTCGAGCAGCAGGATGACATAGCCGGCGAGGAAGCCACCGACGATGCCGCCCAGGAAGCCGAAGCCCACGCCGGCGCCACCGGCGTCGATCATGCCGGTCTCGGCGTTAACAGGCAGGCCCTGGATGGCGATCATACCGGCAACAAAACCGGGGACGAGCGCCGGGCGCTTGCCGATGGACTCGGCAATATAGGCGGAAAGCACCGGAACCATGAGGTTCATGGCGATGCCGCCGATGATCTTGAGCATCGCAGCAAAGCTGTTGTAGTCAGACGCCGTCGAATCGAAGGACGTAATGCCCCACAGGAACGAAACGGCGGTCAGAACACCACCAGCAACAACGAAGACCAGCATATGGCTGACGCCGTTCATGAGGTGCTTGTAGATGACGTGGCCGATGGACTCCTTCTCCTCGACCTCATCCTCGACATCGGCAGCGGCTGCAACCGTGCTGTCGCCCTTGGCGGCGAGCGCGCGGTCAATCAGCTTACCGGCGGCCTCAACGGACAGGGCCTTGGAAACACCAACGGAAACCATGGGCTTACCGGCGAAACGCTCAGCCTGGACATCCTTGTCGGCTGCGACGACGACGGCCTTGGCACCAGCGATCTCAATCTTGGTGAGCTCGTTCTCGACACCGACCTGGCCATGAGTCTCGACCTTAATGGTCAGACCGCGCTCGGCAGCTGCCTTCTCCAGCGCCTCCTTCGCCATGAAGGTGTGCGCAATGCCGGTCGGGCAACCGGTCGCGGCGATGATGTCAAACTTAGCCATGTGTCCCTCCTTCTTGAGTACAGCGCCCGCGGGCGCTCCCCTACACGCGCTTCGATGCGCGTTTTTCCACAACTGAAAGATACCAACCTACCGTCCGCGTGAGAAGAGCTAAGGTGCAAATCTCCGGTGAAAGGTTCTTTCATAACCGTAAACGGTAAGTGAAAGTTTACCATCAACACTTGAAACGGCAAGGTGTATCTTGTAATTGAAAATGCCCGTATACTATGGCATTGCAAATCAAGCTAGATTTTCATGCCAACCAGGAGCCATCCATGACCGATAGTAGCAAGAGCGCACTTTCCCTCATTAGCACCCATCAGGGATACAGCGAGTCCGAGCAGCGCATTGTCGACTATATATTGGAGCACCAGTCCGAGGCGCCACGCCTCACGGCCGCTCAGCTCTCGCGCGCCGCTGCCACGTCCGAGGCGACCGTTTCGCGCTTCTGCCGCAAGCTTGGGTTTGGCAGCTTCCGCAGCTTTCAGTTTTCGTTGGCGAGGGATTTGGAAAGCCAGCGCAACGAGGGCCTGACCGACGAGGTCTCGCTCGACAATATGGAGCAGAGCCTCAAGAACATCCTGGCTGCCAAGGTGAGCGAGCTTAATGCGACTATCGACGGGATCGACCACGATACGCTGGCGGCTGTTGTGCATGCCCTTAAGCATGCAGGGGTTATTGAGTTTGCGGCTGTGGGCAATACGAACGCGGTCGCGCTCGATGCGACGTTTAAGTTTTCGCAGCTGGGCCTGCGCTGCATGGCGAGCACCATTAGCGAGACATCAATCGGCTTTGCACTCACGTTACGCCCGGGTGACGTTATCGTGCTGATTTCGAACTCAGGCAAGTCGCGTCGTTTGAATCGCATGGCAAAAGCGGCTCGCAACTGCGGCGCAACCGTAGTCGTCATCAGCAGTGACAGCAAATCCCCACTCGCGCGCCTGGGAGACTACACTTTTAATACCGTCAACCACGAAGCGCTGCTGACGACAGGCGACTTTGCGTTCTCTAAGATCAGCGCCACGATGATCATCGAAGTCATCTACAACTTCCTGCTGCCCGAGATTGAAGACGCTCGCGAGCATATCAGCTACTACGAGGAGCTCATCCAGCCGGATAAGGTCGTTGAGTAAAACGCGTAGTGGGACAAAAATTTCAGTCTATTTTGTCCCACCAACACCGCTGATACGACCTAACCTCGAGCTTCTTCGAGCATCTGCTTGGCGTGCGCCAGGCTTGCCTCGGACTGATCGCCGCTCAACATGCGGGCGATCTCGGCGGTACGCGCTTCGCCGGTTACCTCGTCCAAATGCGTCTGGGGAACATCGCCCGGTTCCTTGCTGACAACATAGTGCTTGTCAGCCATGACGGCGACCTGCGCCAAGTGGGTTACGACAATCACCTGATGCGTAGCGGCAAGATCGGCCAGCACACCAGCAAGAGCACGAGCCGTAGAGCCGCCGACACCGGCATCGACCTCGTCGAATACCAGAGTGTCGACGCCGTCCGCATTGCCGAGGACAACCTTGCTCGCCAGCATGACGCGGCTCAGCTCGCCGCCCGACGCAATGCGGCGCAAGGGACGAGGTGTCAAGCCGGCGCCGCTGCGATACAGCAGCTCATAGCTCGAGGGACCCGCGGGTGTCCACTCAGCGCGAGGGAGATCGCGGGACTCCCAGACCAGCTCAGCACCGCCCATCTCCAGGCGCGCCATCTGACGGCCAACCTCGTGACAAAAACGCGGGGCCGCCGTATTGCGTGCACGCTTAAGCGCCTTGGCGGCGGCAAACAGTTCATGCTCCGCTGCGCCAAGCGCTTCACGCGCCTTCTTGATCTGCTCATCGCCATCATCGACCAGAGACAGCAGTTCTTGCGAGCGATCGCGCATGGCAAAAACATCGTCCATGGTGGGACCCCACTGACGCAACAGGCCCTTAAGGTCGGAGTACCGCTCACGCATGCGAGCGAGCTCGCGCGGGTCGAAGGCGACGCCATCGCGATAGGAACGAAGCTCGTTCGCGCAATCCTCAAGGGAGATGCAGGCATCCGAAAGCGCATCGGCAATGTCGCCCAGTTTGCGATCGACGGTAGCCATGCGGGAAAGCTCTGCCACAGCGCTGTTCACGGCATCGAGCGCTCCTCCTTCAGAGGCAAGCGATGCATGGGCATCGTTAGCCGTGGCAACCAGTACCTCGGCATGTTCGGAGCGCGGCAGCAGTTCCTCGAGCTCCTCATACTCGCCCGGCTTAGGGTCGACCTCGCCGATGCGCTCGAGGGCAAAGCGCGCCTCCTCGACGCGGCTCCCCTGTGCACGCGAGGCCTCTTCGACACGTCGAACCTCCTTAGCAGCAGCGCGCGATGCTTTAAAGCAGGCGCGGTACGCATCCAGCGCCTCGAGTGCCGGGCGCCCTGCCCATGCATCGACCATCGCAACGTGATGCGCCGGATCGAGCAAGCGCTGGTGCTCGTGTTGGCCACACAGATCCATCATCACACCAACGCGCTCCGAAAGCTCGCGCACACTGGCGATACGGCCGTCAATCTTCACGCGGCTGCGGCCCTCGGCAGAAAGGCTGCGCTGGACCGTGAAGCCCTCCGTGTCGTGCGGGCCGTCAAACAGGCGTGCCTCGACGCTCGCCAGTGCCTCGCCCTCGCGAACCGTCGATGAATCCGCGCGCTCACCCAAAATAAGCTTGAGGGCCGAGAGCAGCGCGGTCTTGCCGGCGCCGGTCTCGCCGGTCAGGACAGTCATACCGGCACTCGGCACCAGCGTCGCCTCGCGAATGAGTGCAATGTTAGAAACCTGCAGCTCATCGATCATGACGGACTCCGTAGAAAACGCGGCTCACCGAGTTATAGAAGCTCTCGGGGCCGTAATCGAGGAGCAGCACATCTCCGGGCCCGCGGCGCACAGCCACGCTCTCAACGGTGCCATCGCAGGTAATAAACTGTCCATCGATAGCAATCGCCGGAACACTCGGGCGATCATCGGACATAAAGATTTCGACGACATCACTCGGCGAAGTCAAGAAGGCACGGGCCTGAATGGTGTGCGGCGCAATGGGTACGCAGACCATGCCCGTATAGTCGGGGCTCACGATGGGGCCACCGGCACTGAGCGCGTAACCCGTAGAACCAGTCGCCGTGGACACGACCACGCCGTCGCCACGCAGTCGATCGATATGGTGGCCCGACACCGTGATGTCGAACTCGACCATATCGGACAGGGGGCCGCGCGTAAGCGCCATGTCGTTGAGGGCGAAGGTGCGCACGACATCCTTCGTACCGTCTTCGCGCACGGACACGATATCCGCGGCGATGGTGGCGCGACGGCTCACGTGCAGCTCGCCGGAAAGTGCGTCGCTCACGACTTGAAGAATGTCGCGCTCCTCGGGGCTCGCAGCAGTTAAAAAGCCCAGGTGACCATAGGAAAGACCGAGGATAGGAATCTCGCGATGGTTGAGGATGCGGGCAGCGCGCAGCAGCGTACCGTCGCCGCCGAGCGTAATGACCAGATCGGAGCCATCAATATCAGGCGTGCTCTGAATCTTGGATCGCTGGTCGGCAGCCCATGCGACCTCATAGCCCTGGCGCGTCAGGCAAAGCTCGAGCATCAGGCCGCTCTCGACCGCCTCTTGCTTGTAGTAATTGGGAACCAGAAAGACCTTCATAGCGTTGCAGCTTTCTCGCTCAAAACCGATACCTGGGATTGCAGCTCGTCTTGCGAGCGGTCGCCGGGGTCAAATCTCGTGCCGTACAGGAAAAACTCAACGTTGCCCTTGGCACCATGAATGGGTGACACGCACACATCGACCGGGAACAGGCCCTTGGCAGCAAAGAGTTCAACCGCCGCCACGAGTGTATCGCGGCGAACGGCGGGATCGGTCACAATGCCGCCCTCGCCCACCAGCGCCGCCGGAGCCTCAAACTGCGGCTTTACGAGCGTGCAGAATGCACCCGTAGGAGCCAGGCACGCCAGTACCGCATCGATAATGTTCGCGATGCTGGTAAACGAGACATCACACACAGCCAGGTCGATGGCGCCGGCATAGCCAAGATCAGGCAGCTGCGTCACGTTGGTGCGCTCATGCAGCGTCACGCGATCGTCCTGACGCAACGACCAATCGAACTGGGCGCGACCCACGTCCACCGAGACAACGGTCGCAGCTCCGCGCTTGAGCAGACAATCGGTAAAGCCGCCGGTAGAGCAGCCAACATCCAGACAGGCAATGCCCGTCGGATTGATGCCAAACGCATCAAGCGCGCCTTCGAGCTTAAGACCGCCGCGGCCAACATAGGGAATGCGCCCCTTCACGTGCAGCGGCAGCCCCGGGATCACCTTAAGGCCCGGCGAAGTCAAGCGCTCGCCACCACTCGAGACCAAGCCGGCCATAAGAGTGCGAAGGGCATCCGCGCGATCGGCGCAGATGCCCTGTGAAATCAGTTCGTCATCAAGACGCACGCGTTTCATGAATGCCATCAACCATTCGTATCCGGAGATGCGGCCTAGCTATCCTGGGATTCGTTTGCCGCATCCTCATCGTATTCCTGCTCGAGCTTGTCGGCTTCTCGCGGCGTAAGCTCAAACTTGTCGACCATATCGACCGCGCGGGAGCCCAGCTCAATCGCCTCGTCAAACAAATCGAGCGAACGCTCCAAGGAGGTATCCTTGGAGCGAACGGTAGCGATAATCTGGTCCAAGCGGTCCGAGATCTCGTCGAAGTTACGGACAGAACCCTCTGGCATGACTACTCCTCGACGGAGTCGATGACAGCCTCGGCTGCGTCCGCATCCTCGGCCAGCACGCCAGCCTCAGCCTGAGCAACCGCAACCTTTGCGGCAGCCTCGGCAGCCTGGGCCTCCTCGCGGGCGCGATCTTCGGCCAGCAACTCCTGGTACAGGTCCTCACCCGGCAGCTCCTCGCTGCGAGCGATCTTGCCCAGCACGCCGTTGACGAACGACGCGGACTGATCGGTGCCATAGGCCTTGGCAAGCTCGACGGCCTCGTTGATCACGATGGCGTCCGAGACCTCCTCGTCGGTGAGGAAGCGCATCTCGTAGACGGCGATACGCAGCAGGTTGCGGTCGGCACCGGGCATGCGCATAAGATCCCAGTTCTTGGCGACGGCTCGAAGGGCACAATCGATGCGATCGATATGCTCGTAGGCACCGCGGCAAAGCTCCAGCGCATAGGGGTCGAGGGGGCCCTTCGAAATCAGGAAATCGCCCTCGAGGACGCGCTCGAGCGGGCTGTCCGTGGCCTCGGCCTGGAACAGCAGCTGCAGCGCCTGACTGCGGGCAAGCGTGCGCCCGCGATAAACCTTAAGGCTCAAAGGTTACTCCTTGGGGAAAACGAGGCCGTCAATGCAAACGTCAACGCGCTCGACCTCGACGCCCACCTGAGCATCGATGGCGGCGACCACGGCGGCGCGAACGGCCTCGGCGAGTTTCTTGAACGGATAGCCAAAGAACACCACGACACGCACGGTGAGTGCGAGCTTGTCGCCGATGACCTCGGCCTCGACCGCCGGCTCGGAAGCCGGGGCCTTGGACGAGAGCATCATGGAGACAAGGTTGGTGGCAAGGTCCTTGACGCCAACGGAGGCGATGCCCTCGACATCCGACACGGCGCGCGAGACGATGGCGGTCAGAACATCGGGCGAAATGCCGATGCCGTCAATCTTGATTTCCTGGGGCATGAGTCCTCCTAGAAGAGTTGGTTGCTAGACGCGGGAGACGAACTTGCCGTCGCGGGTGTCAACCTTGATGACCTCGCCCTCGTTGAGGTACATGGGGACCTGGATGACAGCGCCGGTGTCGATCGTGGCCGGCTTGGTGGAACCCTGGACGGTGTCGCCCTTAAAGCCCGGGTCGGTCTGGACGATGGTGGTCTCGATGAACATCGGCGGGGTCACGCCCATGAGCTCATCGTCGGCAAAGAGCAGCTGGCAGATGTCGTTCTCGCGCAGCCACTTGGAGTTCTCGCCCACCATGTCCTCGGGAACGGGAACCTGCTCATAGGTCTCATTGTCCATGAAGATGTAGTCAGCGCCATCGTTGTAGAGGTACTGGAACTCACGGGTGGTGAGCATAACGCTCTCGAACTTGGTGCCGGCGTTGCAGGTGTTCTCGACGACGCGGCCGCTCTTGATGTCGCGGGTCTTGTAGCGCACAAACGCGCCGCCCTTGCCCGGCTTGACATGCTGGAACTCGACGATGGTGTAGACCTTGTCCTTAATGCGGAGACCGAGGCCGTTCTTGAAGTCGGCGGTAGAAATGGTAGGCATAGCGACCTTTCTTGTTATGGGCAGAACGCACAAGCGTCCAAATTACATACGACCGAAATTATACACTTGCAGACGGCGCCTGCAGCGAGCGCATAAAAAGAGAACGCGGGGCGCCCGAATTACTCCGGACGCCCCGCCCCAAAAATCTATCGAAATGGGCTAGCAATCGATGACGTGCAGGTCGTGAGGGGTCTTGGTGAAGGGCTCGTAGCCGTTCTCGGTGACCACGCCGTAGTCCTCCAGGCGCACGCCGCCCACACCGGGCAGATACACGCCGGGCTCCATGGTGATAACCGAGCCGACCTCGATAGTGTTCTTGCTGCGGTTGAAGTTGGGCAGCTCATGGATGTCGATGCCCACGCCGTGGCCCAGGCCATGGTTGTAGTAATCGCCATAGCCGGCATCGCCGATGATCTTCTTGGAAAGCTTGAAAATGTCGTTGCCCTCGACGCCCGGATGGATGGCGGCGACGCACTCCTCGTGCGTACGGCGCACGAGCGCGTACAGGTCGAGCTGCTCCTGGGTAGGCTCGCCCATCACGACGGTGCGCGTCATGTCGGAACGATAATCGCAGTAGCCCGCGCCGTAATCCATGAGGACGAAGTCGCCCTTCTCGATGACACGGTCACTCGGCACGGCATGCGGGTTGGCGGTGTTGGGGCCGCTCGCCACAATGGAGCCGAAGGCCAGGCTGTCGGCGCCGTTGGCGAACATAAAGTTCTCGAGCTCGTTGCGAACCTGCTTCTCGGTCATACCGGGCTTAATAAAGCCGAGCATATGCTGGAAGGCGGCATCGGTGATCGACTGCGCATGGCGCATGAGCTCGATCTCCTCGGCGTCCTTGATGGCGCGCATCTTGCGAATGTCGTCGTGCATCAGCGGCAACATGCAGGCGACGGAACGGTCCTCCAGACCACGCTGAATACCCTGGTAGAAGTTGATCTGCATGTCGTCCTCGACAGCGCAGACACGGCACTTGTTGGCTGCGATCTTGCCGGCGACCCAACCGGGGATGGTGCCCTCGTCCATGTCGTAGACCCAAGGGCTGCCGGCGGGCGTGTTCTCCTCAAAGCTGTTGAGGTAGCGCGAGTCGGTATGGAACAGGCACTGGTCAGCCGTAATAAACGCCGCGTGCGGGAACTCGAAGGTGTAGTCGAAGACGCCCTTCACGCCCGTGAGCCAACGAAGATTGGCCTCGTCGCGTACCACGATAGCGTCGTAGCCGCGCTCGACCATCAGGGCACGGACACGTTCGATACGACCGGCAGGACCGGCAGCAAACTCAGACATGCAGATTCCTTTCTTATTGTCTCAAAAAGTGCGGGACGGGTCTCAACCGAACGACGGAATCGCATGCGAACCGCAACCGATTGGAAACCCGTCCCTCAACATGATACGAAAGACGATGGATGTCAATAAATCTTAGAGAAGTTCTTTGCGAGAAGCCAAGTAGGCGTGAGCATGGCGCTCAAGAACCTCGTCCTCAACGCTCGTTAGACGAATGGCGCCGAGTGCCGCGGGCAGCGGCAACATACTGCGGTTCGAGCGGGCGAACTGCTGCTTGCGGAACTCCTCGATAAACGCGGTGGGCTCCAGGTCGAAGGCAAGCTCCTCGATACCAAAGTCCTCCAGGCAGTCATCGACCTCAAAAACGTAATCGATATCGAAGTCGCAGGCGTCATGTGCTAGGCGCGCCTCAAAGCGCATGCCCTCGGACAACAGCTGATAGGCAGGGATCTGCGAAGCGGCATCGCCCAAGCAGGCGCGCAGGGTACGTTCCCCCGTCTTGCCAAAATCGAGCGCATGACGGGCGCTCGGGTTCGTGGCCATCAGTACGTCCTTGCGGGCAGTCTGAGACCACTGAACGGCATTGACGAGCGCGACCTCCTCGCCCGTGAGAATCTCGGGGACGGTCTCAGTAAACTGGTTCCAGCGGGACTTGCTGCTCGAAAGCATAGTGCCAACAAGTACCACATAGCCGAGCTTGAGGTCCTCGGGGTCCGCCTCGCGAACAAGGTCGAGGTCACACACGACCAAGCCCGGCTCGGGACGGAACGCGATAGCGGGAAGTGCATTCGCCGACGAGGCGACGAGCGGCTTCATGGTCGTCGCGACCGTGAGCATGGCATCGAACGTCGTCGGCAACAAGGCGCACTCGGTGCGACCGCACCACTGATTGGCACACCAGCAAACGACCGAGCAGGTCGCCGTATCGCCGACAGCGACAACGAGATCGTCGCAGGTAATGCCGTTAGCCGACAGGGCGCCAAAGACGGCATCGGCATCGGCGAGAGCCGCGCCATCAGGCGAAACCTCGAGGACGAGCAGCGACACGGCAAAACCGGCGTCGACCAGCGCATGCTCGACGACCTCGCCAAAGCGCTCGGATGTGGCGCCGTTCCAAACCACCATCGCGCGCTTAGGCTTGCCCACAGCCGAGGCAAACATGCGCGATAGTTCCTCGAACGCGCCCAATCCGACGCGGACATCGACACTGCGGTTTTGGAAATTGATAAGTTGACGGCGAATCATAGCAGTCCACGCTCCAAAAGCATTTCGGCACAAAGGTAGGAAACGTCCTCGAAGGACTTGTTGCGAATATCAAGGGTAATATCGGCGGCCTGGCGATACAGCGGACGGCGATGCTCAAACAGGCGCGCAGCATGCTCGGGCGAGCGGAAATCGGGCCGGGTATCGGAGCGGCGAATCTGACGCAACGAGTCCTCAAAGTCGCCTTCGAGGTACACACACGTACCCATCTCGTGCATCAGTTCAATGTTCACCGGCGTCTCGACGATGCCACCTCCGCACGATACCAGCAGGCTGCGCTCGCTCTGAAGCGAACGGAGTGCCGAGGTCTCGAGCTCGCGAAAACGATCCTCGCCCTCGGTCTTAAATATCTCGGTCACCGACTTGCCGCATCGACGCACAACCAAACGATCGGTATCGATGAATCGACGCTTGAACATAGTGCCCACATTGCGCGCAAGCGTCGACTTGCCCGCGCCCAAAAAGCCGATAAAGAAGATATGGTCGCAGCCGTGTTTGATGTGCTGAGACATGGCGAAACCTATTCCTCGCAGGGAAGGTCGCGCAGGGCCCGGCGCTCAAAGATGCGGAAGATCTGCGTGTACCACAGGTCCTGGGTTGCCTGCGGCTTGACCAGAATAGTGTCAACGCCGGCAAAGTTTCCGCTCCATACGTCGGTGTACAGCTGGTCACCGATCAGTACGGACTCGTCGGCCGTGGCGCCCAGACGCTTAAGACCGGCCTTCAGGGCAAACGGGGCGGGCTTCATGGCGTGGCTGATGGCCTCGAGCCCCAGCTCGCGCGCCGACGCCATAACCTGGTCGCGATGCCAGTTGTTGGACACCATGCACAGCTTAAAGCCCTTAGCATGGGCGGCCTCGAGCCAGGCGGAGACCGCAGCGGGTACCTGCTCGGTATCACGCGGCACCAGGGTGTTGTCGCGGTCGAGCAGAATGGCGCGCTTACCGTCGGCCCAGAGGGTATCGAGGTCGATGCGATCGACCGAGGCAACATATCGTTTGGGGCTAAAAATCCTCATAATCAATTCCAAGACTGTTGATGCTCTTCGTAGGTCTTCGAGAAATACTCCTCGTCCTGCGAAATGTAGAAATACAGGTCGTCGGAGTCGGTCGGCTCAAGGGTGGCCTTGAGCGCCTCGAGCGACGGAGAGCAAATGGGCGTGGGCGGCAGGCCCTCGTGCTTATAGGTGTTATACGGGCTATCGCTCTGCAGGTCGTCGGCGGTAACCTCGCCGCCGGTGACGTACATCATAGTCGCGTCGCTATTGAGGTAGCGCAGGCCGTCGAGCTTGCCCGCCAGACGGTTGTAGAAGACTGAGGCCACATGCGCGCGCTGGTCGGCGTTGAGGCCCTCGCGCTCGACGATCGAGGCAAGGTTAACGATGTCGTAATCGGACATCTCCACGCCATAGCGCTCCTTGATCTTGGCTTCGCAGCTGGCAAAGTCAAGCGACTTATACTCGGCGTTGAACTGGTCAAGCATGGCGCGAATCACATCATCGGCGCTTGGGTCCTTACCAAGCGAATACGTCTTGGGGAACAGGAAACCCTCGAGCGAATCGTTCGCGGCGTCTTTAAGGAAAGCGTAATCATTCACATAATTGCTCGCCTTAGCCTGGTTAAGGAAGTCCTCCTTAGAAATACTGTCGTACGCCTTGGCCACGCGGTCGGCGACCTGGTCAACCGTCAGGCCCTCTGGGATAGTCAGCGCATCGGAGCCCGCATTGGGGCCTTCCATGAGCTGCTGAACGACCTTGGTCGCGTCCATGAGCGTGGTGAACGAGTAGGTACCAGGCTTAAGCGACATGTCGGCGTTGAGCTTTTTGACCGCCGCGTAATAATCCTTGGGATCTTCGACGATATGGTTCTCAGAGAGAATCGAAGCGATGCTGTCACCCGAGGCACCATCGGGAATCGTGATAGTAACCTGCTGGCCTGCAACGACTTTCGCATCCTCACCGCCAAAGAAGCCCTTGACGGCCGGCACGACAAAGAAAACGATCGCGACAAGCGCAAGCACGGCGACGACGCCACCGATAATCATAGGCACCGGGGAGCTTTTCTTTTGGGCACCACGGCGAGCGCGCGTGTTATAGCTCGAGCGC
>CAJMRP010000056.1 GCA_905215765.1 uncultured bacterium
GATTCCCTGCCAGAAGTGAATCAGACAGAACTCTCAAAAAGCCGTCTGGATATTGTAAATAACTATCATGCTAGAATGTTATCTTCTGCTATCTTATGTGCGCAAAGTGAGCATCTGGAATATGTACAGATTGTAAGTTTCGGATGTGGTCATGACGCATATCTTTCCGATGAGATTATCCGTATGATGAAGGAAATCTCAGGAAAGACGCCGCTGATTCTGAAGCTGGATGAAAGTGATGTGCAGGGACCTCTGAAGATTCGTGTGAGATCCTTTATAGAGACAGTAGAGATGAGCCGGGAACTTCATATGCATCGGGAAATACATGCTCTTTCTGATCCGTACCCAGTGAAATTTACAAAAAAGTGCAGAAAAGAACGAATCGTACTGGTACCGAATACCTCTCATGCATTTTGCCGTGTTATGTCTGCTGCTCTTTCCGGACAGGGTATCCGTGCAGTACCATTGGAAGTGGGAAGAGAAGATGCCATCCGTCTGGGAAAACAGTATGTTCATAATGATATCTGTTTCCCGGCACAGATTGTTATCGGCGAAGCACTGGCAGCGTTGAGAAGCGGAAAATATGATGGACAGCAAGTAGCAGTGGGTATGGGAAAATATGTAGGGGATTGCCGTCTTACACATTATGGTGCGCTGCTCAGAAAGGCACTGGACGATGCCGGTTATGAAGATGTTCCGGTGCTCACCAACGACGACGTCGATGCCCACAATGCGCATCCGGGCTTCAAGCTCGGCCTTGGCCCGAGCATCCAGATCGCCTACGGTCTTCCCATGATCGATGCCCTCGAGGCCATGCTTAGGCGCATCCGTCCCTACGAGCTCGAGAAGGGCGCGGCGGACGCTGCGTTCGACCGCGCGCTCGATGAGGTTATCGAGGGCATGGAGCGCTCCGGGCTGAGAGGCCAGGCGACGGGCTTCAAACGCGCGCTTGCGATCATGGACGCCGTTCCGTACGACCGCTCGAACCCGCATCCGACCGTTCTCATCGTGGGCGAGTACCTGCTCAATTTCCATCTCGGCGCCAACCACGAGATCGAGCGCTACCTCGAGGACAACGGGCTCGAGGTCATCGAGGCGCGCATGACCGACGTGATCCGCAAGACCTATTTCTACAAGCATGCGCAGTCGCGCGAGTTCCACGTCGACCTGTCGCTGCCCGAAAAGGCCTGGTACGCCACGGCGGACAACCTGTTCGAGCTCGCGCACGACCGTTGCGACCGCCTGGGCGCGGCGAGCCCGCTCTACGAGCCGCCGACGCGCATGCCCGAGCTCGTGCGCGCGAGCGATAAGATCCTGCACCATACGTTCGATGCGGGCGAGGGCGTGCTGATTCCGGCGGAGATCCTCGAGCACGCCAAGCGCGGCTGCCGCAACTTCGTGATCCTGCAGCCGTTCGGGTGTCTGCCCAACCATGTCGTGGGGCGCGGGCTCATCCATGCGCTCAAGGAGCAGTATCCCACGGCGCAGTTCCTGCCGCTCGACTACGATCCCGACGTGAGCTTCGCCAACGTGGAGAACCGTCTTCAGATGCTCATCATGAACGCCAAGGCGCAGGGGTGCGGTGAGGCGCATGGCGAGACCGCGTAAGGACGCCGATGCGCCCGATGCACGCACCCGTATCATCGAGGCGTTTTGGGAGCTCATCGAGAACAACAGCATCTTCGAGCTGTCGGTTGGCGAGGTGACCCGCGCCGCCCAGTGCAATCGCGGAACGTTTTACTACTATTTTCACGATTTCGATGAACTCGTCGCCATCGCCATAGCCCAGCTGCTGCAGGATAACGAGCTCATCACCGATGCCCTCTGGCATTTTTCGAGCGAGGGCGACCTTTCGGCGTTCGACCGGCGC
Source organism: uncultured bacterium (assembly GCA_905215765.1). Lineage (GTDB taxonomy): Bacteria > Actinomycetota > Coriobacteriia > Coriobacteriales > Coriobacteriaceae > Collinsella. Next base: position 1,871 of record CAJMRP010000056.1, read on the forward strand.
GACGTCCGCTGCCTGCTGCGGCGCATCGTCATCACCATGAGGGCGGGTGCCGCCGAGCAGGTCGTGCAGGGCATCCATACGATCATCATCGACCGCGTGAGAGAGATCGTCCACCCCGACGGAGAAGAGCTCAAGGCAGATTCGAGCTTTGCGGTGGGCTTTCTGGTCTCGGGCATCATGGGCTTTGTGATGGCGGTCGGCTTTGCCCGGGAGGGCGGCGAGGAGATAGACCTCGAGCAGCTGGGGGACAGCGCGTGCGCGTACCTGAGGGCGGTCGCCATGCAGACGGTGGAAACGGTCGCGCAAGTCGAGGGCGTCGATACATCCGAGCTGCTCGAACGCGTCTCCAAGGAGGCCGATGCCTATCGCGCATCGCGTGCGACGAGTCCCGACGTGGTGAAAGACACCTAGGGTTTCTCTTGCGGGGCGCCTGTCGCGCATCGCGCGGTGAGTCCCGCGATGCGGTCATAACCTGCATTCATGTGAGCCGGGTTTATAGATATTCCTCCAGCTGTTAACATAGACAACCTGTGGGTAAAGAGACAAAAGCGCCGCCGACGGGCGGGCGTTTTGATTTCGATGAACTCATGTAAGGAAACGAGCATGTTAGATAGATTTACCGATCGAGCGCGCAAGGTCATGTCCATGGCCAAGCAGGAGGCGCTCGATCTTCATTCAAATAAGGTGGGTACCGAGCATCTGCTGCTCGCGCTTGCCAAGGAGGACGAGGGCATTGCCGCCGAGGCGCTGCGCTCGCTCGATATCTCCTACGACGACATCATGGACACCCTCAAAGAGGTCCAGACCACCGTTCCCGAGCCCAGTGAGGAGACCGAGGCCGCTAAGCTCGCCTTTACGCCGCTCGTCATTAGCGTGATGGAGCGTTCGTTCCGCGTGGCGCGTGAGAACAACCAGACCTACGTGTCGACCGAGCACTTGCTGATCGGCATCGTCGAAGAGGGCAACGGCATGGCCATGGACATCCTCATGCGTCTGGGTGTGTCGTCCGCCTCCATCAAAAAGGCTATCGAGAAACTCACTGCCAAGGACCAGGATAAGAAGCGTCCGCTCGCCGGCGCCGGTGCCGGGCGTCCCGGTGCGGGCCTGCCGTTCTTTAGCGGCTCGGACGCGTCGCAGCAAAAGGGGAGCGGCACCGACACGCTCAAGCAGTTCGCCACCAACCTCACGCAAAAGGCGCGCGACGGCGAGCTCGACCCTGTAATTGGTCGCGAAAAGGAAGTCCAGCGTATGATGGAGATCCTTTCGCGTCGCACCAAGAACAATCCGCTTATCTTGGGCGACCCCGGCGTGGGCAAGACGGCCATCGTCGAGGGTCTGGCTCAGCAGATTGCAGCTGGCAACGTGCCCGAGAACCTCATGAACCAGAATATCTGGACGCTCGACCTGCCGGGTCTCGTTGCGGGCGCCAAGTATCGCGGTGAGTTCGAGGAGCGCCTCAAGAACGTGATCCAGGAGGCCACCGAAGCTGACGACGTTATCCTGTTTATTGACGAGATGCATACCATCATCGGTGCCGGTTCTGCCGAGGGCTCCATCGACGCGAGCTCCATGCTCAAGCCCGTACTTGCGCGCGGTGCCTTTCAGATTATTGGTGCCACCACGGCCGAGGAGTTCCGCAAGTACCTCACCAAGGATCCGGCCTTTGAGCGTCGCTTCCAGACCATCGATGTCGAGGAGCCGAGCGTCGAGGACACGGTTAAGATCCTGACCGCGCTCAAGCCGCGCTACGAGGAGCACCACCATGTGCGCTATACGCAGGGTGCTATCGAGGCTGCCGCGAACCTTTCCAACCGCTACATCCAGGATCGCTTCCTGCCCGATAAGGCCATCGACCTCATTGACGAGGCCGGTGCCCGCGCTCGCATCGCCGCGAATCGCGCACCCGAGCCGGTGCGTGAGGCCGAACATCGCGTGGAGGAGCTTAAGGCCGCCGCGCAGGAGGCCACCGAGAGCGACGACATGAACAAGGCCGCCGAGATCACCGAGCAGCAGAAGGCCGCCGAGATTGAGCTCGCCGAGGCCAAGGCCGCCTGGACGGCCGAGCTCGACGCCAGCCCGCTCACCATCGATGTGAGTCAGATCGCCGATATCGTGTCCGTGACTTCGGGCGTGCCGGTGTCCTCGCTTACCGAGAGCGAGAGCCGTCGCCTGCTGCAGACCGAAAGCGTGCTCAAGACCCGCATTATCGGCCAGGACGAGGCCGTCGAGGCCGTCGCCAAGGCCGTGCGCCGCAGCCGCTCGCCGCTCAAGGACCCGCGTCGTCCCGGTGGTAGCTTTATCTTCCTTGGTCCCACCGGCACAGGCAAGACCGAGCTCGCTAAGACGCTCGCCGAGTATCTCTTTGGCAGCAAGGACGCGCTCATCAGCTTCGATATGTCGGAGTTTGGCAGTGAGTTCGAGGTCTCCAAGCTCATCGGTAGCCCCCCGGGCTATGTGGGCCACGACGAGGGCGGCCAGCTCACCAAGGCTGTTCGCCGTCACCCGTACTCGGTCGTGCTGTTCGACGAGATCGAGAAGGCGCACCCCGACATCTTCAATATCCTGCTGCAGGTGTTGGAGGAGGGCCGTCTGACCGATAGCCAGGGCAAGACGGTCGACTTCCGCAATACGGTGATCATCATGACGTCAAACGTGGGCGCCCGCGAGATCGCGCAGGATGCGAGCGTTGGCTTTGGCACCACCGGCGAGCAGGGTCTCACGTCGAGCGAGATCAAGGGTCGTGCGATGGGCGAGCTCAAGCGCCTGTTCCGCCCTGAGCTGCTCAACCGTATCGACGATATTGTGGTGTTCCAGAAGCTTTCGGGCGAGAACCTGACCAAGATCGCGCACCTGCTGGTGGACGATCTGCGCCAGCGCCTGATCGCAAACGGCATGAACATCAAGCTTACCGATGCGGCCTACGACAAGATCGTGGCCGAGGGCACCGACCTCACCAACGGCGCGCGTCCGCTGCGCCGCGCTATCCAAAAGCTCATCGAGGATCCGCTGTCCGAGGAACTGCTGGCTGGCGAGTGGGGCGAGGGCGATACCGTCCTGTGCGACGTGGCCGATGGCAAGTTTGTCTTTAGCCACGGCACGGGCGAGATCCCGGCACCGCGTCCGGTGGGCACGCTCGGTGGCGATACCGCCCCGGCGGCACCGCACACCGGCAACGCCGCGCCCGTGAGCGGCGGCGTGACCTCGGGCCCCGGCGGCATGATGCAAGCCGGTTCTGGCGCGCTGTAGGGCGTGGCGACAATTTGATACGCGCAATCGAGGCGCTCCGGAAAGGGCGCCTCGATTTGTAGAGCTGCGGAAGTTGTGACCGTTACGCTATACGGTCCACCGTTAGCCGATGATGCGAGGGCGCTCGGCGTTTTCGACTGGTTTATGCACGCAAAGTCTGGGAATATACAAGTCGCACGTCTTACTGTCTAACCAGTTGCGCCAAGGAGGCACCATGGACTACAAGATTACCGGCTACGAGCCCGCCCAGCTGTTCCATTTCTTTGAGGAGGTCAGCGCGATCCCCCGTGGGTCTGGCAACGAGAAAGGCATCAGCGATTTCCTGGTCGCGTTTGCCAAGGAGCGCGGTCTCGATGTGTATCAGGACGAGGTCTACAACGTCATCATTCGCAAGCCCGCATCTGCCGGCGCCGAGAATGCCCCGACCGTAATGCTGCAGGGCCACATCGATATGGTGTGCGACAAGTTGGGCTCCGTTGAGCACGACTTTACGACTGATGGTATCGACCTGGTCGTCAAGGACGGCGTCCTCACCGCTAACGGTACCACTATGGGCGCCGACAACGGTATTGCCGTCGCTCTGATGCTCACTGTTCTCGATGACGATTCGATTGTTCACCCCGCCCTCGAGTGCGTATTCACCACCGACGAGGAGACTGGCCTGGTCGGCGCCGAGACGCTCGACAAGTCCCAGATTAGCGCCCGCACCATGATTAACCTTGACTCCGAGGAAGAGGGCGTTGCCACCGTCAGCTGCGCCGGCGGCGTCGTCGTTACCTACACCTGCCCGATCGCGCGCGAGCACAAGACCGGTAGCACCCTCACGCTCGACATCTCCGGCCTGCTGGGCGGCCACTCCGGCAGCGATATCAACCTGGAGCGCGGCAACGGCAACCTCATCATGGCCCGCATCATCGACCGCCTGATGGTTGCCGGCGAGCCCGCCATCGTTAGCTTTAACGGCGGCACCAAGGACAACGCCATCAACCGTGAGTGCAAGGCTGTTCTGGTCTACGCCGACCACGCTGCCGCCGAGGCCGCGGCCCAGATCGCAAAGGGCATCATCGCCGACGTCACTGCCGAGCTCGAGGTCTTCGACCCCGGCTTTACTTGCACCGTCGAGATTGCCGACGACGCCGAGGTCGAGGCCATGGACCAGAAGTCCGCGCTTGCCCTCATCCGCGCCCTGCGTCTTGCCCCTAACGGCGTGATTCGCCGCAACGTCGCCACCGACGGTTCTGTCGAGGTTTCCTCCAACATCGGTGTGGTTGCCACTTCTGACGACGAGGTCAAGATCATGCTGTCCCCGCGCTCCTCGATCACCTCGCTGCAGAACGAGTTCAAGGACCGCCTGCAGACGCTTGCCGATGTCCTGGGCTTCGACGCCAAGTTTGAGTTCGAGTATCCCGGCTGGAGCTACGCCGAGCATTCGCCGGTCCGCGACGTCTTCGTCGAGAGCTATCGTGAGCTCTTTGGCTCCGAGCTGCGCATCGAGTCCATTCACGCCGGCCTTGAGTGCGGCCTGTTTGCCGAGGCCCTGCACGGCCTGGACGCCATCGCCGTGGGCCCGACGCTCTCCGATGTCCACACCCCGGACGAGAGCATGGAGCTCGCTTCTGCCGAGCGCTTCTACGAGCTGCTCATCGACGTCCTCAAGCGCCTCGCTGCGTAAAGGTTGCGCTAGTAGCAGTCCGAGTCACGTGCTAGCGGATTGCAAATGACATTACGAGAGGGGGCATTCGAGCGTTTGCGACGGGTGCCCCCCTCTTTTGTTTGATAATTGCGAAATTACGGCCATCTAGTCCATTTCTGCCCTGATGAGGTCGAGGGTGCGCTGGCAGTTTTCGCGGACGGGGCCGAGCATATGCTCGCGCAGGTCCGCCATGCCGGGCAGGTCGGCGTATTCGTCCATGACCTCTTCCATGCAAATGGGCACCTCGTAGGCGAGGTCCATCATGGTCGCAAAGCAAAACTTCTCGGATAGCCCGGCATCGGTAAGCGCCGCCTCCAGCGCGGGATCGCCCATACCGTGGTATCGGCGGATAGCGCCTGGACCGATTCGCCCCACACGATTTTCGCCGCCAACGCTCATGGCGAGGCGCGCTTTTCGCCGCATACGTTCGTATGCTAAGCCCGATGCGACATCGTACATGGGTGCGAGCGCCGCGTTTGTGCCTTTGCCTAGGATGAGCGAGTAGTTTTTAGCGTGTGCGTCAGGCGCTCCGATAATGGCGTTATAGAACAACATATAGGTAAAAAGCACAAGATTCATGTGGTGGGGGACTGTGTTAATCAGTCGTTCTTGGATGTCTCGTGTAGTTGGTCCTCCGTCGGCGGTGTATTTCTGGGTTGGCAATACACCGAGTGCCTGGCAAAAGTCCTCCTGATGCAGCCTTTCGATATTTCCGCTGCTATTGACCATTCTGTCGTACCGTTCAACGACGAGCGCAGCTTCGTCTTCAAATGTGCAATAGGAGACGTTGGCAGTTGGAATGCCAACACGCCGAGCTGTTTTCATGCAGACGAATTCGTTTAAGGCCTGATGTTTGAACCCAACGACACCATTTTTGAAGATATGGGTAGTGGGGGATGACCCTAGACATTCGCACCATTGTCCATCATGCCAAGCTAGTGCAAATTTGCCTTGGTTGCCGCCCAGGGACCAGCTTTCGTTGGAGCCCATCCATGTCTCTCTTTCGTCATCGCGAATTGCTTTGAGCTTGTGAGCGATTTGAGAATTGGTAAGCGGGCGGTATGCTGAGACCCTGCCGTGGGCGGCATCTAATTGATCGGCTCGACAAAACTGAACGGCCCCCGCGCAGTCAAGACCGATATGGCACAAGAGGGCGACGGGGTTGTTGGATGCAACGTCATGCTCGGCGGCAATAGCGCGACGCTGCTCTTGGCTGTCGGGCAAAAGGCCAAATAGGAACGGACGGACGATGTTATGGCCATATGTGCGATTGGAAAGCGGCATTGTTAACGATAGCGGTGCTCCGCGATAGGTTGGGGCGTATACAAAGCTGCAGAGTCCATGCTCGTCTTGCCGGAGAGTGCCGGCGATTTCGCCACAAATGAGGGTCGCAAGCTCCATTTCTGCCATTTATTTCACAACCTTACAGCCAAAGGAGAGGTCTGAAGTGCCGGAAAGGCCTTGCTCGGCTGCGATTTGGGCCAGCAAGGCACCATAGAAAGCTGGCGTTCCTTGTCGAGCGGGTCGTCTGCCTACGCTTGGCTTTGGCAGGGCATTCGAGTTCGCGATAGGGAGGTCCGCTATCGTCATCGGATGTTCGGAGGGCGATGCGATGGAGTCGTTATCGCTTTGCGCAAAGAGACCTATGCCGAGTGCGTTAAAGACGGTCAACAGCTTGTCGAGCCGAATGCCCGTGGCATCTCCCAGCTCGAGCGATGCGAGCAGGCGCTCCGAAACACCGGCCTTTTTGGCGAGGGCGGCACGGGTGAGACCCTGAGTCTCGCGTGCCTGGCGCACGTAGATGCCAGCTTGGCGCGGTGTGGTGATGGGAAGGGTATCCACGGCGATCTCCTAACGTGCAGACTTTTGCATATCAGTATGACATGCAAAAGTCTGCATGAATAGGCATTATGCAAAACTCTGCATGAGACTCCTACATTGACGTTGGCTTATGAGAGGCGTTTTTTATATCGCGAGGATCCCGAGGTGCTCAAGCAAGATCTTAAGCCCGATGAGGGTGAGCACGACGCCGCCCACGATGGTGGCGGGTTTTTCGTAACGCGCGCCAAAGGTGTGGCCGATCGCTACGCCGGCGACGGAGAAGATAAACGTTGTGATGCCGATAAGCGATACAGCGGGAACGATGTCAACCGAGAGCGCGGCGAACGAGATGCCCACGGCCAGGGCGTCAATCGAGGTGGCGATGGCGAGGATCAGGTACTCGCCCAGGTCAATCTTTTCGGCATCCTTGCCGTCGCCTTCATCCTCGTCTTCGGTAAAGGCCTCCCACAACATTTTGCCGCCGATAAAGGCGAGCAGGATAAAGGCGATCCAATGGTCGATAGGTCCGATGATGCCCATGAATTGACTGCCAAGCGCCCATCCGATTACGGGCATGCCGGCCTGAAAGCCGCCAAAGAACAAGCCGAGCACCACGGCAACTTTAAGGTTGATCTTCTTCATGCCAAGGCCCTTGCAGATGGAAACGGCAAAGGCGTCCATCGAAAGGCCAACGGCGAGCAATACGAGCTCTGCGAGTCCCATAGTCTGGCTCCCTCTCTGCGGGCGGGCCCGCGTGTACCTCTTGGGGGAGTAACAAAAAAGACCCGTGGCGTACGCGTTGCGCGCACAGCCACGAGTCTCGTTCATTAAGGCAAGCCAGGCCGCATCGGCCAGTGTGTTGACTTGCCGCGCCACCGGAGGCGAACCCGATCACGCGACTACTCCCTCATTTATGCGAATCCCGATGCTACCACATAAGCAGCTCATTTGGATTGGGGCTCTCAGCTGTGTTCGCTCATTCTGTAAGCATCGGATTTTGCGGGCGTCACAGGGGCAAACCGTGAGAAACTTATTGACGTTTATGGAGCGTATACGATGGGAGCGATGCCTTGGATAAGAACGAGCTGCAAAAGCGTATGGAACAGGCCATTCGCCTGACGGCACCTGGCCAGCCGATCCGCACCGCCCTCGACATGATCATTGCTGGTCACCTGGGCGCCCTTATCTGTGTCGGCGACACCGAAAACGTGCTCGCCGCCGGTAACGACGGCTTCCCGCTCAACATTTCGTTTACCTCGAACCGCCTGTTCGAGCTTTCCAAGATGGACGGCGCCATCGTTATCGATGGCGACCTCACCCAGATCCTGCGCGCCAACTTCCACCTCAATCCCGATCCCTCGCTCGCCACGAGTGAGACGGGCATGCGTCACCGTACTGCCGCTCGCATGTCGGTGCTCACCGATGCCATCGTGATCTCGGTTTCGGCTCGCCGTGCCGTCGTTAACGTGTACGTTCACGGCAAGAGCTACGAGATTCAGCCCGTCACCACCATCATGAGCTCGGTCAACCAGCTCGTCGCCACGCTTCAGACCACCCGTCAGTCGCTCGATCGCTCCTTGCTGCGCCTGACGGCCCTTGAGCTCGACGACTACGTTACGCTCGCCGACATCACCGGCATCTTCTCGAGTTTCGAGATCATGCAACAGGCAAAGACCGAGCTTAAGGATTGCATCGTCAAGCTGGGTAACCAGGGCAAGCTCGTGCAGATGCAGCTCGAGCAGCTCGCGGGCTCCAGCATGGATACCGAATACGACCTGATGATCCGCGACTACGCAAGCGATTCCTCCGAGGCAAACGCCGAGAAGATTCGCGCCGAGCTCGCTCGCATGACGCCTAAGGACCTGTCCGACCCGCAGCATGTGGCGGCGGTTCTGGGTTACGACGACCTGGACGAGGACTCCGTCATGACACCGCTGGGCCTGCGCACGCTTTCGCGCGTGTCCGTCGTGCGCGACGGCGTGGCCGAGAAGATCGTCGACGAGTATGGCTCGCTGCAGGAGCTCATGGACGACATCAGCGAGGATCCGGAGCGCTTGGGCGACTTTGGCGTCAACAACCCTGCCATTCTTGCGGACTCGCTGTACCGCATGAAGGGCACCAAACAGGGGAACGCATAATGGCGCCCGTATGCGCCGTGGTCGTTGCCGGCGGCAGCGGCCAGCGCTTTGGAAATCCCGGCGGCAAGCAGCTCGTTAACGTGGCAGGCCGTCCGCTCATGAGCTGGTCCATCCGCGCGTTCGATCGGAGCGACAAGGTCGGCCACATCGTGGTGGTGTGTCCTGCCGAGCGCCGTGCCGAGATGCGCCGCCTGGCCATCGACCCGTTTGACTATGACACGCCCATCAGCTTTGCCGATGCCGGCGATACCCGTCAGGATTCCACCCGTGCCGGCGTGCATGCGGTGCCGGCGGGTTTCGAATATGTCGCCATCCACGATGGCGCTCGTCCGCTCATTACGACCGAGGCCATCGACCACGCTATCGACGTGCTCGTGAGCGACCGTGCTCTCGACGGTGTCGTGTGCGGCCAGCCCGCGATCGACACGCTCAAGATCGTCGATGGCGACAATATCGTCGAGACGCCGCCGCGTGAGCTCTATTGGGCCGCGCAGACGCCGCAGATCTTTAGCGTCGATGCTATGAAGCGCGCCCACGCTGCAGCCATTGCCGAGGGCTTTACCGGCACCGATGATTCGTCGCTGGTCGAGCGCATGGGTGGGCGCGTCCGCTGCGTCCAGAGCCCGCGCGATAACCTTAAGGTGACGGTGCCCGAGGACTTGCGTCCCGTAACCGCGATTCTGCTTGGCCGCATGGCCGAGGGAGAGGACCTTCCCCATGTTCAGTAACCTGCGCATTGGACACGGCTACGACGTTCACCGTCTGGTGGAGGGGCGTCGATGTATCATCGGCGGTGTCGACATTCCCTACGAGCGCGGCCTGCTGGGCCACTCGGATGCCGATGTGCTCGCGCACGCCTTGGCCGACGCCATTCTGGGCGCCTGCCGCGGGGGAGACATCGGCAAGCTATTCCCCGATACCGACCCCGCCTATGAGGGTGCCGATTCGATGGTGCTGCTCGCTCGCGTGATGGACTATGCGCGCGAGCTGGGCTTCGAGTTTGTCGATGCCGATTGCACCATTGCCTGCCAGCAGCCTAAGATCACCCCGCACCGCGATGCCATGCGCGCCAACCTTGCCCATGCCCTGGGCGTTGACGTCGAAAACGTGGGCGTCGCCGCCACTACGACCGAAAAGCTCGGTTGGGAAGGCCAGGGCGAGGGAATCGGCGCCTGGGCCGTCTGCCTGCTACAGAAAACCGTTAAGGAGTAACGAATGCGTATCTACAACAGCGCTACCCATAAAAAGGAAGAGTTCCAGCCCATCGAGTCCGGCAAGGTCCGCATGTACGTGTGCGGCCCCACGGTCTACGACAACATCCACATCGGCAACGCCCGCACGTTCATCAGCTTTGACGTGATTCGCCGCTGGCTCATCGCGAGCGGCTACGAGGTCACGTTCGCCCAGAACCTCACCGATGTCGACGACAAGATCATCAAGCGCGCCAACGAGCAGGGCCGTACGGCCGCCGAGGTCGCGACGGAGTTCTCGGATAAGTTCATTGGCGTCATGCGCGCTGCCAACGTGCTCGATCCCGATATTCGCCCGCGTGCGACCAAAGAGATCGGTCCCATGATCGGCATGATCAAGACCTTGATCGAGCAGGGTCACGCCTATGCTGCCGATAACGGCGATGTGTACTTTGCCGTGCGCAGCGATCCCAACTATGGTCAGGTCTCGGGCCGTAACATCGACGACCTTATGGTTGGCGCGCGCATCGAGGAGAACGAGGACAAGAACGACCCGCTCGACTTTGCCCTGTGGAAGGCCGCCAAGCCCGGCGAGCCCAGCTGGCCGAGCCCCTGGGGCGAGGGCCGTCCCGGTTGGCACACCGAGTGCGCCGCCATGGTGCATCGCTACCTGGGCACTCCGATCGACATCCACGGCGGCGGCTCCGACCTTGCCTTCCCGCATCACGAGAACGAGTGCGCCCAGGCCACCTGCGCCTGGCACCAGGGCTTCTCCAACACCTGGATGCACACAGGCATGCTGCTGGTAGACGGCGAGAAGATGTCCAAATCGCTCGGCAACTTCTTTACGCTGGCCGAGGTGCTCGAGCAGCACTCCGCTGCCGCCCTGCGCCTGCTGATGCTGCAGACGAGCTATCGCTCGCCGCTCGACTTTTCTTGGGAGCGCCTGGAGGGTGCCGAGAACTCGCTCACGCGTATCGCCGGTACGGTCGAGAACCTGCGCTGGGCCGCGAACCATGCGACGGCCGATGCCGACGCGGCTGCCGCCGAGGCGTTTGCCGCCAAGGCCGCTGAGACTCGTGCCGCCTTTAAGGAGTGCATGGACGACGACTTTAACACCGCTGGTGCCATGGGTGCCGTCTTTGGCTTTGTGACCGAGTGCAACCAGTACCTGGAGCAGGCGGGCGACGCTGCCGACAAGGCCGCCGCGCTTGCCGC